>JAMPXO010000027.1 GCA_023701125.1 Vicinamibacteria bacterium | reverse complement strand
GGATCGTCGACGTCGCGGTGCGCTACCACGCCCGCACCTACGGCGACACCAACATCTCGCGCTTCTCGCACGGGATGCTGCTGTTCCGCATGAGCGGCTTCGCGGCGCGCCGGCTCAAGTTCCTCTGAGCACGGACGGGGGCTTGGGGGCGGAGGAGCTCCGTTCGCGACGGAGCCCCCATGGGACCGGCGACGGGTTCATCCCGGCGCCGGAACCCGACGGGGGCTTGGGGGCGGAGGAGCTCCGTTCGCGACGGAGCCCCCATGGGACCGGCGACGGGTTCACCCCGGCGACGGAACCCGATGGCGCGGGCATGAGCCGCGACCCCGGTCGTGTCCACGCGATCCTGAGCCGGACGCGGGTGTGAGCAGACGAGCCGCGGCCGCGTACGGCGCCGCGGCCGTGGTGCCCGCGCTGTGGGCGCTCGAAGGGGTCCTGCGCGGTGGAGCGCTGTTCGAGCGCGACGTGCACCTGTCGTGGCATGCCCACGCCTGGGCCTTCAAGGGCGCCGTGGCTGCGGGCGAGCTGCCGCTGTGGGACCCGGCCTGGGGCTTCGGCCAGCCGCACTGGGCCAACCCGCAGACCCAGAGCGCCTACCCGACGACGTGGTTGCTGCTGGGGCTGGAGCCGTGGGCGGCCTACTCGGTCCTCGTGCTGGTGCACGTCGCCTGGGCGGCGATCGGGGCCTTCGCGCTCGGCCGCCGGCTCGGCCTGGCGGCACCCGCGGCGGCGCTTTCCGGCGCGCTGTTCGCCGCCTCGGGCCCGATGCTCTCGATGGCCAACCTCTGGCACCAGCTCTCGGGCGCGGCCTGGCTGCCGTGGGTCGCGCTCGCCGCGTTGCGGGCGCTCGCCGCGCCGGGCCCGGGCGCGGCGGCACTCTGGGGCGCGAGCCTCGCCCTGCAGGTGCTCGCCGGCTCCGGCGAGATGGCGCTGTGCGGGGGCCTGCTCTCAGCGCTGCTCGCGGGCGGGACGCTGGTCAACGGCGACAGGCGCCGCTCCCGCTTCGCGACGGCCGCGGCAGCCGCCGTGCTCGCGATCGCGTCGAGCGCCGTCTCGTGGTGGCCCGCGCTCGAGCTGGCGGCCCGCTCCGAGCGCGAGGCGCTCACCGCGGCGGCGCGGACGTACTGGTCGGTGCGCCCCGGCGCCCTGGCGCAGTTGTTCCTGCCGGCGCCGGTCGACACCCTGCCGCGCCCCGCGGACGACCCGCTCGTCGCCCGCGAGGACAGCGAGCCCTTCTTCCTCTCGTTGTACCTGGGCCTGCCCGCACTCGGCCTGCTGGTCGCAGCGTCCGCCTCCGAGCGCCGTCGCGCGGTGCTCGTCCTGGCCGCGCTGTCGCTGGCCGCGGTGGCCTTCGCGCTGGGGCGCCACGCGCCGTTCCACGCGTTGGCGGAGTGGCTGCTGCCGCCGCTCCAGGGCCTGCGCTTCCCCGTCAAGGCGATGGCCCCGGCCGCGCTCGGCCTCGCGCTGCTGGCGGCGCTGGGGGCCGAGGCCTGCGCTCGCGGCGACGAAGTCGGTCGGCGCGCACGCCTCCGCGCGCTGGCGGCCCTCGCGCTCGGGGTCGGCCTCGCTGCGGCGTTGGCGTTCGTGCCGCTGGCCGCGGCGCCCTTCGTGCGCCCCTTCCCCGCCCCGCGGCCCCCGTTCGTGGCGGCCGGGCTCACGGCGGCGGCCGCGCTCGGCCTCGCCCTCCTCGCCCGCGCCGGCCGGCCCGCGTGGGGGGCGGCCGTGATCTCGTGCGCGGCCGCTGCCGAGTTGGGAAGCGCCCACCACGGCCTGAACGCGCTGGCGCCGGCCGACCTGCTGCGCTTCCGCCCGCCCACCGTCGACGCGCTGCCGGCGAACGCCCGCATCCACGTCTGGGACTACCGCACGCGACCGGCAGGCAAGCGCTTCCCCGAGCGCGACTTCCGCGCCTTCTTCCACGAAGTGCCCGTGGGGCTGCCGCCCGCGTTCGCACGTGCGCTGGGCCTGCAGCACTACCTGTTCCCCTCGATCGCGCCGCGCCACGGCCTCGCGGGCAGCTTCAGCCACGACCTGATGCGGCTCTACCCGTTGCCGCTGCGTGACCTCGTGCAACTGCAGCGCGACTCCGCGGAGACGCCAGGCTACCTGCGGCTCTTGCAACTCGGCTCCGTGGACGCGGTGCTCGCCCTGCACGGCGAAGGCCACCCAGGTCTGCGCGAGACCGCAGTGTTGCCGGGCGGGTTCGCGGAGCCCATCCACGTGTTCGCCGTGCCGGACCCGCTACCGCGAGTCCGGGCCGTCGCCGGCGTTCGTCGTGCGGACGGCTGGCATGCCTACCGGGTCCTGCTCGACGCCGGCTTCGACCCGGCCCGCGAGCTCGTGCTCGCGGACGCAGCCCCGCGGCCGGCGCCCGCGGACTTCACGGCCGTCGTGCAGGAATCGAAGCGCGGTCACGCCCGCCTCGAGCTCTCGGCCGAGCTCAGCCACGACGGCTTCGTGGTGCTGAGCGAGGCCTGGGACCCCGGCTGGCGGGCCGAGGTCGACGGGAAGCCGGCCCCGGTGCTGCGCGCCAACGTGGCGTTCCGCGCGGTCCCGGTCCCCGCGGGCCGCCACCACGTGCGCCTCGAGTACCGGCCCGGGGCATGGGCGGCTGCGACCGCCCTCACCCTCTTCGGCCTGCTCGCGCTGGCAGGGCTGGCCGTCGCTGGGGGTTTGGGGGCGGAGGAGCGTCCGTTCGCGACGTAGCCCCCATGGCACCGGCGCCGGGTTCATCCCGGCGTCGGAACCCGATGGGGGTTTGGGGGCGGAGGAGCGTCCGTTCGCGACGTAGCCCCCATGGCACCGGCGCCGGGTTCATCCCGGCGTCGGAACCCGACGGGGGTTTGGGGGCGGAGGAGCGTCCGTTCGCGACGTAGCCCCCATGGGACCGGCGCCGGGTTCATCCCGGCGTCGGAACCCGATCACCCCCGGAACACCTCGCCCAGCTTCATGAGGTCGAGCGGCCCGACGTGGAACTCCTCGACGATGCCGCCCGGCGCCACCCGCATCGTGGTCGGCACCTGCCGGATCTTGAAGGCCTCGGCGAACTCGCGGCGGCGCTGCGGGTCCGCGGGCGCCACGCCGGGGCCGCGGAAGACGGGGAACTGGATCGAGTAGGCGTCGAAGAAGCCCGCCGGCTCCTGCTCGAGCGCGACACCGACCGCCTCCAGCGACTTCGGCTTGCGGGCGAAGGCCTGGTTCCAGCGCGGAAACATCGTGTGGCAGACCGAGCAACTCGGCATGAAGAACATGACCACGGTCGGCCTGCCGGCCGGCCAGTCGAGCTTGCGCGGCATGCCGTCGAGGCCGGTCACGTGCAGCGCCGGTACCTTGTCCCCCGGCTTCAGGCCTGGCAGGGGATCGGCAGCGCCAGCCGGCAGGGCGCGGGTGGCCGCCAGCGCGGCGAGTCCCGCCAGGGCCTGGCGTCGGGTCACAGGGCCTTCCATCGTTCGAGCCTCCAGAGCGGCGATCGCCGCGAGATCGTGACGCGACCGCTGTTCGCGTCGTAGTCGAAAGGGACACGGGCGACGTCCGCGAGCAGCTTCGGCTCGACGGCCAGTTCGCCCAGGGTCTGCGGCCAGCGAGCTTGCGTCGCGTGGAAACGCTCGACCCGGGCCTGCAGCGCGTCGCGCCGGTCGGCGGAGTCGATGTAGTCGATGTGGAAACGGGCGTTGCGGCGGATCGGGGCGGCCTCGGCTTCGTCGTGGATCTGCTGCCAGAGCACGCGCGCGAAGCCGCGCTCGCCCGGCGCCTTGCTCTTCATCGCGGCGGCCAGCGTGCGCAACCAGTAGGGCGCACCGTCGATCTGCGCCGCTTCGAGCAGGATGCGAGCGCCGCCGGACGGGTCGTCGAGGAACAGGTGGCGGAAGTAGCCCGCGTCCCAGCGCACCTTCCACGACGTCGGCATCTCGCGGGCGCCCTTCTCGAGCAGCCGCAGCGCGGCCTCCGACTGCCCGGCGCCGTTCGGCCGCGGCTCGGCGAGGAAGATCGCGCCGTAGCGGTAGGCCAGCTCGAAGCGGGGGTCGAGCGTCGTCGTGATCTCGATCAGCGGCTCCAGCAGGTCGAAGCGCTTGTCGCGGTCGAACACGCGCTGGCCGCCGAAGTACTGGACGGTGCGCAGCCAGTACAGGTCGGCCATCAGGTTCTCGAGCCCGGGGGCCATCAGCCGCACGGCCTTGCCGGACCACACGAACAGCGCCTCCTCGGTGGCGCGGTGGCGACCGAGCCGGGAGTCGATCTCGCGCTGCGCGCCGACCACGAGCGGCGCCAGCGCCAGCACCAGCCACAGCGGGCGCCAGCTCACGGCGGGGCTCACTGGAAGTCGCGCTGGCGGAACGCGACGGCGGCCACGCTCAGGGTCAGCGCGAGATAGAGCAGCCAGTAGACGGTCACGAAGCCGAGGTCGCCCCAGCTCACGGGGTCGCCGTACACCACGCGGTTCTTGAAGTCGAAGTTGCGGAAGTTCGGCATCGCGTAGTACAGCCCCTCGATCAGCCACGCCGGCGCGTCGGGGACCACGTCACGCATGTTGCGGACGACGTCGGAGTAGCGGCCAGCCACGACGACGCAGACGGTGCCCACCGCGGCCAGCGCGGACGACGTCAGCGTCGAGAACAGCACCGCGATCGCCACCACCAGCACCAGGCCCTGGTAGATCGGCAGCACGGCCTTGAGCAGGGCGAGGTCGGCGCTGCGGCCGGTCACGAACAGGGTCGCGTACAGCCCGAGCGCCATCACCACGACGTTGACGAACAGGGTGAAGGAAAGACCGAAGAACTTGCCGGCCAGGAACTCGTCGCGGGAGAGCGGCTTGGCCAGCAGCGGGTACAGCGAGCGTCGCTCGATCTCCTTGCTCATCAGCGACACGCCGAGGAACACGCCGATCAGGGTGCCGAACACGTCCATCGCGGCCAGCCCGATGTCCTTGATGATCTTCTCGTCCTGGCGGATCGAGAGCTGGCCGAGCAACAGGCCGGACAGGATCATCAGGATCGCGAAGAAGATGAGGTTGTAGAGCACGCGTTCGCGCACCGCCTCGCGGTGGGTGTTCGCGGCCACCGCCACGATCCGGCTCAGTCGCCCAGTGCCCACGGGTCCCTCGCGGTGTTGCCGCCCATCTCGCGGAAGAAGTACTCCTCGAGCGACTCGCGGACCGGCTGCACGCCCAGCACCCGGCCGCCGCCTGCGGACACCGCGGCGACCACGGCGGGCAGGTGCTGCTCGTCGACGTGCATCCGCCAGCGCTCGCCCATCTCGCCCGTCAGGTTGGCCCCGGCGGCCACCGCCGCCTGCTTCAGCTCGGGCCCGCCCGCCGAGGCCAGCACCTCGAAGTGGCTGACGTCGATCGCCAGGATCTCGTCGAGGCGGCCGACCTTCAGCAGGCGGCCCGAGCGCAACAGCGCCAGGCGGTCGCACAGGGTCTCGGCGTCGGGCAGGATGTGGGTCGAGAAGAAGACCGTCTTCCCGCGCTCGCGCAGGTCGAGGATGATGTTGCGGACGAGGTGGCGCCCGATCGGGTCGAGGCCCGACATCGGCTCGTCGAGGAACACGATCTCGGGGTCGTTGACCAGCGCCTGCGCAAGGCCCAGGCGCTGGACCATGCCCTTCGAGAAGCGGCGCATCGGCACGTCCCGGGCCTCGGACAGCCCGACCAGACGCAACAGCTCTTCCGAGCGCTGCGCGATCTCCCCGCGCGCGAGGCCGAGCAGGCGACCGGCGTACGCCAGGTACTCGGCCGGAGTCAGGTAGTCGTAGAAGTAGGGGTGTTCGGGCAGGTAGCCGGCCCGGCGTCGCCAGGCGGGGTCGGCATGGTCCAGGCCCAGGACCTCCACCGCGCCCGCGTCGGCGCGGACGAGTCCCATCAGGATCTTCAGTGTGGTGGTCTTGCCCGACCCGTTGGGGCCCAGGTAGCCGAAGATCTCCCCACGCCGGACGGTCAGGTCGAGCGGGGCCAGGGCCATCCGGGTCACGCTCCCCGTCAGGCCGAGCCGGTAGGTCTTGGCCAGGCCGGCGATACGCAGCGCCGGTGTGGTCTCCGCGGTCACGATACCTCCTCCGGAAACGATTCTATCCGGAGGCGTCTCGGGTCCTAGCGCACGGGCGAGCAGGTGGAGTCGAGCCGTGCGCCCGCGAGCGGCGGCACGGCGCCCGTGATGTCCTGGCAGACCATGCCCTTGTCGTCGACGGCGAAACCACGGGAGCCCGTCTGGCCGACGGCCGCGGGGGTGGCGACGTAGACCCAGGACGCGATGCCGTCGGTGTCGGTCGTGCCCTTGCTGGTGGTGCCCGCGACGAACGAGCGGTTGTAGCCGTTCTTGGCGGCGAGCGAGGCCACCAGCGTGTCGACGAACGCGGTGGTGTTCGGAGCGAAGCCGCAACCGGTCGGCGTGCCCAGGCAGGACATGTGGCCGTAGGCGCTGCCGTTGGCGCCGGCGTAGGCGTGTTCGGCCGAGGCCACGACCCGCGAGTCGGCGATGGCGCCGGACTCGTTGGCCGACATCCGCGCCCGCAGCAGGCTGGGGATGGCGATGGCGGCGATGATGCCGATGATCGCGACCACGATCAGCAGTTCGATCAGCGTGAAGCCGGGGGCGTCCTTGCGCAAGGCTGGTCTCCCTTGGGGCCGCCTCGACGCAGCTGCGCGAGAACGACCCGATCCTCGAGTCTCTGGTTCGGGCTCGAAGCGGGAGGGCGCCTCGAAGAAGCCGCGCCACGGCCGACGGCAGCCGGGGCGGCGAGGGTGCGACTAGCGGACGGGGCTACAGGTCGCGTCCAGCGTCGAGCCGCTGGCCGGCGGAGCCGAGCCGTCCGTGGTGAAGCAGATCAGACCCGAAGCATCGATCGCGAAGCCCTTGCTGCCGGTCTGGTTCTGATTGGTCGGAGTGGCGATGTACATGTACGAATCGACCGACGACGTGTCCATGGAGCCGGCCATCGAAGTGCCGGGCACGAACGAGCGGTTGTAGCCACTCTTGGGCACCAGGCTGGCGATCACGGGATCGATGAAGGGCGTGGTCGTGGAGTGGAAGCCGCACGAGCTGGGCGTGCCCAGGCACGAGATCCGCCCGTAGGCCATGCCGTTGGACGAGGCGTACGCGTGCTCGGCGGAGCCGAATGCCCGCGAGTCACCCATGGCGCCGGACTCGTTGGCCGAGATCCGCGCGCGCAGCAGGCTCGGGATCGCGATCGCGGCGATGATGCCGATGATCGCAACGACGATCAGCAGTTCGATGAGCGTGAAGCCTCGTTCCCGTTCCACCTGGCGCTCCTTGGGTTTGGCCTTAGGCCCGTACGAGAGGGACGAAAAACGAGCGGCCGGCAGGCACGTGTGCGCCCGCCGGCCGCGATGAGAAATGGCTACTTGACCGGGCTGCAGGTGATCGCGAGGCGACCATTGGCCGAGGGCACCAGCGTGCCGTCGGTCGTGAAGCAGATCAGGCCCGAGCCGTCGATGCCGAAGCCCTTGTTGCCGGTCTGGGCGACGGTGATCGGCGTGGCGTGGTAGACGAAGCCGTCGATACCGGCGGTGTCCACGGAGCCCGCGAGGGTCGTGCCCGGCTCGAAGGAGCGGTTGTAGCCGCTCTTCGCGCCCAGCGACGTGATCGCGCTGTCGAGGAACGGCGTGGTGCCGCCCGCGAAGCCGCAGGAGGACGGCGTGCCGAGGCAGCTCATCCAGCCGAACGCGCCGCCGTTGTTCGAGGAGTAGGCGACCTCCGACGAACCGACCGAGCGCGAGTCACCCATCGCACCGGACTCGTTCGCCGAGATGCGGGCGCGGAGGAGGCTCGGGATGGCAATCGCGGCGATGATGCCGATGATCGCGACCACGATCAGCAGCTCGATGAGGGTGAAACCCTTCTGGTTCTTCATATGTCCTTGGATCTCCTTGGTTGCCATGTACTCTGGCTCGGGCACGACTAAAGCAACCCACGTGCCACCAGGAGACTGGACTTAAACCATTGATTCTAAAGGATTAGTGATGGCGCTCACGGTGACAAAAATTGTCAGCGCATTCAATTTTTGTCAGGCTTCGCCGAGCTGGTGCTTGCCGATCAGGTAGCGGAGCGAGCGGGCGGACACCCCCAGCAGGCGGGCGGCCTCGCCGCGGTCGCCCGCCGCGCGGTCGAGCGCCAGCCGGAGCAGGCGCGCTTCTTCGCCGCGCAGGTAGGCGTCGAGGTCGAAGCCGTCGCCGGGCTCGACCCGGGTCGCGGCGTCGCCCCCGCCGCGGGACGTGCGGCCGAGGCCACGCGGCAGCCGCTCGGGCAGCACGACCGGCGACGTCTCCAGCGCGACCGCGCGCTCCATCACGTTTTCCAGCTCGCGCACGTTGCCGGGCCAGTCGTGCTGCTGCAGCAGACCCAGCGCTTCCTCCGCGAGGCGGGTCACGCCCTTCCCCATCTCCCGCGCGAAGCGCTCCAGGAAGTGGGCCGCGAGCAGCGGGATGTCCTCGCGCCGCTCGCGCAGCGCCGGCAGCCGGATCGGGATCACGCTCAACCGGTAGAACAGGTCCTCGCGGAAGCGGCCCTCCTCGACCAGCTGCTCGAGCGAGCGGTTGGTGGCCGCGATGATGCGCACGTCGACGTCCGTCTCCTCCGTGCCACCCACCCGGCGGATGCGCTTCTCCTGCAACACCCGCAGCAGCTTGACCTGCATCGCCGGGGTGGTCTCCCCCACCTCGTCGAGGAACAGCGTGCCGCGGTGAGCGGCCTCGAACAGGCCCTTGCGGCTCTGGTGGGCGTCGGTGAAGGCACCCTTGACGTGACCGAACAGCTCGCTCTCGAGCAACGTCTCGGTCAGCGCCCCGCAGTTGACCGAAACGAACGGCGCGCCCTGGCGCGGCGACTGCGCGTGCAGCGCCTTGGCGACCAGCTCCTTGCCGGTGCCGCTCTCGCCGGTGATCAGCACGGTCGAGGACGTGGTGGCGACCGAGCGGATCATCTCGAACAGCGCCGTCATCGCCGGCGAGATGCCGAGGATGCGGTCCAGGCCAGCGCGGGTGCGGAACTCCGCCTTGAGGATGCGGTTCTCTTCCTGCAGCCGCTGCCGCTCCAGCGCGTTGCGCAGGACGATCTTCAGCTCGTCGACGTCGAACGGCTTGACGAGGTAGTCGTAGGCCCCGAGCTTGAGCGCCGCGACGGCGGTCTCGGTCGAGCCGTAGGCGGTCATCACGATCACGACCGTCTCGGGCGAGGCCGCCTTGACGTGGCGCAGGATCTCGATGCCGTCGCCGTCGCCGAGCCGCACGTCCGTGATCACCGCGTCGGCAGTGGCGCGGGCCAACGCGGCCGCCGCCGCCACCCGCCCTTCGGCGGTCTCGATGACGTAGCCCTCCTTGCGCAGCATGATGGCCAGCATCTCGCGCATCGATGGCTCGTCGTCGACGATCAGGACCCGTCGCGTGTCTCCCATCCGCGGCGGGGATGCTAGCAGCCCGGCCGCGGTCGGGGGGCGCGGGCCGCGAGTGCCAGCAGGACGGCCGCGACGGCGGCCAGGGCCAGCCCGGCGCGCAGTCCCGGCGGCTCATAGGCGAAGGTCACGACGTGGCGTCCGGCCGGGACCTCCACGGCGCGGAACAGGATGTCGGCCGTACCGAGCGTCGCGGGCGCCTCGTCCACGGTGACGCTCCAGCCCGGGTAGACGGCGCCCAGCTCCACCAGCACGGCGCCGTGCGAGGCGGTCACCTCGTAGGAAGCGCTCGCCGGCGTTCGCCCCAGCAGCTTGATGCGCGCGCTGGACCCGTGCTCGCACCGGCGCTCGGGCAGGTCCGGCGAGCCCGTCTCGCGCAGCACGTCCGACGCCATGTCGACGATCCGACCCAGTGCGCCGGCCTCGTCGACCCGGCGCACGCCGCACACCAGGCGCGCGTAGGGCAGCGGCGGCGACAGCCGGAACAGTCGCACGGGCTCGGCGAAGACCGAGGGGAAAGCCGCGACCTCGGTGGCGCCGGCGAGGGGCGGATGCGACTCGAGGGTGACGACGTGGGAGACGCCCGCGACCTGCAGCAGCCGGGATCGCGCCAGTTCCGCGCCGTGCCCCCCGGCCAGCCGGGAGAGCGCGGACGTCGGGCGCGGGGCCAGGCCGGTGAAGTCCCCGTCGAAGCTGCCGGCCAGTCCCCAACGGGCCGCAGCCGGCGGCGACAGCAACTCCTGCACGCCGAGCACGAAGCGGGGCTCGGGTTGCCAGCCCACGGGGCCGTAACGCAGCTGATCCTCGAGCCGGCGCTCGCCACGGCGCACCAGCACGCGGGCGGCCCGCTCGCGGCGCAGCGCCGCGACCACGGGCGGCTCGTGCCGGAACAGCTCCGGTGGCCCCATCGGGTTCTGCGGCAGCGCGAACAACGCGAGGTCCACGAGCGTCGCGGCGACGATCCAGCGCAGCGGGCGCGCCGCGACCGGCTGCGCCGCCGCCGCGCGCACCAGGCCGGCGACCAGGCCGGCTGCGAGGCCGGCGTGGAGCAGGGCCAGGGCGGCCCCACTCGCGACCCACTGGGGGTCGACACCCGTCGCGACCCACGGCAGCCAGAGCCCGGAACGCAGCCAGGTGACGACCGCCGACAGCAGCAACAGTGTGCTGACGGCGAGGCCTGCGCTCGCGACCCGCGTGATCGCCGCGGACGCGGCGCGCGCCGACTCCACGGCCTGCAGGCCGAGCACGGCCAGCAGCCCGACCAGCAGCGGCACCAGCCACAGGAACTTGCCGGGATAACGCAGCTGCGCGAAGCCGGGAGCCGCCAGCAGCGGGCTCAGCGGCGCGTGCCGGCCGAGGGCCAGGCCGATCAGCAGCAGCGCGGCGGCGGCGAGGCCCCAGGCCAGCCGCCGGCGCTCGGCGGCCGCCAGCCCGACGGCCGCCAGCACCAGCACGCTGGCGCCCAGGTAGATCCCGTCGATCAGCGGCTCGCGCCCCTCGTAGAGCAGGTCGCGGGCGCCGTTGGTCCACGGCACGGCCGCCAACAGCCGCGGCACGCCGAGGTCGACCAGCGAAGCGGGATGCAGGGACCAGTACAGCCGGGCCGACTCGGGCAGCGCGCCGCGCACGCCGGCGGCGACGATGTGGGCGGTCGGCAGCCACTGCGCCGCCGCCAGCCCGGCAGCCAGCGCCGCCGAGGCGAGCAGGCCCGCGAGCAGGGACCGCGGCGCGCGGCTCGCGGCGAACAACGCGGGCAGCCGCGCCAGCGCCAGCAGCAGCACCATCAGGCACGCGTCGGCGGAGCCCGCGAGGGCGGCCATGCCGGCAGCCGCGCCGAGACCGGCGACCCGCCGCGCACCGGGCGCCGCGGCCAGGCGCTCCAGCGCGAGCAGCACCCACGGCGCCCAGGCGACGGTGCAGTAGTGGTGCCACAGCGTCGCGGACGACAACCACGGGCCCGACCACGCGAATGCGGCACCGGCGAAGAAAGCCGCCGCGGGCGACGCGCCGGCCGCCACGGCGAGGCGCCGCGCGCCCAGGGCGCCCAGCACCGCGTGGGAGGCGACCATCACGGCGAAGCCGATCGCGGGCGGCAGCAGCAGGTTCAGCCAGGTGGTCGGATACGCCCACTGGAAGTTCGGATCGGCCCAGAGCGGGGCGCCGAACCCGACTCCCGAGTTCCACAGCGGCCACGCTCCGGCATTCACCTGGCGGACGAAGACCTCGACCATCGGCAGCCAGTAGCTGACGACGTCGCGCTGGAACAGCGCGCGAGCGCCGACCAGCGCCGGCAGGAAGGGCACGGCGGCGAGCGCCGCCAGCGCCAGGCCGGACCGGCGCGCGCTCAATTGACGGCGACCAGCGGCAGCAGCGGCAGCCGGACCTGGACGTCCGTGCCCTCGCCCTGGCGGCTCTCGACGTGGATGTCGCCGCCGTGCTCGCGCACGATCCGGTACACGATGGCGAGGCCGAGGCCGGTGCCCATCTCGCGACCCGTCTGGAACGGCTCGAACATCCGGCGGTCGGTGGCATCGGCGTCCAGCCCGTGCCCGTGGTCGCGGATCGACATCACGACCTCGCCGCCCTCGCGGCGCACGCCGACGACCAGCCGCCCGCCCGCGGGCATCGCCTCCAGGCCGTTGCGGACCAGGTTCCAGAACACCTGCAGGATCTGGTCGCGGTCCGCGCGGCAGACGAGCGACGTGGCCTCCGCCTCGAAGGCGATGTCGTGCTCGGCCAGCACCTCCGGCGCGTTGCGCAGCAGCTTGACCGCCTCGGCCACGGTCGGCACCAGGTCGAGCGGCTCGAGGCGCGACGGCGTCGGCCGCGCCTGGCGCAGGAACTGGCTGAGCGTCTCCGACAGCCGGCGCGACTCGCGGCGGATGATGTCGAGCAGGTGCTGCTGCTCGTCGGAGATGCCCGGCTCGGCCATCAGCACCTGGGCCGAGCCGCTGATCGAGCCCAGCGGGTTGCGGATCTCGTGGGCCAGCGCGGCGGCCATCTCGCCGACCGCGGCGAGCCGCTCCTTGATCCGCACCTCGCGCTCCAGGCGCTTGACGTCGGTCAGGTCCTGGACCGCGAGCAGGTAGCCCCAGTCGGCCCCGAGCACCGAGACCGACACCCCGAACTCGCGCGCCTCGCCGTCGGGCCGGCGGTACTCGACGGCCATCGCGGCCAGGCCCTGCGCCGTCGCGCGCATGCGCAGCCCGGCGTCGTCGAAGCGCGGGTCGGCGAAGACCTCGGCCAGCGGACGGCCGCGCAGCGCGGAGAAAGGCAGGCCCAGCAGGGCCTCCGCGAAGCGGTTGGCGTAGGTGACCCGGCCGCGGGCGTCGCCGGTCAGCAACCCGGAGTGGATGCTGGCCACGATCACCTCGTTGAGCTCCTTGAGCCCGGCCACCTCGCCCGCCGTGCGCTCGAGCTGCTGGCCCGCGGCGCGCAGGCTCTCGGTCAGGTAGGAGCCGATCAGCGCCACCGTCGCGCAGGCGACGCCGGTCACGAACACCGAGTAGGCGAGCCGCGTCTCGGGCAGGAACAGCACGTCGGACAGGCCCTCGGGCGGCAGCGCACCGACGCGCACGCCCCACACCACTGCGGCGTAGGCCGAGGTGGCGAAGGTGGCGAGGTCGAGCCCGCGGCCGTGCTCGAGCAGCACGGTGCCGGTCAGCACCGACAGCGGGTAGAGCAGCATGAAGCCGGCGCGGACGCCGCCCGTGATCCAGACGAGAGCCGTGATGATCAGCAGGTCGGAGAGGGTCTGCAGGTAGACCTGCACCCGGTACGGGAGCGCGTTCAGCGCCAGCGCGTGGAGCACCGTGAAGCTGTAGGTGGCCACGATCACGAAGTACAGCGGGTTGACGGGGGCGAGGTCGTCCGACACCGCCTCGATCGAGGCGGCCACCAGCAACAGCGTGGTGACCATCACCAGGCGGAACCCCATCAGGCGCTTGAGCACCTCGAGGTCGCCCGAGAGCGGCGGTTCGGCCTGGGCCTGCGACTCCGGCAGCAAGGGTGGCCTGGCCGCCCGCCGGGGTGAGCCCCGGCAGGCGGCGCGGCTGGCCGAACTAGTTGGAGAGCTGGCTGATCATCGCGAACAGCGGCATGTACATCGCGATGACGATGCCGCCGACGGTGCCGCCGAGGAAGAAGATCATGATCGGCTCCATCAGCGTCAGCATGTTGGCGACGGCCTGGTCGACCTCTTCTTCGTAGAAGTCGGCGATCTTGGACAGCATCGCGTCCATCGCGCCGGTCTGCTCGCCGACGCCGATCATCTGCACGACCATCGACGGGAAGATCGCCGACTCGCGCAGCGGCTGGGCCAGCGTCAGGCCGGACTCCACGCCCTTGCGCACGTACATGATCGTGTCCTCGATGATCGCGTTGCCGGCGGTCTTGGCGGTGATCTCGAGGCCGTCGAGGATCGGCACGCCGGAGGCGATCAGGGTGGACAGCGTGCGGCAGAACTTGGACACCGCGATCTTCTGGAAGATGGTGCCGAGCACCGGCAGCTTCAACAGCAGCTTGTCGACCATGCGCCTGCCGCCGTAGGTGGCGTAGTAGCGCTTGAAGACGAACACGAACCCGATGCCGAACACGACCATGAACGGCAGCAGCCGGATGAACCACTCGGAGGCGAACATCACGATCTGGGTCGGCAACGGCAGCTCGGCGCCGAGGCCGGCGAACATCGCCGCGAAGACCGGGATGACCTTCCACAGGATGATCGAGATGACCACGCCGGCGATGCAGATGACCGCCACCGGGTAGACCATCGCGCCCTTGACCTGGGCCTGCAGCTTGACGTTCTTCTCGATGTAGGTCGCCAGCCGCTTGAGGATCGTGTCGAGGATACCGCCCGCCTCGCCGGCCGAGATCATGTTGCAGAACAGCTCGTCGAAGGCCTTGGGATGCTTGCGCATCGCCTCTGCCAGCGACGCGCCGCCTTCGACGTCCATCCGGGTCTGGGTCAGGATCTTGGCGAAGGTCTTGTTCTCGTTGGAGCCGCCCAGGATCTCCAGGCACTGCACGAGCGGCAGACCGGCGTCGATCATGACCGAGAACTGGCGCACGAAGATGGCCAGGTCCTTGGCAGGCACGCTGCCGCCCATCTTGGGGACCGCGACCTCCTTGCCTTTCTCCTTGACGGACGAAACGATGATGTTCTCGCGGCGGAGCATCGCCATCGCGGCGTCCTTGCTCTCGGCGTTGCGCTCGCCCGAGACGGCCGCCCCGTCCCGCCCCTTGCCCTTGAAGACGAATGCTGGCATGCCTGCCTCCTACCCGTGAACCTGCACTAGCGCCCGGTCGGGCGCATCGGCGGCCGCCCCTGCTGGGACTGAGGCGTGGCGAGCCCCGCGCCACGATTGATCATCTCCTGCAGCTCGTCCGGCAGCGAGCTCCGGGACAGCGCCGTCTGCAGGCTGATCGCCTTGGCAAAGAACAAGCTGGCGAGCGACTGGTTGAACGTCTGCATCCCGTACTTCTCCTGCCCGGTCTGCATCGTCGAGTAGATCTGGTGGATCTTGTCCTCGCGGATCAGGTTGCGGACGGCCGAGTTGGGGATCAGGATCTCCATCGCCATCGCGCGGCCGGCGCCCGACGCCTTGGGCAGCAGCGCCTGACACATCACGCCCTCCATGACCAGCGAGAGCTGGGCACGGACCTGGGCCTGCTGGTGCGAGGGGAACACGTCGATCACGCGGTTGATGGTCTGCGCCGCGGAGTTGGTGTGCAGGGTGCCGAAGGTCAAGTGGCCCGTCTCGGCGATGCGCAGGGCCGACTCGATCGTCTCCAGGTCGCGCATCTCGCCGATCAGCACGACGTCGGGGTCCTCGCGCAGCGCGGCGCGCAGCGCGTTGGAGAACGAGTGGGTGTCGGCGTGGACCTCGCGCTGGTTGACCAGGCACTTCTTGTGCTGGTGGATGAACTCGATCGGGTCCTCGATCGTGATCATGTGGTCGTGGCGTTCCGAGTTGATCTTGTCGAGCATCGCCGCCAGCGTCGTCGACTTGCCCGAGCCGGTCGGCCCGGTGACCAGGATCAGGCCGCGCGGCTTGTCGCACAACTGGGCCACGATCGGCGGCAGGTTGAGCTTCTTGAAGTCCTTGATCTCGTACGGGATCGTCCGGTAGACGGCGGCCACCGCGCCGCGCTGCATGAAGACGTTGGCGCGGTAGCGGGCCAGGCCCTTGATGCCGAACGAGAAGTCCAGCTCGAGGTTTTCTTCGAAACGATGCTTCTGCGCGTCGGTCAGCACGCTGTAGGCCAGCGCCTTGGTGTCGGTCGCCGTCAGCGGCGGCACGTCCATCGGACGCAGGTGGCCGTCGACGCGGATCTGGGGCGGGGAGTTGGTCGTCACGTGGAGGTCGGAACCCCCAAGCTCGTTCATCGTCTTCAGCAACTGGTGGAGGCTCAGTGCCACTTCGTTTCTCCCCTTCTCGCGCGGGACCCCGCGCCTACGCCACGGTTTCCCGGAGAACCTCTTCGATCGTCGTGATGCCCTGCTTGAGCTTCTCGATCCCGCTCATGCGCAGGGTCAGCATGCCCTCCTCGATCGCCTTGCGCCGGATCTCGGGCGAGGTCGCGCCCATCAGGATCAGGTCGCGCAGGCCCTCGCCGATTTCCATCACCTCGTAGAGCCCGACGCGGCCCTTGTAGCCGGTGCCGTTGCAGATGCCGCAGCCGCGGCCCTTGAAGAGCTTGAGCCCGTTGACGTCCTCGGGCGGAACGCCGACCTCGACCAGCGACTTGGCCGGCACGTCGCGCACCTCCTCCTTGCAGCCGGAGCAGACGCGGCGGATCAGGCGCTGGGCCTGGATCAGGTTGACGGCGGTGCCGACCAGGAACGGCTCGATGCCCATGTTGACCATGCGCGAGACGGTCGAGGGGGCGTCGTTGGTGTGCAGGGTGGAGAGCACCAGGTGGCCCGTCAGCGCGGCCTTGATCGCGATCTCGGCCGTCTCGAAGTCGCGGATCTCGCCGACCAGGATGGTGTTCGGGTCCTGGCGCAGGAACGAGCGCAGGGTGGCCGCGAAGTTGAGCCCGATGTTGTCGCGGATCTGGACCTGGTTGATCCCCATCAGGTTGAACTCGACCGGGTCCTCGGCCGTCATGATGTTGGTCTCGGGCGTGTTCAACGACGACAGCGCCGAGTACAGCGTGTTGGTCTTGCCCGACCCGGTCGGCCCGGTCACCAGCACGATTCCGTACGGCTTCGCGATCGCGCGCTGGAAGCGGTCCAGCGAGGCCTGCTCGAAGCCGAGCTTGGTCATGTCCAGCATCAGCTTGCTCTTGTCGAGCAGCCGCAGCACGATCTTCTCGCCCCACAGCGTGGGCAGGCAGGAGACGCGGAAGTCGAGGTCGCGGGCGCGGTCCTCGATGCGCAGCCGGATCTTGATGCGGCCGTCCTGCGGCAGGCGCTTCTCGCTGATGTCGAGCTTCGCCATGATCTTGATGCGCGAGGTCAGCGGGTCCTTCAGCTTCAGCGGCAGCGCCATCACGTTGTACAGGATGCCGTCGATGCGGAAGCGGACGCGGAAGTCCTTCTCGTACGGCTCGATGTGGATGTCGGAGGCGCCGCGCTTGAGGGAGTCGACCAGCAGCACGTTGGTCAGCTTGACGACCGGCGCGGCCTCGGACGAGCGGGCCAGCGCGTTGAGGTCGATCTCGTCTTCTTCGGTCTTGACCTGCTCGACGTCCGCCTCGTCGTCGGCGATCGCGTCGAGGTCGACCTCGGACAGGCCGACCGAGGCCATGTCGTCGACGGTCAGGCCCGGCGAGTCCTTCATCACGTCCCGCAGCGACGGCGCCGCGCCGAGGCCCATGCCGCCGCCCGTGTCCTGCTTGAGCTGCAGCGAGCGGGTCGAGCCGTAGTACTTCTCGATCGCCTCCTCGAGCGAGGTCTCGGACGCCACCACCGGCTCGACGTTGTAGCCGGTCATGAACTTGATGTCGTCCATGGCGAACACGTTGGTCGGGTCGGCCATGGCGATGGTGAGCGTCGCCCCGGAGCGCGAGAGCGGCAGGATCTGGTACTTGCGGCAGGTCTCCGGCGGGATCAGCTTGATGATCGCCGGGTCGACCTCGAAGTGGTCGAGGTTGATCGAGGGCACGCCGTACTGCCGCGAGAGCAGACTGGTGATCTCTTCGTCGCGGACGTAGCCGAGGGAGACAAACGCCTTCCCCAGCTTCCCACCATGCGTCTTCTGGTGGGCCAGCGCTTCCTGAAGCTGCTGAGGGGAGATCATGTTCTCCTTCAGCAGGAGTTCGCCGAGCTTCACCGGCATGGGCGGAGCCTAGAAAAACCTCGCTAGATCTTGCACTTAAGTACGGGACTCTAAGCGTCCACGCGAGACCTGTCAAGCTTTCCCGTGAGCGCCGACACGAGGACTCCCAGCAAGCCGAGTGCGAGCCCCGCCAGTGCCGGCCCGCGCCAGCCGGGCGCGTACGCCAGGCTGAACTCCTGCTCCCCGCCCGGCGTCCACCAGGCCCGGTAACGCCCGTTCGCCCGCCACAGCGGCACGGGCCCCGTGGCGGCGGTCAGTTGCCAGCCGGCCGCGAAACCATCGACCACGACCAGGAAACCGGGGGGGGTCCGCGCCCGGACCCGCACCCCGTGCGGCCCCTCGGGCCGGTACTCGACCTCGGCCGGCGAGGCCCCGACGCCCGCCGGCGGCGGCACGCCCGCCGCCTCGACGACCACCACCGCGCGCTCGTCCACCTGCCGCACCGCGTCCCAGGCGCTGCGGCGGTCGGCGACGGCGATCGCGGCCGGTACCCAGTACGCGCGCGGCAGCGCCCCGCGCAACTCGTACAGCCGGAGCGGGTCCACCACCTCCGGCACTGCGACCTCGCCCCGCGGCGTCGCCAGCTCCGCGGGCAGCGCTCGCCACGACAACATCCAACGCACGTTGCCGAGAGTGAGGGTGCGGAAGTAGGCGGGCAATTGGGCGGGGTCGCGCAACCGTGCGGGCAGCGCGGAGCCGATCGGGGCCAGCCCCATGCGGTCTTCGTCGAAGGCCCCGTCGAGGCCGTCGATCACCTGCGCGCGCGGCGCCAGTGCCTGGCGCTCGAGGGCGTACAGCGTCCGGTCGGTGCGCGGGCGCCCGCGCCAGCCCAGCGCCGGCGTTGCGCACAACCCGCACGAGAAGAGACGGGCCGGCGGCCCCTGGCGCACGGGCTCGAGCAGGGCGCTGACCTCGGGCCGCAGCGAGAGCATCGCGGCGGGAGCCGAGGGCACCAGCCGGACGTTGGCCGCGAACAACTCGACCAGCAGCAGCAGCGGCACGGCCCACGCCCGGCCCGCCGCGAGGGCGACGCCCGCGAGCGCCGCCAGCAGCGCCGCCCGCGACAGGTCGGGCGGCCAGTGGGCCGCCAGCACGGCGGGCGCGTGGGGCACGGCCAGGCCGGGGAACAGCGGCGCGAGGCCCGCGGCCAGCGCCCGCGGGTCCGCGGCGGCCAGCCCACCGCCGATGGCCAGCGGCACGGCCAGCACCAGCGCGAGAGCCAGGGGACCGCGACCACGCGCCCGCTCGAGCCCCGCCCCGGCGAGCAACGCCAGCGCCAGCGCCACCAGGAACATGAATTTGACAGGGGCCCGGAACAACGCCGCGTGGGCCAGCAACGGGCCCGCGGGGCCGTTGGAGCCGAGCGCCAGGACGACGCCGAGCGCCGCCAGCGCCCACAGCCGCCGCGAGCGCCCGAAGGCCGCCAGCAGCAACACCAGCGGCCCCTGGTACAGGCTGACGAAGTACGGGAAGCCGTTGGGGTGGAGCTCTTCGCCCCACAACTGCGCGCCCGAGAAACCGCGCAGGTCGCCGAAGAAGCCGGGCAGCAGCGACTCGAGCAGCACGCTCGGCGCGGCGGAGTAGGCGAGTGCCGCCGCCGGCGAGAAGCCCGCGGCCCGCGCGGTGTCCGCCATCAGCGCCCGCGCTCCCAGCAGCACCGGGCTCGCCAGCGCCACGAACAAGAGGCCGGCCAGGGCCAGCTCGCGCAGCGCAGCGCGGCGCGGCGGGCACAGCACGACGGCCAGCAGCGCGGCCTGCACGCACACCTCGCCGCCGAACGTGGAGAGCTGGACGGCGGCGACCACGGCCAGCGCCGCCGCCGCGCGCGGGCTCGGCCGCTCGTGGAGGCGGGTCCACGCGAGCACGACCCACGGCATCCAGGCCGCGGCCAGGAACACCGGGTAGAGCAGGCTGGAGAGCACCACGCCGCTCCACCCGAAGGCCACGCCGGCCACGAACGCCGAGAGGGGCGCCACGCCGCGCTGGCGAGCGAGTGCGGTCGCCCCGGCCGCGGCCAGCCACACGTGCAGCACGACCGACAGCCGCAGTGCCCAGGTCGCACCGAAAGCGAACGCCAGCAGCAGGTGCGGCGGGTAGGGCGCGAAGAACGGCGCGCCACCGTCGGCGCCCGGGTGCCACAGCGGGAACACGCCGGCGCGCAACGAGCGGGCGAGGAACACCAGGTCCGGGTAGTAGGTGTAGACGACGTCGCGGAAGTACGGCACCTCGCCCAGGAACAGGGTCGGGCCGAACAGGGTCGCCACGGCCAGCGCATGGGCGACGTAGGGCCAACGTTCTCTCGGGTTCGGCACCGCGCGGCGGATGCTAGCATCCGCGCCACGATGGCTCCCGCCCGGCGCAGCTGGCTCGTCGCGGCGCTGGCGGTGGCGGCGGCCGCGCTGCTGCCTTTCGCGCGTCCGCTGCTGGCCGGCGAGTCGCTCTACTTCCGCGACCTCGGCCTGATCTTCTTCCCGCTCCGGAAGCTGGCCCTCGACGGCCTCGCCCACGGTTTCGTGACGTGGTGGAACCCCTACGTGCACGAAGGCGCGCCGCTGCCGATCCCCGCCGTCTCCTACCCGTTCGACCTGCTGCAACTGCTGGCGCCGACCGAGGCCGGGATCTCGGCCTCGCTGATCCTGCACCTGCCGCTGGCCGCGCTCGCGTTCCTCGCCCTCGGCCGCTCGCTCGGCCTCTCGCCCGCGGCGGCCGCCGGCGGCGCGATCGTGTACGCGCTGGGCGGCTTCGGCCTGTCGACGGTCAACACCTACATCTACGTGCAGGCGCTGGCGTGGGCTCCGGTCGTCGTGCTGGCGCTGGGCCGGGCCACGGCCCGGGGCCGCGCTCGCGACGTCGGCCTGGCCGCGCTCGCGACCGCCGTGCTGGTGTCGACCACGGCGGCCGAGTTCGGGCTGCAGGCCATGCTGCTGGGCGTGGCACTGGGGCTGCCGCTGGCCCGCCTCCCCCGCTGCTGGCCCGGCGACGGAGCGGCGACCGCGGGGCCGGCGCTGCTGCACGGCCTGCTCCGCGCGGGGATCGCACTGGCGCTGGCCGCCGCCCTGGCCGCGCCGATCCTGGCGACGTTCCGGGCCCAGCTCGAGGGCACCGAGCGCGGCGCGGGTTTCGCGACCGAGGTGGTGCTGGCTCACTCGATCCACCCGCTGTCGTGGCTGCAGGCGCTGGTGGCGGGCTTCTACTTCGACCCCTACGACGTGGCCAACAAGTACTGGGGCCAGAACTTCTTCAGCCGCGGGTTCCCCTACTTCCTGAGCCTGTACCTCGGACCGCTGGCGCTGGGACTGGCCGCCGGCGCGCTCGCGATCCGCGGTGCCTCGTTCGCCCTTCCGCTGCGCGGGCTGCGGCTGCGGCTCGCGATCCTCGTGCCGCTGGCGGCGATCGCCGCCCTCGGCTCGTACGCGGGGCTGGTGCCGCTGGTGGAGGCCGTGCCGGCGCTGCGCGCCTTCCGCTACCCGCAGAAGCTGTACTACACGATCCACCTGGGTGCTTCGCTGCTGGCCGGGCTCGGCCTCGAGGCCGTCGGCCGCGGCGCACGGCGCCCGTTGCTGGCCGTCGCGGGCCTCGGCGCGGCACTCGCCGCGCTGCCCCTGCTGCCGGCCGCCTGGCCCGCGGGTGTCGCCTGGTTCGCCCGCGGCTTCTTCCCGTCGGGGCTCGGCGCGCAGGGCGTCGCCGACGCCCTGCGCTTCATGCTCGTCGACGGCGCAGCCGGCGGCGCGATGGCGCTGGTGGCGGCGCTGGCCGCGCTGGCCCTGCGGGCGAGCGGCCGGATGGCGCTGGTGGCAGGCCTGCTGCCGGCGCTGCTCGGCGCCGACCTGCTGCGTGCCGGCGCGGGCCTCAACGCCACGGTCACGCCCGCCTTCTTCCGGTTGTCGCCGGAGGCGACCGCGCTGGCCTCGGCGCTGCGCACGGGTGGGCTGCGCGTCTTCACCTGCGACGTGCCCGGCAGCGCGGCCTATCGCGCGTTTCGCCGCGAGCACCGCGGCCGCCACGAGTTGGCCACGTTCGCCCTGCTGCGCGAATCGCTGACCCCGAACTACAACGTCGACGCCCGGGTGCCGACGGCGCTCTCGCTCGACCTGACGATGATGGTGCCGGGCGCCCGCGTCACCTCTCCGCAGGAGGCGCTGTGCAGCGACCCGGGCGCCCTGCTGCCGCGGCTGGCCGCAGCGGGCGTCGGCCACGTGCTGGCGCTGGACCCGCTGACCCATCCCGCGCTGGTGGGCGTCGCGCGCGTCCCGCTGCCCGCCTTGCCGGGGCTCGCCCTCGGCGTGTATCGCCTCGAGCCAGCGCCGGCGCCGCTGGTCGAGCTCGAGGGCGGCCGCCTGCTCGCCGTCGAGGAGCGCCCCGGCCGGCTCGTCGCGCGGGTCGAGGCGTCGGGGCCGGCACGGCTGGTCGTCCGCCAGGCCTGGGCTCGTGGCTGGCGCGCCGTGGTGGACGGCGCGCCCGCCGAGGTTTCGCTCCACGCCGGGCGGCACCTCGCCGTGGCCGTGGCGGCCGGGGCCCGCGAGGTCCGCCTGGAGTACGCGCCCCCGGGCCTCCCCGCGGCGACGGCGGCGGGCCTCGCGGCCGCCCTGGCCGTGGCCCTGCTGCTGTCGCGACGGAAAGCCGGCTGACCGCCGGCGATTCGGGCGCGCTCTGATAAAATCCCCGCTACTCGCGAAAGGTCGCTCCTCCACTTGTCCACTGTCGCGATCATCCCGGCTCGGTTTGCGTCCACGCGGCTGCCGGGGAAACCTCTCCGCGACCTCCACGGCCGGCCGATGATCCACTGGGTCTGGCTGCGGGCCCGGGCCGCCCGGCTGGTCGACGAGGTGCTGGTGGCCACCGACGACGCACGCATCGCGGACGCCGTCCACGGCTTCGGCGGCCGCGCCGTGATGACCTCGCCGGACTGCGCGTCGGGCAGCGACCGCCTCGCCGAGGTCGTGCGCGGACTCGACGCCGAGATCGTCGTCAACGTGCAGGGCGACGAGCCGCTGCTCGACCCCGCGGCGATCGACCGCGCCATCGCCCCGCTGCGCGAGGACCCCGGCGTCGAGATGGCCACCCTCTCCGCGCCGCTCGCGCGGGTCGAGGACTTCCTGGCCCCGCAGGTGGTCAAGGTCGTGGTCGACGCCCGCGGCGACGCGCTGTACTTCTCGCGCAGCCCGATCCCGTTCGTGCGCGACGACGGCGCGGACGCGGTGGCGGCCGCGCAGCGAGCCGTGGCCCGCGGTCTCGCCCGCAAGCACGTCGGGCTCTACGTCTACCGCCGCGCCACCCTGCTCCGGCTGGCCGCCCTGCCCCGCGCCCCGCTCGAAGACGCGGAAGGGCTGGAGCAGCTGCGCGCGCTGCACCACGGCATCCGGCTCCGGGTCGTGCCGCTCGCGGCCGACACGGGCGTGGGCGTCGACACGGCCGAGGACCTGGAGCGCGCACGCGAGGCGCTGGGCCGCGAGCTGGCATCCACTTCCGCAACGAAAGGGAACCATTAAAGTGGCGACCAAGTACATCTTCGTCACCGGCGGCGTCGTCTCGTCGCTCGGCAAGGGCCTGGCCTCGGCCTCGATCGGCGCGCTGCTCGAGGGCCACGGCTTCAAGGTCGCGATGATGAAGTGCGACCCCTACATCAACGTCGACCCCGGGACGATGAGCCCGTACCAGCACGGCGAGGTGTACGTCACCGACGACGGCGCCGAGACCGACCTCGACCTCGGCCACTACGAGCGCTTCACCCGCACGCTGATCTCGCAGAACTCCAACATCACCACCGGCAAGATCTACGGTGCCGTGATCGCCAAGGAGCGCCGCGGCGACTACCTCGGCCGCACGGTGCAGGTGATCCCCCACATCACCGACGAGATCAAGGCCGGCATCCGCGCCGCGACCCGCGACGCCGACGTCGGCATCGTCGAGATCGGCGGCACGGTCGGCGACATCGAGGGCCTGCCGTTCCTGGAGGCCGTGCGCCAGTTCCGCCGCGACGTCGGCCGCGAGAACGCGATCTTCGTCCACCTGGCGCTGGTGCCCTACATCGCCGCGGCCCACGAGCTGAAGACCAAGCCCGTGCAGCACAGCGTGCGCGAGCTGCGCGAGATCGGCATCCACCCCCACGTGCTGCTGTGCCGCACCGACCGCTTCCTGTCGCCCGACATCAAGGCCAAGCTGGCGCTCTACTGCGACGTGCCCGAGGAGGCGGTGATCACCGCCAAGGACGTGGCCTCGATCTACGAGGTGCCGCTGGTGCTCTCGGGCGAAGGCCTCGACCGGATCGTGCTCGACGCGCTGGGGCTGAAGAGCCGCGGCCGCGACATGAGGGCGTGGGAGAGCCTGGTCGAGCGCATCCGCAACCCGAAGGGCGAGGTGACGATCGGCATCGTCGGCAAGTACGTCTCGTTCGAGGACTCCTACAAGAGCCTCAACGAGGCGCTGACCCACGGCGGCTTCGGCAACGGCGTGCGGGTGGTGCGGCGCTGGGTCGAGGCCGAAGAACTGGAGAAGGGCGGGGCCGAGGAGAAGCTGGCGGGCGTCGACGGCATCCTGGTGCCGGGCGGGTTCGGCAACCGCGGCACCGGCGGCATGGTCGCGGCCGCGGAGTACGCTCGCAAGAGCGGCACGCCGTACTTCGGCATCTGCTACGGCTTCCAGTGGGCGACCGTCGAGTACGCGCGGAACGTGTGCGGCCTCGCCGGCGCCAACTCGACCGAGGTCGACGAACAGGCCGAGCACAAGGTGATCTACAAGCTGCAGGACCTGCTGGGCGTCGAGGAACTGGGCGGCACGATGCGGCTCGGCTCCTACGAGTGCCGGCTGGCCGAGGGCTCGGTGGCGGCCCGCGAGTACGGGGCGGCCACGGTCCACGAGCGCCACCGCCACCGCTACGAGTTCAACCAGGCCTACCTGGAAACGCTCGAGCGCCACGGCATGCGCATCACGGGCCGCACGCCGGACGGCAAGTTCGTCGAGATCGCGGAGATCCCGGGCCACCCGTGGTTCGTGGCCGTGCAGTTCCACCCCGAGTTCAAGTCGCGGCCGCTGGAGCCGCACCCGCTGTTCGCGGGCTTCGTGCGGGCCAGCCTGGCCCACCGCCAGCAGCGCGAGAACGCGGCGGCATCGTCCGTGCCCGGCGACGTCGCGACCGTGGGGCTGTCGTGAGCGCTCGCCGCCCCGCCGCCGTCCGGCTCGGCTCGCTGCGCCTCGGCGGCGGCGGCCTGTTCCTGATCGCGGGCCCGTGCGTGATCGAGAACGAGCGCCACCCGATGGAGATCGCGAAGCGGCTCTCGGACGTGTGCGGCCGGCTCGGGCTGCCGCTGATCTTCAAGGCCAGCTACGACAAGGCCAACCGCTCGTCGATCGGCTCCTATCGCGGCCCCGGGGTCGAACGTGGGCTCGAGATCCTCGGCGACGTGAAGGCGAAGCTGGGCCTGCCGATCCTGACCGACGTCCACGAGACGAGCCACGTCGAGCGCGCCGCGCAGGTCGCGGACGTGTTGCAGATCCCGGCCTTCCTGTGCCGGCAGACGGACCTGGTGCTCGAGGCCGCGCGCACGGGTCGGGTGGTCAACATCAAGAAGGGCCAGTTCATGGCCCCGTGGGACATGAAGGGCGTGATGGAGAAGGCCGCCACCACGGGCAACAAGCGGCTGCTGGTCACCGAGCGCGGCTTCACCTTCGGCTACAACAACCTGATCGTCGACCCGCGTTCGTTCCCCGTGCTGCGCTCGTTCGGCTACCCGGTGGTGTTCGACGTGACCCACTCCGTCCAGCGCCCCGGGGGCCTCGGCGATCGCTCCGGCGGCGAAGCCCACTTCATCGACACGCTGGGGCCCGCCGGCGTCGCGGCCGGCGTCGACGGGCTGTTCATGGAGGTCCACGAGAACCCGGCCCGCGCCCTCTCGGACGGTCCCAACGCCTACCGCCTTTCCCGGCTCGAGGCCCTGCTGAAGCGCCTGCTCGCGATCCACACCGCAGCCCGGGGCGCGGCGCGCTGATTCCCGCGATGGTCGGGCGTCCGCTCTCGCGGCTCGCCCTGGCGGCCGTCGCCGCGGTGCAACTCGCCACCCTGCCCGACTCGTGGATCGTCACGGACCAGGGCGAGGCGCTGCTGTCGGCGCGGCGACTGCTCGACGCCGGCACCCTGACGCTGGCGGACGCCGGCGCCACGAAGGTCCCGGAAGCGCCGTGGGCGCGGATCGTGGCGGGCGAGCCGGTCCGCTCGCGGCTGCTGCCGGGGACGACGCTGCTGCTGGTCCCGCTGCTGGCCCTCGAACGGGCGCTGGGCATGGGCGGTGGCGGCGGGGCCGACTTCGGCGTGCTCGTCGACGCCCAGGGCGCGCTGTGCCTGCTGGCGGCGCTCGGCCTGCTGCACCTCGCGCTGGCCCGCCGCGGCATCGACGACGCGGCCGCGGCCACCGCGCTCGCGGTGCTCGGACTGTCGTGGCCGGCATGGATGGTCGCGCACCGCGGCGGCCCCGAGCCGGCCCTGCTGGCCCTGGCCGCGGCCTTCTTCGCCGCTGCCGATCCGCGCGCGCGCGGGCTCGTGCTCGCCGCCCTGCCGTGGTTCAACCCCTCGGGCTCGGTGCTGGCGTGCGGGCTCGCTGCGGGCCGCTGGGCGGAACAGGACGGCGGGCTGCGGGCGCGGACATGGGCGTGTCGCCACGAGTTGGTGAGCCTGATCGGCGGCCAGGCGCTGGTCACCACCGCGTGGAACGTGGGCTATCACGGCCACTGGCTGGAGGGCGGCTACCACCTGGTGAGTGGTCGCAGCGCGTTCGGCGTCGTGCCGCCCGCCGAAGGGCTGCTGCGACACGCGACGGCCCTGCTGCTGGACGCCCCCGCCCTCGTCGCGCTGGCAGCGCTCGGCGTCCGCGCCAGCGGCGCGGTCACCGCCGGCATCGTCCTCGCACTGCACCTCGTGTTCTTCGCGACCTACGAGTTCCAGGAGCCCGCGCGGCGGCTGGCCCCGACCCTGGCCGTGCTGGCGCCGCTGGCCGCGGCTGGCGCGAGCCGGCTGGCCCCGGCCCTGCGCGCCGCGGCGGTGGCGCTGGCGGCCGGCGCGGGCCTGCTGCACTTCTTCCAGGCCGAGGGCCGCGCGCTGGCGGGTCCGCACGGCCTGTTCTATCCGTCGATCGTGTGGGTCGAGTCGTGGATCGCCCACCAGGGCACGCTGGTCGCGCTGCTGCCGCTGCTGGTGACGACGGCCCTCGCCGTGCTGGTCGGCGCTCGCCTGCTGGCGCGGCTGAGTCGGGCCGCCTGAGGCTTTCCCGGGCGCCCTGCTAGGATCGCCACATGTCGCGCGAGACCGCCCGCAAGGTGCTGGAGATCGAGGCGGCGGCGATCCTCGAGTTGATCCCGCGCCTCGACGCTGGCTTCGACCGCGCGGTCGAGGCGTTGTTCGCGTGCAGCGGCCACGTGGTGGTGACCGGGATGGGCAAGAGCGGCCTGATCGGCCAGAAGTTCTCGGCGACGCTCGCCTCGACGGGCACGCCCTCGCTCTTCCTTCACCCCGCCGAGGCCATTCACGGCGACCTCGGCCGCATCGTCAAGGGCGACCTGGTGGTCGCCATCTCGAACAGTGGCGACACCGCCGAGTTGCTGGCCCTGGTGCCGACCCTGAAACGGCTGGGCGTCGTGGTCGTCTCGCTGACCGGGCGTCCGGCCTCGCCGCTGGCCCAGGCCTCGGACGTCCACCTCGACGTCTCGATCCGCGAGGAAGCCTGCCCGCTGGGCCTGGCGCCGACGG
This sequence comes from Vicinamibacteria bacterium, assembly GCA_023701125.1. Classification (GTDB taxonomy): domain Bacteria; phylum Acidobacteriota; class Vicinamibacteria; order Fen-336; family Fen-336; genus WYBL01. The sequence continues at coordinate 20,439 of JAMPXO010000027.1, read as the reverse complement.
CCTCGACCACGGCGGCGCTGGCGATGGGCGACGCGCTGGCGATGGCGCTGCTCGAGCGCCGCGGCTTCACGGTCGAGGACTTCGCCGTGCTGCACCCGGGCGGTCGCCTGGGCAAGAAGTTCCTGCGGGTCGAGGACGTGATGCACACGGGCGACGAGATCCCGCGCGTCGCGGCCGCCACCCCGATGCGCGACGTGCTGTTCGAGATGACCCGCAAGCGGCTGGGCATGACCACGGTCGTCGACGAGGCGGGCCGGCTGCTGGGCATGATCTCGGACGGCGACCTGCGGCGCGGCATGGAGCGCCACGGCTACGCGTTCCTGGAGCGGCCCGCGAACGAGTGCATGTCGCTGTCGCCGGTCGGCATCGACCGCCGCGCGCTGGCCACCCAGGCCCTCGACCTGATGGAGACCCGGCGCATCACCTCGCTGCTGGTGCTGGCCGCGGACGGTTCGATCGACGGCGTGCTGCACCTGCACGACCTGTGGAAGACGGAGATGATCTAAGAGGCCATGAAGGGCGACCTGCTGGCGCAGCGCTGCAAGGCGATCAAGCTGCTGTTGACCGACGTCGACGGGGTGCTCACCGACGGCACCATCCTCGTGCTGCCCGACGGCGCCGAGGCCAAGTCCTTCAACGTCCGCGACGGGCTCGCCATCGTGCTGGCCCAGGCGGCCGGGCTCAAGACCGGCCTGCTGTCGGGCCGCTCGGCGGCCTCGGTCGCCCACCGCGCCGCCGACCTGAAGATGGCCGTGGTGCGCCAGGGCGTGCGGCTCAAGGGGCCCGCGCTGCTCGAGATCTGCGCGCAACTGGGGATCGAGCCGCACGAGGTGGCCTACGTCGGCGACGACATCAACGACCTGCCCGTGTTCGCCCAGGTCGGGCTGTCGGCGGCGCCGGCCGACGCCCCGCTGGAGGTGCGCTCCGAGGCGGTGATGTCGCTCTCCGCGAACGGCGGCCGCGGCTGCGTGCGCGAGTTCGTCGAGGCGATCCTGCGCGCGCGCGGGCAGTGGGACCAGGCGCTGGCCACGATCGGGGTGGTCCTCCCCTGAGCCGGCACGGGGCGCGGCCGTGACCGACACGGCGCTGATGGCGGTCGGCCTGGCCGCGCTGGCCGGGTTCTTCGCGGGCCGCGCCTACCGCACGACGTCCGCCCGCGACCGCGCCTTCGGCGCCGACGGCCTGTCCGAGCGCTTCCTGCAAGGCCTCGAGTACCTGTCGGAGGGCCGCCGCGACGAAGCCATCGCCGAGCTGTCGCAGGTCCCCCGCGATCAGCCGGGAGGCGAGGTGGTCGAGCAGGTGCTCGGCAGCCTGCTGCGCGAGACGGGACAGGTGGAGCGCGCGATCCAGATCCACCAGGGCCTCGCCCGCCGACAGGCCATGCCCACCCTGGCCCGGGCTCGCGCCCATGCCGCGCTCGGCGAGGACTACCGGCGCGCCGGCCTGCTCGACCGCGCGGAACGGGCCTTCGAGCAGGCCCTCGAGGCCGACGACCGCAACGTGGCCGCGCTGCTCGGCCTGCAGCGCATCCGCGAGGACCAGGGCCGCTGGGAGGACGCGCTGGCGCTGCGTACGCGGCTGTCCCGGCGCCGCCACGGCGACGACTCCGTCGTGCTCGCCCACCTCCATGCCCAGGTCGGGCGCGAGCGGCTGCGGCTGGGCGACCCGGACGGCGCGCTGACGGCGTTCCGCGAGGCGCTGGCCCACGACCGGCGCGCGCTGCCGGCCCACCTCGGCCTGGCCGAGGTGCTGGAGCGACAGGACCCCGCGCTCGCCGCGGCGACGCTCGAGGAGGCGGCGCGGGCGGTGCCGGAGCGGGCGTACCTGCTGTTCGAGCCGCACGCGCGGGCCTGCGCCGCCGCGGGCGAGCCCGGCCGCCACACGGCACTGCTCGAGAACGCGATCGAGAAGAGCCCGCGCGACTGGCGGGCGCGGCTGGCGCTGGCGCGGGTGCTGCGCGCGCGCGGCGACGCCCACGAGGCGCTCGGCCTGTTGCGCCGGGCCGGCGACGAGAACCCGCAGGCGCTGCTGGTCCACCTCGAGACGTGGCACACGCTGCTGGCGCTGGGCTTGCCGCGCGAGGCGACCGAGCGCTACCTGGACGCGGCCACCGGCAGCATCCTGTTCGCGGCCCCGCACGTGTGCCGGCGTTGTCGCTACCGCGCCGCCGACGTGCAGTGGCGCTGCCCGCAGTGCCACGAGTGGGACACGTTCGTCGAGGAGCGGTTGGCGCCGCCGCGCTGAGGCCGACCCCTCGTTCAGGCCCGCGCGAGCGACTCGACATAGCGCCGCGCCGAGGCCTGCGGCGCGGCCGACACGAAGCGGGCGGCGACCTGCTCCCAGCGCCTCACGTCCGAGGCGGCCGGGGCCGAGGCGAGGTCGCAGGCCGCGACCGCCGCCAGCGCTGAGCCGGCGAGGTCCCCGGGCCCGGTGAACACCAGCCGTCCGAGCGCGTAGCCTGCGGCTGCCGCCCATTCGATGTCGCCCGGGTGGGTCGCCGCTGCGATCAGCCCGACGGCGGCGGCGCTGGCCCACGCCTCGGGCCCCGGCGGCATTTCGGTCCCCGGCCCGTCGTGCCACGCGCCGGCGCGCGGCGGGTCGAGCCGGGCGAGCAGCGAGGTCAACTCCAGCACACCCGAGGTCGCCGCCGCCAGCACGTCGGTCGGCGCCGGCAGGGGAGGTGCGGCGGGCCCCAGGCGGGCGAGCCAGGCCGCTTGACCGGCGGGCTCGAGCGGCGCGCGCTGCGGCGGGCGGCTGGCCAGCCGCCGCAGCAGGCCCGCCAGCGTGTCCACGGCCGAGTCGGTGTCGGCGGGCAGGCCCGAGCTGTCGATCTCGAAGTGGGCGAAGCGGACCTTGTCGGCGGGGTCCATCTGGGCCGCGAGCCGGGCCTCGGCCGCCGCGCCGCTGACGCCGTCGCGGTGGCGCAGCCGTTCGAGCTGCTGCTCGGTGCTGCAGCGCACGACCACGAGCCGGTCGAAGCGCAGGTGGAGCCCCGTCTCGACCAGCAGCGCCGCGTCGACGATCGTCACCTCGCCCGCGCCGGCCTCGCGCTGCCACGCCTCCTCGGCGAGGCGCACGCGAGGGTGGACGAGGGCGTTGAGGCGCAGCCGGGCGTGCGGATCGGCGAAGACGATCGCCCCCAGCGCGCGGCGGTCGATGGCGCCGGCCGCGTCGAGGATGCCGGGGCCGAAGGCGGCGACGACCTCGGCATAGGCGGCGCCACCCGGCACCATCAGCTCGTGGGCGACGTGATCGAGGTCGAGGGTGCGAAAGCCGTCAGCGGCCAGCCGTCGCAGGACGTGCGACTTGCCGGAGGCGATGCCGCCGGTCAGGCCGACGCGGAGGGCTCGTGGTGCCATCGCGCGGACCGCACCGTGTTGCGCAGCAGCGAAGCAATGGTCAGCGGCCCGACGCCGCCGGGCACCGGGGTCAGCGCCGCGGCCACCTGCTCCACCTCGGGTGCGTGGACGTCACCGACCAGCGCGGACCCTCGCTCCGTGAAACTCGCGAAGCGCTTCGGCGACAGCAGCACGCGGGCTTCGGCCTCGTCCGTGATGCGGTTGATGCCGACGTCGACGACGATGGCGCCGGGCTTGACGTGCTCCGCACGCACGAAGCCGGCCTTGCCGATCGCGGCCACCAGGATGTCGGCCTGGCGGGTGACCGCGGGCAGGTCGCGGGTGCGCGAGTGGCAGATGGTGACGGTGGCGTCGGCGTGCAGCAGCAGCAGCGCCATCGGCTTGCCGACGATGTCGCTGCGGCCCAGCACCACCGCGTGCTGGCCGCGGGGGTCGATGCCCTCGCGCTTCAGCAACTCCATCACGCCAGCCGGCGTGCAGGCCACGAAGCGCGGGCGCTTCTGCACCAGCAGGCCGACGTTCTCCGGGTGGAAGCCGTCGACGTCCTTGCGCGGGTCGACCGCGTGCAGCACGGCCTCGGTGTCGACCTGCTTCGGCAGCGGGAGCTGGACCAGGATGCCGTGGATGTCGGCGCGCGCGTTGTAGCCACGCACGACCTCCAGCACCCGGGCGGTCGTCGCGTCGGTGCCCAGCCGCGCGGTCTCGGAGTGGATGCCCGTCTCCGCGCAAGCCTTGGTCTTGCTCGCGACGTAGACCGCCGAGGCGGGGTCGTCGCCGACCAGCGCCACGCCGAGGCCGGGCCGGCAGCCGCGCGCCGCCAGCTCCGCGACCTCGGCCGCCATCTCCTCGCGCATGGCCTGGGCCACGCGGGCGCCGTCCAGCCTGCGCGCGGTCACGTCAGCAGCCCCGCCTTCTTCTGCGCCATGAAGCGCTCCATGAAGTGGGTGTCGACCTGGCCGGCGACGAACTCCGGGTGGCGCAGGATCTCGAGGTGCAGCGGGATCGAGGTCTTGATGCCCTCGACGACCGTCACCTCCAGCGTGCGCCGCATGCGGTCGATCGCTTCCTTGCGGTTCCGGCCGTGGGTCATCACCTTGGCGATCAGCGAGTCGTAGTAGGGCGGGATCGTGCAGCCCTCGTGGGCGAAGGTGTCGACCCGCACCCCGGGTCCGCCCGGCGTGTAGAAGTGGCGGACGTGGCCGGGCGAGGGCGCGAAGGTGCGCGGGTCCTCGGCGTTGATGCGGCACTCGATCGCGTGGCCGCTGATCACCACGTCGCGCTGGCTGAAGCTCATCGGCTGGCCGGCAGCAACCAGCAGCTGCTCCTTCACGAGGTCGCGCCCGGTGACGAGCTCGGTCACGCCGTGCTCGACCTGGATCCGGGTGTTCATCTCCATGAAGTAGTAGTTGCCTTCGGCGTCGAGCAGGAACTCGATCGTGCCCGCGTTGACGTACTGCACGGCGGCCGCCGCCTCGACCGCAGTCTTGCCCATCTTCCGCCGCAGCTTGTCGCTGACCACGGGCGAGGGTGCCTCCTCGAGCAGCTTCTGGTGGCGGCGCTGGATGGAGCACTCGCGCTCGCCGAGCGAGACCACGTTGCCCTTGGCGTCGGCCATCACCTGGATCTCGATGTGGCGCGGGCGCTCGATGTACTTCTCGACGTAGACGTCCGGCACGCCGAAGGCGGCGGCGGCCTCCGCCGAGGCCGAGCGGTAGGCCTGGGCCAGGTCGGCCGGGTTCTTCACCACCCGCATCCCGCGCCCGCCGCCGCCGGCGGAGGCCTTGAGGATCACGGGGTAGCCGACCTCTCGGGCGACCCGGACGGCGGCTTCTTCGTCCTCGACGACGCCGGTCGACCCGGGCAGCACCGGCACCCCGGCCTTGATCATCGCCTTCTTGGCCCGGCTCTTGTCGCCCATCAGCCGGATCGCCTGCGGCCCCGGGCCGATGAACTTGATGTTGCAGGCCTCGCAGATCTCCGCGAAGTAGGCGGACTCGGCGAGGAAGCCGTAGCCGGGGTGGATGGCGTCGGCGTTGGTGATCTCGGCGGCGGTGATGATGGCCGGGACGTTGAGGTACGAGTCGATCGAGCGAGCCGGGCCGATGCAGACGGCCTGGTCGGCGAAGCGCACGTGCAGGCTCTCGCGGTCGGGCTCGGAGTAGACCGCCACGGTCTTGATGCCGAGCTCCTTGCACGCCCACAGCACGCGCAGGGCGATCTCGCCCCGGTTGGCGATCAGGACCTTCTTGAACATCGGGCTTCTGGTCTACTTCGCCGGCCGCACCGAGAACAGCGGGTCGCCGTACTGTACCGGTTGCCCGTTCTCGACGTGGCACTTGACGATCTCGCCCGCGGCGTCCGACTCGATCTCGTTCATCAGCTTCATCGCTTCGATGATGCAGAGGACCTGGCCGAGGCGGACCTTGTCGCCGACGTTCACGAACGCGGGCGAGTCGGGGTTGGGGGCGCGGTAGAAGGTGCCCACGATCGGGCTCTTCACCACCGTCAGCCCCGCCTCTTCGACCGGGGCAGCCGGCGCGGCCAGCGCGGAGGCGGCCGCGAGGGCAGGCGCGGCAGCGGGTGCGGCCGGGGCCTGGGCGACGACGACCGTGGCCGGCGCGACGGCGCTGGCCTTGCGGACGCGCAGCTTCATGCCCTCGGTCTCGAGCTCGAACTCGGTGATCTGCCGCTCGTCGAGCGTGCGGAGGATCTCTTTCAGGTCCTTGACGTCCACGTGGGGTGCCTCCCTCAGGCTCTCGCCCGCGGCGCCGGGAACGGACCCGGTTCGCCTCGCGGTCGCTGGAGCCCGCGAATGCTAGCAGGCGAAGGGGACTAGACGAACTCCCGCTCGAGGCCCAGGGCGGCCTTGCGCAGGGCGAAGCGGGCCCGACCCAGGAGGGCCCCGGGCTGCAGCGCGGCGAAGAGGTAGTACTCGTGGGTGATGCCGAGCATCAGCGCGGTCATCCCATCAGTGACGACGTGCAACTCCTGGAGCGCCCCCAGGCCCGTGTCCGAGGCTGCGGTCACGCTCTGGCGGAGCAGCGTCATGTACTCGGCGGCGATCGCCTCGATGTTGGGCCGCTCGGCGACCTCCAGGCGCTCGACCGGAATGCCGTCGGTGCCCACGATCATCACCAGTTGCGTCTCGGGCACCTGGGCGACGAACGCACGCAGGACGTCGGCAAAGCCGCCCATCAGGCCCTCGCTCTCTGCACGGCCGCGAGCATCTGCTCGAGGCGGCCGATGGTGCGCTCCAGGGCGGCCCGGCGCTGGGCTGCGGGGTCCTGGGCCACCGCGGTGGACAACTCGCGGGCGCGTTCGTTGTCGGGCTCGCGGGCGAGGACGTCCTTGAGCACGGCCTCCGCCTGCTCGCGCGCGCCCTGCTGCAGGTAAAGCTCTGCGAGGGTGGCGCTGGCCAGCGGCGAGCCCGCGGGCTCCTGCTGCGCGGCAGCAGCCGCCTCCGGGGAGGCGACCGGCGCACCTTCGTCCATGTCCAGCTCGAACTCCGCCTCCGCCGCCCCCGCGGCGGCCACGGGGGCCGGCGCCGCCACGACCGCCGGCGGCGGTTCCGGGACGCGGGCCGCCGCGACGGGTCGTGCCTCGGAGGGACGCTCCAGTTCGAAGGTCTCGTCCTCGGACACGTCGACCAGCTTGATCGGGGGCGGCTCGGGCGCGGCCTCGGTTTCCTCCGCGGGCGCCTCGGCTTCCCCCTCGGTGCTCTCGAGCGGCGCGGGCGCGGGCGGGGCCGTGACGGCCCGCGCCTGGGCCTCGTGGGCCGCCTCGATCTCGAAGCTCTCCTCCGCCGGCGCCAGCGGGACCGGCCGCACAGGCTCGGGCTCCGGAGCGACCTGGGGCGCCGGTACCGCGGCCTCTGCCGCAACGGCCGGCGGGCGGGGCGGCGGCGGGACGGCGGCAGGCCGGGGAGCTGCAGGAGCGACCGGCGCGGCCGGACGCGCCGCAACGGGGGCCGGCGCCGGCGTGGGGCGCGGCGCCGGACGCGGCGGCGGCGGAACGGCCGGCGCAGCCGGGTGGGCGGGAAGCGGTGGCCGGGCAGAACTCCCCGGAGCCGGTGCCTGAGCGGCAGTCGGCGCCGTCGGGCGCGGGGCCGCCATGGGCCTGCCGGGCGTGGGGGCGGCCGGCGCACGTACGGGCGCCGAGGCGGGCGCAGCCGGGCCGCCGCTGAGCGCCTCCAGGCGGGCCGCAGACTCGGCGTCGCCGGGCGCGAACATCAGCGCGGTGCGATAGCTGGCCGCAGCTGCGGTCGGGTCGCCCAGCGCCTGCAGGCACTCGCCGAGGAAGCGGTGGGCGAGGCCGTTGTCCGGCGCTCCCTTCAGCACCTGCTCGAACTCGATCCGGGCACTGGCATAGTCGCCGCTGTCCAGCAACGCGCGGCCCAGCGTCATGCGGGCCGCGGGGTACGTCGGGTGTCGTTCGAGGCCTTCGCGACAGACCTTGATCGCCTCCTCGAGCTGACCCTCCTTCCGCATCTCCTCGGCGAGCTGCGCGAACAGGCGTGAGGCGGGGTCTTTCTCGAGGCGCTTGCGCAGCTCTTCGATTCGCGGGTTGGCCACTGCGCCCTCTCGAAGCAGGAAAGGTCCCGGGAGGCGTGGTCGCGCCCCCCGGGACCTGGAGATCCTACCGGAGTTGGTCCGTCAGTTCACCGTGATGGTCGCCTGGCATGCCGAGGCCGAGCCGCCGTTGTCGGTAACCAGGTGATAGACCGTCCAAGCGCCGGTGGCGTTGAACACATGGTTGACGTCCGGCTTGTCCTGCTTGGACGAGTCGTCGCCGAAGAACCACTCGTAGCGGACGATGGTGCCGTCCGCGTCCGAGGATGCAGACTGGAACAACACCTGCGAACCGCGCCGAATCGTGCAGGCTGTCGCCGTGGTGCAGGTGGAACCACCGCTGACGACCTCGACCCGGAAGCCGCACACGGGTGCCACGTTGCCAGGGATCTGCGGGAACAGCCGCGGCTCGGCCGACCGCAACTCGATGCGCACGACGCGCTCCTGCGCCGCGTTCGCATCCGAGCCCACCGGTCGGGCGCTGACCAGCACGCTCGTGTCAGCCGTGACGTCGCTGCGCACAGGAGCGTAGTAGGTCACGCGAGCCACGCCGTCGCTGCCGGTGGTCGAGGTCGCCTCGGCGGCCCGGATGCGGCGGCCGTCCGAGGTCGTCAACTCCCCGATGTCCGCGTTGCGTCCGCTGGCGTCGGTGATCTTGAACACCACGGACCGGCCGGACGCCGGCTGGCCGTTCTGGTCGCGTACCGTGGCACGGATCGCCGACGACGAGAACCCGTCCGCCGTCACGACATCAGGGGTGGCGGCGAGAGCCACGGAGATGCCGAGTTCGGCCGGGCCGTCGAACTCGTCCGGGACCGTCACCTTGTCCATTCCGCAGCCAGCCATCGACACAGCGAGAAGGGCTGCGGTCCAGCGGCTCGGGGAGCCGGTCCGGCCGCTTGCCAAAAGGTTTCGCATGGGGCGTCCTCTCACTGCCAGTCGGCGAAATCGATCTGCAGACGGCCGGTCGCCGACACGGCCTGTCCGCCCACGGTCCTGCCGAAGACCGTGATCTCAGCGATGCAACTCAGGATGAGCGCCCCACCAGGCGGCGCGACGTTGAGGTTGGCATCAGCCGCACGAAGGTTCCGGAGCGGCGCCTCGAGCTTGGCCTGCGCGCGCACGACCTCCAACGGGATGTCGATCGTCCCCGAGTCGGCCACGTCGACTGCGCCCGAGAGCGGTCCGGTGATCCGGTAAGGAACGTCCGCCCCCTCCGTGCGCCGGCCGTCCGAGCGAATGTAGCGCACCTCGTAACGCTCGAAGATGACCGCGTTCGCGAGAATGGTCGTCGTGTTGCCGAGCGGGTTCTTGAGTCGATTCGCCACCGACACGGACACGAAGTCCGGCGTCACGCCGGGCAGGCTGGCATCCGGCGGCGGCGCGAAGACGTCCGACTGAAGCGGGGCGCCCCCGTTGACGCTGGCGATCAGGAGGTTGATGTCAGCGTCGTTCTGCTTGACGTAGTCGGGGACGCATGCCGAAGCACACATCGCCAGGACGACCACGGACCACACCTTCCTCGCCTTCATGCTCCCCTCCGCAAACCGCAGAGCCGTTTCGTTTCGCATTTTCGCGGTGCTCCCTGCCCTAGTCCTTGAGGATCCGCGGCGTGATGAAGATCACCAGTTCGGCGTTCTGGGTCGTCACAGCCTTGTTGCGGAACAAGTAGCCCAGGACCGGCAGCTTGGAGAAGAACGGCACGGACTGCACGTTGTTCGACTCCTGGTTCTGGTAGATGCCGCCGATGACCGCCGTGGCGCCGTCCTTGACGAGCAGGTTGGTCGTGGCCGACTGGGTGTTGATCGCGGTCACGCCGGACACCACGTCGCCGGGCGAGTTGTTCTCGACCAGCACCTTGAGCTGCACCGTGCCGGCGTTCGTGATCTGCGGCGTCACGTCGAGGGTCAGCGTCGCGTCCTTGAACGAGGTCGTGATCGTGTTGTTGGCCGTCGTCTGGTAGGGGATCTGCGTACCCTGCTTGATGTTGGCCGCCATGTTGTTCTGGGTGGCGATTCGCGGCGTGGACAGGATGCGGACCCGACCCTGGCGCTCGAGCGCCGTCAGCGCCGCGTCGAGGCTGAAGTTGCCGAGCACGTTGCCCATCGAGACGCCGATGCCCGACGTGTGGCCGTTGGCCGGCAGGTTGACGGCATAGCCACGACCGCTCGGCGCCTGGTTGCCGATGCCCGCGAGGCCCGTCTGCCCGTCCTGATCGGCCGAGATGCCGCTCCGGGTCGCCGCACTGTTGCCGTTGATCACGATCGAGTTCGGGAACACCAGGTTGGTCGTGTTGCCGAAACGGGTCGACTGTTCCTGGTTGAAGCCCCACTGCACACCGATGTCGCGCGTGAAGTTCCGGCTGGTGACCACGATCCGCGCCTCGATTTCGACCTGAGGCGTCGGCCGGTCGAGGTCGGCGATCAACTCACGCACCTTCTCGAGACGATCCTCGAGGTCGGTGACGATCATCGTCTGTGTCCGCTGATCCATCGTGATGTTGCCGCGCGGCGAGAGCGCGATCTTCTTGATCGTCGGCTCCAGCTCGGTGCCCTTCGCGTAGGCCAGGCGCCAGCGGCGGGTGGCCAGCGGCCCGGCGAGGCCCTTCTCCTCATCCAGCTTGCGCCGCTCGTTCTGCTCTTTCTGCAGGTCGGACAGCTTGGCGATGCGGATGACGTTGTCCTCGATGTTCATGCCGAGGTTGTTGGTCTTGAGGATCAGGTCCAGCGCCTGGTCCCACGGCACCTCGACCAGCTTGAGGCTGACCTTGCCGGAGACGCCCGGGTTGATCACCACGTTCAGGCCGGAGATGTCCGCGAACAGGCGGAAGATGTCGACCAGGTCGCCGTCCTTGAAGTCCAGGTTGATCGGGTGGCCGGTGAAGCGCTTGACCGGGACCTCCGCCACCGTGACCGTCTCGGGTGCCGGGGCGGGACCCTGCACGAAGGCCGGGGCCGCCACGACGGCCGGCGCCGGGGGCGCGGCCGGGGCGGGCGGACGAATGGCCGCCAGCGGCTCGGGCGCAGCCTGCCGACCCTCGCCACCGAACACGATCTTGATGCCGTCGTTGGCCTCGACGATCCGGTACGGGGCCCGCGAACCGAGGTCGAGCACCAGCCGCGCCACCTTCGGCTCGGCCGCCGAGAACTGGGCGACGCGGGCCTTGCGCACGGGCTCGACGCCGACCTCGACGGGCTTCACCGGGGCGCGACTGATCACGCCCGGGAAGTCGATGACGAGGCGGTCGGGGTTGCCCAGGAAGAAGTCCTGGTAGCCGAGGCGGCCGTCCGCGCGGACGGTCACCGCAAGGGCGCCGGCCTCGTCGGCCGTGGTGACGCCCAGGATCCTCGTCGCGCGTGCGCCGGGGGCCGGGGCCTCCGGACGAGCGGCGGCGATGATCACCGGGGCCTCGACCGGCTCGGGCTGGGCGGGAGCCGTCGCCTCCGGAGCAGCCTGCGGAACGGAAGCGGGCGGCTCGGGGGCGGCCGCGACCGCCACCGGCTCCGGGGCGGCCGCGGCGGGAGCCGCAGCGGCGGCCTCCGACGGACGCTCGAAGAGCAGGTGCAGGCTGCGATCGCGCGAGAAGATCTGGTACGGGACCAGCGAGGCCAGACGGACCTCGACCCGGGCGAGCGTGCGGCCGTCGCCCCGGACCATGCTGGCCACCCGGACCGACTCCACCTCACGCGAGCCGACCGCGATGCGCGAGGGCATCTTGGAGGCGTCGAGCTCCGGCAGGTCGACCACGAGGGTCAGCGGGTCGGGACTGTAATACGTGTAAGCGACCGGCGCGCTGCATTCGAGGACGAGCCGCGTGGCGCTCTCCCCCGCCTCCTGGCGGATGTCGGACAGCACGGCGGCCGCACCCTCCTGCGCCAGGGCGGCCGGAGCCGCGATGGCCAGGAGCAGGGCCGACGTCAGCAGGGCCCCAGCGAGCTTGCCTCTCATTGCCTCGCCTCCTCGGACGGATACAAAGACTTCTTCACGGTGTTCACTCGTGGCCGGTTGAACTCGTCGGTGTAGCGCTGGTTCAGGGTCATCGTGGCCCCGTCCATGCCAGTGATTTCCCCGTCGTAAAGCTTCTGCCCGACGCGCATCGGGTAGGACTTGCCGTCGGGCCCCTGCACCAGGGCGATGAAGCCGTCGGCTGTGCGGACGATCCCGCGCAGCGTCAGTTCCTGGACGAGAAAGCCGGTCGGTCCCTTGGGCCGCTGCGATGCAGCCCCGCCCGAGGTTGCCGAAACTGGCCGCAACAGGCTGACGAACGGGTCGCGGCGGCCGAGGCTGGAGTACTGGTAGCCGTCGGCCGGCGTCTCGAGGTCCTCGCCGAGCAACCCCTTGATGGTCTCGTCCGGCGAGGGCGGAGCCATCGGCATCGCCTCACCTTCGTCGTCCGGGGCCGCCTCGACAGGCGGCGTCGCCGGCGGAGCCGGCGCGGGCGCCTGAGCGGCTGCGCTGCCCGCGGCGAGGGCGAGGAGCGCGACGATCATCCACTTCATCGCTTGCCCTTTCCTTTGGCGGGCGCCTTGGCCGGCGCCTCCTGGTACACGTAGCTGGTGGCGGTGATGGCCGCCGTCACCGTCTGGGTGTCGGTCTGCTTGTTCAGGTTGCGCAGCGTGACCTTGCCCACGTTGACCAGCCGCGGCAGGCGGCTGACCGAGTCGAAGAAGCGCGCCAGGTTGTGGTAGGTGCCGGTGAGCCCGATCTGGATCGGGGCCTCCAGGTAGAAGTCCTTCTGCACCGTCGGCGAGGGCGTGAAGCGGGTCACGCTCAGCGTCGACGAGTAGGCGAGGAGCTGGACCGCCCGGATGATCTGGGGGGTCTCCTTCGACGCCGGGAGGTACTTCGACATCACCTGCAGCCGGGCTTCCAGCTGAGCCAGTTCCTTCTTCAGCTCGTCCTGGCGCGCGGCGGCGACCTCGAGCTGCTTGATCTCCGCCCGCAGGTCCTCGAGGTCCTTGGACTTCTGCGCGAGTTCGACGCTCATCGGCTCGTACTGGATGTAGTAGAACGCGCCGACGATGACGATCAGGGCAGCGAGCCCGACGCCGGCCTGGCCGGCGAGGGGCAGCTTGGTGAGAGGGTTCTCGGCCATCGCTTTCGCCCCTATTTCTTCGCCGCGGACTTGCCCGCGGCGGCCTTTTCGTTGGCCTTGTCTTCCGCGGCCTTCTTGGCGGCGCGGGCGGCCACTTCGGGGTTCTGGAAGCTGGCGGTCAACTGGAAGCTGACGGCGTTCTTCTGGGCAGTGCTGGTGACCAGCGTGACCTCCGGGAACCAGCACTTGTTGCGCGCGGCCGGCACCTTGGGATCACAGCCGTCTCCGCGCCGCTGGAGCTGGTCCATGAACTGCGCCACCGCGTTGAGGGTATTGGCCTGGCCCGAGAAGCGGACCGTCGGGCCCGACTGCTCGGCCTGGGTCAGCCACAGCAGGTCCGGCAGCGCCTGCGAGACCTCGTCGAGCAGGCGGACCGCGCTCTTCTGCGACGAGCGCAGGTCCTCGATCAGGCCCAGCTTGATCTTGGCGCTGTTGCGCTTCTTCTCCAGTTCTTCGACCTGCTTCTTGGTCTCCTGGAGCTGCGCCTGGCGGGTCTTGGCCTTGCCGATCTCGGAGTCGACCTCGGCGATCTGGCTGCCCATCCAGAACCAGGCGGCGCCGCTGATCAGCAGCCCGAGCGCGGCCAGGCCGCCGACGATGATGTAGGCCTGCATCGCGCCGGGCGCCGCAGACGCCTTCTTTCCGCCCGCCTGCGGCCGTTCCGCGGCGAGGAGGTTGATGCGGATCATCGGTCGCCCACCTTTCGGATGGCCAGGCCGACCGCGATGGCCGCCTGGGGACCGATCTCAGTGAGCCAGTCGGGGTCGAAGTCCTTCGCGTTGTAAGTGATCGAGTTGAACGGGTTCAGCAACTCGACCCCCGCGTCGAAGCGCTCCGCGATCAGCTCGCGCAGTCCCGGCACGCGCGCGCTGCCTCCCGACAGGTAGATGCGGTCGATCCGGTCTTCGGACGAGGTCGCCTTGAAGAAGTCGAAGGTCTTCTGGATCTCGAGCGCGATGTTCTCGGACACCACCTGGAAAATGGGGTCGAGCTGGCTCGCGTCGGCACCGTCCACCGGCTGGCCGCGCTTGAGGGCCTCGGCCTGCTCGAAGGACAGGTTCAGGTCCTTCTGGATCGCGTCGGTGTACTGGTTGCCGCCGACGGCGATGTCGCGGTTGAAGATCGAGGTCGTGCCCTTGATGATGTTGATGTTCATGATCGAGGCGCCGATGTTGAGCAGCGCGACGATCGAACCCGGGTCCGAGCCGTAGTTGACCTCGTAGCAGTTCTGGAGCGCGAAGACGTCGACGTCCACGATCTGGGGCGTCTTGCCGGCCTGGCTGATCGCCGACGTGTAGTCGGAGATCTTGTCCTTCTTGACCGCCACCAGCAGCACGTCCATGTTCGTGCCGTCGCCGCCGCCCTCGATCACCTCGTAGTCGATCGCCACGTCCTGGATGTCGAAGGGGATGTACTGCTCCGCTTCCCAGTGGATCGACTCGGCAAGTTCTTCGGGGCTCATCTGGGGCAGGCTGATCTTCTTGACGATGACCGCGTTGCCCGAGACGCTGGTCGCGACGTCCGCGGCCTTGATCTTCTGGGACGCGAAGACCCGGCTGATCGCGTCCACGACGGACCCGGCGTCCATGATCGCCCCATCGACGATCGCCTCAGGGGACAGGTTCTCGATCCCGATGTTGACGAGCGAGAACTGGTCGTTGGCCTTGCCACTCGCCTTCAACTCGACGGCCTTGATCGCCGAGGAGCCGATGTCGAGGCCGACGAGCCCTTTCTTCTTACCGAAGCTGAACAGAGCCACGGTTGCCTCTCATCTCAGTGGGCGCCGTCCATCGCCGCCCCGTTTGCACGTCCATCTCGGGTTCCTTCTCGCTACGACCGCGAGTTGATCCGAACTTACGCTCAGGACTTAAAGTGCTTCGTGAAGGTAACAAAGGGTCAATAGCATGTCAAGCGGAAAATCAACCCCGACCAGTTAAGTGCGCTCTGGGGCTGGACTCTCTGCCTTTTCTGGCCTCTCGTCAAGTGCGAAGGCGCACCTGGCGCGAAAAAAAAACGCCCCGGAGGCGCGCTTCTCGCGTCCCCCGGGGCGGGCTGAAACGGCCGAAAACGGGCGCTAGAAGCGCACCTTGACGTCGGGCCGGTCTGCAGCATGGATCGTGTCGATGAAGCGAACCTGGTGGGGCTCGGTGGTCATCACCAGCACGTGGGTGCGAATGCCGTCGCCGAAGAAGCGCACGCCCTGCAGCAGGGTGCCGTCCGTGACGCCAGCAGCCGCGAAGATCACGTTCTTGCCCGGGGCCAGTTCTTCGGTACGGTACACCTTTTCGAGGTCCGTGATGCCCATCCTCTCCAGCCGCTCGCGGTCGATCGGCTTGGTGAGGACCAGGCGGGCCTGGATCTCGCCGTTGAGGCAGCGCATGGCCGCCGCGGTCAGCACGCCCTCGGGCGCGCCGCCGATGCCCATCACCGCGTGGACGCCGGTGCCGACCAGGGCCGCCGTGATGCCGGCCGAGAGGTCGCCGTCGCCGATCAGCTTGATGCGGGCCCCGGCGCGCCGGATGTCCGCGATCAGCTTCTCGTGGCGGGGCCGGTCCAGCACCATCACCGTCAGGTCGTGGACCGACCGGCCCAGCGCCCCGGCGATCGCCTTCAGGTTGTCCTCGACCGGGGCGTTGATGTCGACCTTGCCCTTGGATGACGGGCCGACCACCAGCTTGTCCATGTAGATGTCGGGCGCGTGCAGCAGGCCGCCCTTCTCGGCGGCCGCCAGCACGGCGATGGCGTTGGCGGCGCCGGTGGCGCACAGGTTGGTGCCCTCGAGCGGGTCGACCGCGATGTCGATGGCGGTGTTGCCCTCGCCACGGCCGACCTTCTCCCCGATGAACAGCATCGGGGCCTCGTCCCGCTCGCCCTCGCCGATGACGATGGTGCCGTCGATGTCGACGGACTCCATCTCCTTGCGCATGGCCTCGACGGCCACCTGGTCGGAGTACTTCCGGTCGCCCTGGCCCATGGTCCGGGCGGCGGCGATCGCCGCCTGCTCCACGACCCGCACGAACTCCAGGGAGAGGTCGTCGCGATTCATCCTCGGCTCCTTACTTCTTGTGGTAGGCCGGGAGATCGACCCGGCGCGGCTTGTCCGTGCGGTAGCCGAGCGCGTAGTCGGCCTGCATCAGCTTGTGGATCTCGCGAGTGCCCTCGTAGATCACCGCCGCCTTGCAGTTGCGGTAGAAGCGGCCCGCCGGGTACTCGTCGGAGAAGCCGTTGCCGCCGTGGATCTGCACGCAGTCGGAGGCCGCGCGCTCGGAGCCGACCGTGGCGAACCACTTGGCGAGCGATGTCTCGCGGTTGTTGCGCTTGCCCTGGTTCTTCAGCCAGCCGGCGCGCAGCCACAGCAGCCGCGCGGCGTCGTAGTCGGAGACCATCTGCGACAGCATCTCCTTGACGAGCTGGTGCTGGCCGATCGGCACCCCGAACGTCTGGCGGGTCGAGGCGTACTTGAGCGAGGCGTCGAGACAGGCGCGGATCAGGCCCGTGGCGCCGGCGGCCACCGTGTAGCGGCCGTTCTCGAGCGCGAACATCGCGACCTTGAAGCCTTCGCCTTCCTTGCCGACCAGGTTCTCGGCCGGGACCTCGACGTCCTGCATCGAGAAGCCGCCGGTGTTGCCGGCCAGGATGCCCCACTTCTCCTTCATCGTGTAGGAGCTGAAGCCCTTGAAGGAGCGCTCGACGATGAAGGCGGAGAGCCCGCTGTGGTCACGGTTCTTCTTCTTCTCCAGGTCGGTCCAGGCGATGACCAGGAAGTTGTCGGCCACGTCGGCCAGCGAGATCCAGTACTTCTCGCCGTTCAGGACGTACTTGTCGCCCTTCTTCACGGCCGTGGTCTGGATGCCGACGGCGTCGGAGCCGGCGTTGGGCTCGGTCAGGCCGTAGGTCGCGATCTTCTCGCCCTTGGCCTGCGGCACCAGGTACTTGCGCTTCTGCTCCTCGGTGCCGTAGCACCACAGGGTCATCGAGTTGAGGCCGACGTGGACCGAGAGGATCACCCGCAGGTGGGTGTCGACGTACTCCGCCTCCTCCGAGGCCAGGCCCAGGCTGACGTAGTCCATGCCCGCGCCGCCGTACTCCTCGGGGATGCAGATGCCGAGCAGGCCCATCTCGCCCATGTCCTTCAGGAAGGAGGGCTCGAACTTGTGGGCGCGGTCGAGGTCGTGGATCCTGGGCGCGACGGTCTTGGCCGCCCAATCGCGGACCATCTTCTCGACAGCCGCCTGCTCTTCGTTCAACTCGAAATCGATCATCTTCTTGAAACCTCTATCGGTCCTTCCACTGGGGCGGACGCTTCTCGAGGATGGCCTTCAGCCCCTCCCCCGCGTCCTCCGACGCCAGCAACTGGTTCAGATACACGTCCTCGGCGGCCAGCGTCGCGTCGCCGAGGGGGATGTCGAGACCCTGGTGCAGGGCCCGCCGCGCCGACTGCAGCACCGGCGCGCTCTGGGCCTGGAAGCGCTGCACGAGGGCGGCGACCTCGGCCTCCAGGCGATCGTCCGGCACCGCCTTCGTGACCAGGCCGATGCGCTCGGCCTCGGCCGGGGCGACCTGGGCGCCGCCCAGCATCAGCTCGAACGCCTTGCGGCGGCCGACCAGCCGCGGCAGCAGCGCGGCCGCCACGGTGTTGAAGCTGCCGCCGAGCACCTCGGGCAGCCGCAGCAGCCCCCGCTGGGCGCCCACGTAGCAGAGATCGCAGGCCGCGGCCAGCATCGCGCCCGCGCCGAAGGCCGGGGCGGCGACCACCGACAGCGTCGGCTTGTCGCACTTGACCAGCGCGTCCGTGGCGCGGCGGAAACCCTCGAGCACCGAGTAGGCGTTCTCGCCCACCGTCTCGCGGACGTTGAAGCCGGCGCTGAAGTACTGGCTGCCCGGCGCCGCCTGCAGCAGCACCAGCTTGACCTCGCGCTCGTACTCGATCGACTCCAGCGCCCGGGCCAGCTCGTCGAGCAGCTCGACCGAGAGCACGTTGGCGGGCGGCTTGCCGAGGGTGACCCGCGCGACGCCCGCGTCGATCGCCAGCGAGACGGAGCGGAAGCCGCGCTCCGTGCGGGCGTAGGGGTCGTCCTCCAGCAGGTCGTCGGCCACCGGTCTAGTCCCCCAGCCGCTCGAAGGCCGCCGCCATCCCCATCCCGCCCGAGACGCACAGCGTGGCCAGCCCGTAGCGGGCCCGCCGGCGCTGCATCTCGTGGACCAGGGTGACCGCGATGCGGGCACCGGTGGCGCCGATCGGGTGGCCGAGCGCGATCGCGCCGCCGTTGACGTTGAGCCGCTCCGGGTCGAAGCCGAGCTCGCGGTCGCAGGCGAGGGCCTGGGCCGCGAACGCCTCGTTCAGCTCGACCAGGTCGAAGTCGGCAAGCGTCATCTGCAACTTCGCCAGCAGCGCCTGGACCGCGGGCACGACGCCGATTCCCATCACCTTCGGGTCGACCCCCGCGGCCGTGAAGCCGAGCACGCGCGCCATCGGCGTGACACCCAGCTCGCGGGCGCGGTCGGCCGACAGCAGCACGGCTGCGGCGGCGCCGTCCGTGATGCCCGAGGAGTTGCCCGCGGTGACCGTGCCGGTGCCGGGCCGGAAGTGCGGCGGCAGCTTGCGCAGGCTCTCGATCGTCGTGTCCGCGCGCGCGTGCTCGTCGGTCGCGAACAGCGTCTCGCCCTTCTTGCTGGCCAGTCGGACCGGAGCGACCTGGGAGCTGAAGCGGCCCTCCGCGTGGGCGGCGGCCGCGCGCTGCTGGCTGCGCAGCGCGAAGGCGTCCTGCTCGTCGCGGCTGATCTGGTACTGGTCGGCCAGCGTCTCCGCCGTCTCGCCCATGATCTGGCCGGCCAGCGGGCACAGGAAGCCGTCCTGGTACATGCCGTCGATGGCCTCCTGGTGGCCCATGCGGTAGCCCCAGCGCGCGCCCATCAGCAGGTACGGCACCCGGCTCATCGCCTCGGTGCCGCCGACCAGCACGGCCTCCGCCTCGCCGTCGCGGATCGCGCGGAAGGCGTAGTCGAAGGTCTTGAGGCCGCTGGCGCAGGCCATGTTGATCGTCAGCGCGGGGCGCTCGACCGGCACGCCCGCGCGGACCGCGATCTGGCGGCCCGGGTTGGGGCCGCCGCCGGCCTGGCGGGCACAGCCGAAAAGTGTCTCGTCGATCGACGCAGCCGCCACGCCCGAGCGTTCGAGGGCTGCCTGGGCGGCGAGCGTGCCGAGGTCGGCCGCGCTGAAGCCCGACAGCGAGCCGCCGTAGCGCCCGATCGGCGTGCGCACGGCTCCCGCGACGACGACCTCGCGCCCGCCCATGCTCAACCCCGCGACACCGCGGGGCGGATGCGCAGCACGTCACCCGGGCCCAGCGCCAGCACGTCGCTCGCGCGACCGCCGTTGACGGCCAGCTCGAGCCGACCGGAGCCACCCGCCAGCGCGCAGGCTTCGCCGGCGGAGACGTCGGCGTAGGCGTGGGTCAACGGCAACACCGCCTCGCCCGCGACCACCACCAGCTCCGAGGGATCGCCGCTGTAGAGGCTGAGCACCTCGTCGAGCTGCTCGCGCGACAGGTTCGTGATCAGGTTGCCGAAGCGGTCGATGCGCTCGATCCGCAGCTCCCACTCGTGGGGCGAGAGGGCGACGGCGTGGGACGCGGGCAGGCGGACCGGGTCGTCGGCGACGGGGCCGACGTCCGCCAGCGGACGGCCCTTGGCCAGGTAGCCGGCCACCGGCGCGAACACGTCGCGGGCGTGGAAGGTGTTCGAAACCTGGTGCCGCATCAGGCCGGCGTTGGTGATCTCGTGAACGGCCGCGTCGGCGTGGGCTTCCAGCACCATGGAGAGGATGCCGTTGTCGGGGCCGACGAAGCGGTAGCCGCCGGCGTCCACGGCCAGCGCCCGCCGCGGCGAGCCGACGCCGGGATCGACCACGGCCACGAACACGGTCCCGGCCGGGAACGTGCGGTAGGCGGCGCCCAGCACCCACGCCCCTTCCGCCACGTCGTGGGCGGGGATGTCGTGGGTGAGGTCGACGATGTTGGCGTCCGGGCAGGCGCACAGGACGGCCCCGCGGGTTTCGCCCGCGTAGGAGTCCGCCGACCCGAAGTCGGTGAGCAGGGCCACGATCGGGGGCATTGCCCGGGGATTCTAGCCCACCCGTCGGGTTCCGGCGCCGGGATGAACCCGCGCCGGTCCCGCGGGGACTCCGTCGCAAACGGACGCTCCTCCGCCCCCGCACCCCCGTCCGGGTACCATCGAGATCGTGACCGGACTGCGCGAGCTGTACCGACCCTCGCTGGTGCTGCTGACCGACCTGTACCACCTGACGATGGGGTACGCGCACTGGAAGTCCGGCACCACCAGCCTCGACGCCGTGTTCCACCTGACCTTCCGCCGCAACCCGTTCGAGGGCGGGTTCAGCGTCGCCTGCGGGATCTCG
>JAMPXO010000161.1 GCA_023701125.1 Vicinamibacteria bacterium | reverse complement strand
CGCGGCATCGGCGGCGCGTAACGGCGCGGCGCCGAGGGTGAGCAGCGCGAGCAGCACGAGCCACAGGTGGCGAAGCGGGGAGCGCATGAAGGAACCTCCGATCGTGGGCCGGACGTTAGGCCCCGCCGCGCCGTCGGTCAACGCCGCCGCCCGCGCGCGCCGCCGGCCGCTGGGGCATGATCGGGGCGCCGGCGCCGGAGTGGCGGAATGGCAGACGCGGGGGCCTTAAAAGCCCCGGGGTCGCAAGGCCCGTGTGGGTTCGAGTCCCACCTCCGGCAATACCAGTCAGTCGCTCGCGGTGGGAAGCCTCTCAGATCCCCTCGGCGGCGGCGGCCCTGAGGCGCGCCGCTTTCCGTCGTGGCATTCGGCGGCGGTGTGCCTATATTGGACTCGTATCCGAAGGCCCACGTTCCACGCGTCGTTGTGGGAATCCACAACAGGGGGCTTCCGTGGAGCCCGCACGCTGTCGCAAGGGTGGCGTGTTGTCTCTTGCATCACTACGCGGGTGGCGTCCGGGGCAGCATCTGGGCGGCGCACAACAGGACGGGAAGCGGGCATGAGCAGCCAGGGACAGACCGCCGTAGCGGGTCCGACGACCCCGGCCGCCGGAGGCCCCGGCTTGCCCCACGGCATCGGCGCCGGGCTCGCGTGGCGTCAGGCCGGAGCCGGGCTGCGCCTGCTGCGCGCGAACGTCGCGCGGCTGCCGACCCCGCTCAAGCTCGACCTGTGCGTCACGTGGCGCTGCCAGTCGCGGTGCCTGACGTGCCGGATCTGGCAGAAGCCGCCCGCGGACGAGCTGTCCACCGCCGAACTGCTGCGCTTCGTGGCCACGAACCGCGGAGCGGCGTGGCTCGACCTGATGGGGGGCGAGGTCCTGCTGCGCGAGGACCTGGACGAGATCTGCGATGCGATCGCCAGCTCGTGGCGCCAGCTCGCGCTGTTCCACTTCGCGACCAACGGCCTGCTCGAGGAGCGCGCCGTGGGCCTCGCCTCGCGCGTGCGCCGGCGCAGCCCTGCGCGGGTGATCGTCACCGTCAGCCTCGACGGCGACGAGGCGCTCAACGACCTGCTGCGCGGCGTACCGGGCGGCTACCGGCGCCAGCTCGCGACGTTCCGCGCGCTGCGGGCCCTGCCCGGCGTCGAGGTCGCCCTCGGGATGACGCTCTCGCGGCGCAACGTCGACCACGTCGAGGCCACGATCGCCGCCGTCGCTCGCGACTTCCCCGGCGTCGTCGCCGCCGACTTCCACCTCAACGTCGCCCAGCCCTCGGCCCACTACTACGGCAACGGCCCGGAGGACGGCGAGTTCGCCGAGCGGGAGTCGTTGCAGCGCGCGCTGCGAGCCCACCGCCGGGGGCGCCGCTTCTCGCGTTCGCCCAGCGGCTGGGTCGAGTCGAGGTACCTCGACGGGCTCGACCGCTTCCTGGGCTCGGGCCGCACGCCGGAGCGCTGCCACGCCCTGCGCTCGGCCTGCTTCGTAGACCCCGAGGGCGTCGTCTACCCCTGCATCGGCGCGCCGCGCCCGCTCGGCCGCCTGCGCGAGACGGACATGGACCTCGGTCCGATCTGGTCTGGGGCCGCCGCCCGTGCCGCGCAGCAGGACGCCTGGCACGGCCGCTGCCCGCAGTGCTGGACCGCGTGCGAGGCCTACCCGAGCATCCTCGGCAACCTGCTGCGCCCGGCCCTCGTCCCCCGCGAATAGACACCAGGAGGCCGCATGGCCCGCTTCATCGACGACACGACGGTGGTGGTCCCGGCCCGCGACGAGGCGCCGACGATCGCGGACGTGGTTCGGCGCAGCCAGCCGTTCGCGCGCGAGGTGATCGTCGTCGACGGCCACTCGCGCGACGGCACGGTGGAGCTGGCCCGCCACGCCGGAGCGCGGGTGCTGATCGACGGCGGCCGAGGCAAGGGCGACGCGATCCGCACCGCGATCCCCGCGATCTCCACCCCGATCACCGTGTTCATCGACGCCGACGGCTCCCACGACCCCGACGACATCCCGCGGCTGGTCGGCCCGATCCGCTGCGGCACCAGCGACCACGTGAGCGCCTCGCGGCTGACGGGCGGATCCTCCGAGCTCCACGGCGGCTTCGACGAGTTCCTGCGCCTCGCCGGCAGCGCGTTCATCACCGCCTGCATCAATCGCCGCTTCGGCGTGCGGCTGTCGGACAGCCAGAACGGCTTCCGCGCGATCCGCACCGACGTCCTGCGCTCGCTCGGGCTGGCGGAGGACAGCACCACCATCGAGCAGGAGATGGTGATGAAGTCGGTGGCGGCCGGCTGGCGGGTGAGCGAGGTGCCGAGCCACGAGTACTGTCGCCGCTACGGCGCCTCCCACATCCACCTGTGGCGGGCGGGGCCGGCCTATGTCTGGAGCCTGGGCCGGTACCTGATGCTGCCGCGCCGGGTGCGCGGGAGCGAGCCGTGGGCGCGCACCACGGCGCTGCCCGTTCGGCTG
The DNA here is from genome assembly GCA_023701125.1 of Vicinamibacteria bacterium. Classification (GTDB taxonomy): domain Bacteria; phylum Acidobacteriota; class Vicinamibacteria; order Fen-336; family Fen-336; genus WYBL01. The sequence continues at coordinate 8,525 of JAMPXO010000161.1, read as the reverse complement.
CCGGAGGCGCGCCGGCCGTGAACGTGCTGGGCGTCTGGGACGGCCACGACTCCGGGGCCGCCCTGGTGGTCGACGGTCGCGTCGTCGCCGCGATCAACGAGGAGCGACTGTCACGCCGCAAGCTCGAGGTGCGCTTCCCGACGGCCGCGATCGCGGCCTGTCTCGACCTGGGCCAGCTCGCTCCCGCGGACGTCGACGTCGTCGCCGCCTGTACGACCGACGTCGCCAAGGCCCTCGCCCGGCTGCTGCCGTCGACCAGGGAGGCCTACTACCGCGTGCGCCGGCGGCAGGCTGCGCCGGGCCCGCTGGCCGCGTTGCGCAAGCGGGCCAAGTACTGGCTCACCGAGTGGGGCCCGAACCCCGTCTCGCGAGCGGTGTCGCGGGCCTGCCTGGGCCGCACGCTGCGCGGGATCGGCCTCGGCGGCGCGCGGCTGCGGCTGTACGACCACCACGGCTGCCACGCGATGGGCGCGGCCTGCGCCAGCGGCTTCGAGCGGGCGCTGGTGGTCACCCTCGACGGTGTCGGCGACGGCCTGTCGGCCACGGTGTCGCTGCTGGACGAGCACGGGCTGCGGCGGCTGGCGGCGACGCCGGCGGCCGACTCGCCCGGCATCTTCTTCGAGCACGTCACCAACCTGCTCAACATGCGCGAGCTGGAGGACGAGGGCAAGGTGATGGCGCTGGCGGGCTACGCGGCGGCGCCCGAGCGCAACCCGCTGCTGCCGCTGGTGCAGGCCCGCGGCCTGCGTTTCGCCACGGCGGCGCCCGGCCACGCCCTGCATGCCCGCCTGCGCCGCATCCAGTGGGCCTTCCCCAACGAGCAGTTCGCGCGCATGGCGCAGGAGGCGCTGGAGCAGGCTGCGGTGGCCGTGGTCGCGCGCGCAGTGCACGAGACGGGCGTGGGCCGCGTCGCGCTGGCGGGCGGCGTCGCCTCCAACATCCGGATCAACCGGCTGATCCGGCTGCTGCCGGAAGTCGAGGACGTGTTCGTGTTCCCGCACATGGGCGACGGCGGGCTTGCCCTCGGCGCGGCGCTGGCGGCGGCGGCGGAGGGCAATGGCCGCCTGCGGGTGGATCTCGGCGACCTCGGCCTCGGGCCCGGCTGGAGCGACCCGGCGCTCGAGTCCCGCCTGCGGGCGGCAGGTCGCGCGTTCTGCCGCCCGCCACAAATGGTCGCGGAGGTCGCGGAGCGGCTGGTCCGCGGCCAGGTCGTGCTGTGGTTCGAGGGGCGGATGGAGTACGGCCCGCGCGCGCTCGGCCACCGCAGCATCCTGGCCCGGCCCGACCGCCCCGAGTTGCGTGACCGCCTCAACCTCGTGCTCAAGCGCCGGGTCTGGTACCAACCGTTCTGCCCGAGCCTGCTCGAGTCCGAAGCGCAGCGCCTGTTCGCCGACTGGAAGGGCCGCCCGGACCGCTTCATGACGATGGCCTACGAGGTGCGGCCGGAGGCGCGGGCCGCGCTCTCGGGCGTCATCAACGTCGACGGCACGTGCCGGCCGCAGATCGTCGCGGACGACGCGGCCGGGCCGTGGGCCGCGCTGTTGCACGAGATGAAGCGGCTGACGGGCACCGGCGCCGTGCTCAATACCAGCTTCAACATCCACGGCGAGCCGCTGGTCTGCGCGCCGGAGGAGGCGCTCGACGTGTTCGCCCGCAGCGGTGCGGACGCGCTCGCGCTGGGCCCGTTCCTGGTCGAGCGCGGGGGGGGCGGGTGAGGTGAGTGAAGACAAGCTTGCGGCGCTGAGGGCGGAGGTCGGGCGTGTCAACCTCGAATTGCTCACACGCCTGCAGGAGCGTGCGCGGCTGGTCTTGGAGCTTGGCGCGCTCAAGCAGGCCCAGGGACTCGACACCCACGATCCGGCGCGCGAGGATGAGATGCTGCGCGAGCTCTGCAGCGACCTCGCCGGGCCACTCGGGGCTGCCGAGGTGCGTGACCTCTTCGCCGCCATCCTGCGCAGCTCGCGCGAGTTGCTCGACCGGACCCGGCGCCAGGGCATGCGGGCGCGGGCGCCGGACCTGGTGCCCGCGGGAGGCGTGCGCGTGGGCGCAGTGGCGATCGGGGGCGGCGTGCCGATCGTGATCGCTGGCCCGTGCTCGGTCGAGTCCGAGGAGCAGCTCGAACGGGTGGCCTCGTTCGTTCGTGGCTTCCCTGCAGTCCGCATCCTGCGTGCCGGCGCCTTCAAGCCGCGCACCAGTCCCTACACTTTCCAGGGGCTGCGCGAGGAGGGTCTGCGGATCCTGCGGCGGGTCGCGGATCGCCACGGGCTCGTCTCCGTCACCGAGGTTCTCGACACCTCGACGCTCGAGGTGGTGGCCGAATACAGCGACATGCTGCAGGTGGGCGCCCGCAACATGTACAACACGGAGCTGCTCAAGGCGATCGGGCGGCTGCGCAAGCCGGTGCTGCTCAAGCGCGGCTTCATGGCGACCCTCGACGAGCTGCTGCTGTCGGCCGAGTACATCCTCGGCGGTGGCAACGACAGGGTAGTGCTGTGCGAGCGCGGCATCCGGACGTTCGAGCCGCGAACCCGCTCCACCCTCGACATCGCGGCGGTGCCGCTGCTCAAGATGGACACGCGCCTGCCAGTAGTGGTGGACGTGAGCCACGCGCTCGGACGCCGGGACATCCTGCTGCCGTGCGCGCGCGCGGCGCTCGCCGCCGGCGCCGACGGCATCATGGTGGAGGTGCACCACGCCCCCGGGGAGGCGCTCTCCGATGGCTTCCAGCAGCTTGACCTCGAGGGCTTCGCAGCCCTGATGCGCGGGCTCGCGATATGACCGGCAAGACCTGGCCGCGGCGCGTCAGGGCTCCGGCAGGTCCTCGTGGGCGGCAGCGGCGAAGGTGTAGCGGAAGTCGCATGAGGCCGCGCCCTCCATCAGCGTGCCGCGGCGGGTGAGTTCGACCTCGCCCTCGCCGATCAAGTCGGCGACCGTCGTGTCCAGCGCGCACCAGAGGCCGAAGCCGAGAGCGGGCTCGCCCAGGCCGACGAAGTAGCGGGCGATGTCGCATCGCGTCACCTCGAAGACCACGTGCCCGGAGGACTGCTCGAGGGTTCGGTACTCGACCGCGCCGGCCAGCCGGGGCCCCAGGACCCGCTGGCCGTTCAGCCAGCGGCACGCGCCGCACCCCGGGATCGCGTGGAAGAGGCGCAGCGTCTCCTCCCGCCGCCACTCTCGGAGCGCCGCCTCGACCAGCTCCGCCGCCGCGTCCGGGCCGAGGCGAGCGCGCAACGTCCTCAGCACGGGAAGCCAGAGGCACGCCTGAAGCTCTACGAGCCGCTGGACGTCGATCGGCTCGGTCATTGGGCGCTGTCCCCGAGAAGCACCCCCGCGACTCCCTGGGTCTCGTCGCAGCCTTCTGTTCCTGGCGCTGGCACCGCGGACGCCGCCTCTTCGATCGAGAGCCAGGCCAGCGCGCGCTGAACCCGGCAGCGGAAGCCGTTGGGTTCCGACGCCGGGCCGAGCCCGTCGCCGGTGTCGGCCGCCTCGGATTTCGCGGGGTCGAGCGGGCAGGCGTCGGGACACAGGCCGCCGCAGTGGAATTGGTTGAAGCATTCGAGGCACCGGGACGGCGGACTCAGCAGCGCCGGTCTCAGCTCCTCGATACGCCGCTCGTCGATCGACAGCGTCCGCCCGCCGGGCTCATAGCGGCCGATCGCCATCCGGCTGGCCAGCGCGTCGCTGCCGCGCGAGCGCTTGAAGCAGGCCGTCGCGACGTCGCCTGGAACCAGGTTGAGCACCTGGCGCAGGACCTGGCAGTGGGGGCCGTGCTGCGCGGACAACCAATGCACCGAGCTCTCGAGGCCGACGCCCCGCTCGTGGGCGAGGCGTCGCACCTCCCGGTAACCCCGCACGAAGGCCGGGGCGTCGGCGCCGTCGTAGCCTGCGCTCCGGCGGCCGCGGCCGGCCGCATAGATCGGCTCCAGCACGAACTCGTCGGGGGCCAGCCGATCCAGCAGGTAGCGCGCGATCTCCGCCTGGCTGTCGAAGCCGGCGCGAGTGATCGTGGTGCGGACCAGGAGCTGCGCCCCGTTCTCGCGGACGATCTGCGCCGTCCGCTCCACGATCGCGGACGTGCGCCGACCGTCGATGCCGGGTCGCTGCTGGTCCTGCCACTGCGGCGGCCCGTCGCACGAGACGCCGACCCGGTCGAAGCTGTCGGCCATCCACCGCGCCCGCTCCACCGGCATCATGCCGTTGGTCGCCACGTAGCTGACCAGGGCGATTCCGGAGCGGGCCGCGGCAGCCTGGATCGCCCGCAGCGCCTCCTCGCAGGGCCGGCGCTCGAGCAACGGCTCGCCGCCGCCGTGGAAGACGGCGTACATCGGGCGCTGCTGGTCGCGGCAGCAGCCGGCCACGAACTCGGCGCCGGCGGCGATCGCGTCGAGCGTCAGCCGCTCGAGCGCCTTCGAGTCGGGCTCGGAGTGACAATAGATGCAGCGCAGGTTGCAGGCGTTGTTGAGGCAGACGGTGAGGCACTCGGGCTGGAACGGGCGCTCGGCGAGCCTGCTGCGCTCCCGAACGGCCGCGCGAGCCCGCTGCCGGAGGGCGCCGCTCCAGCCCGTGTCGTCGCTGGCCAGTCTCGCGGCGAAGCCCTCGGCCTTCTCGGCGGGGCACGTGCACACGCAGCCCGGCGTGTAGAAGAGGCTCCGGTGCTGCTCCGTGCCGCGGAAAATGGGCAAACCCGGCGAACGGGTCGAGAGGACCGGCCTGACGGCTTCGGCGCGCGCGAAGAGCGATAGCGTGTCGCTCACGCAATCCTCAACTTCCTCGGTCCCTGCGGGTGTGCGACATGACGTGGGGCCGAATTGGCAGGCCCGACGATCTTACCTTGAATCCGGGGCCGCGAAGCGTATATTGGTTAAAACAGCTCGTCGCCGCGGGTGCGCGATGGATTTGCGTCGGTCGCGGCGAGGTAAACGCAGCGAAGGGACCCGGCCATGAACCATACGGGCGGTCCTCGCGAGGCCGACGAAGAGCCTCGAGTCTTCAAGATCGCGAAGCTTGGCGGGCGTCGCGGCTTCGTCGAGACCCTGGCCAAGGGCGCGGCCGCGGGCACGGCGACGATCGCTGCCGGCAGTTGCGGCGGTGGGGGGAGCAGCGGCACGGCCCCATCGCCTGTCGCCACCACGACGACGGCGCAGCAGACATGGACGCTTCAGGGCTACGTCACGGACTCGTCCACGGGCAGGCCTGTGGCCGGTGCCACGGTGACCATTCTGGACGGGCCGAACTCCGGCCGGAGCACGACGACGGACGGGAACGGCTACTTCGTGCTGCCGAACCTGACCCAGAGCGGCTTCACCATCCGCGTCTGCGCGCCGACCCACGACTGCGCCAACCGGGCGGTCACGCTGACCAGCAGCCTGCAGATCGACGTCAGGTTGACGGCGACGACGTCGACGACCACCGCCCGCTCGACCAGCAGCCGTTCGTCCTCGACCACGACGTCGGGTGGCGGGTCGCACTACTGGTTCCCGTGCTAGAGGCCTAGCCCTCGAGATCGGCCTCGCGGGCGCCTGCACCCCCGACGTGGCTTGCCAACGCCAGACCGTGCCGGAGGATGGTAGGAGTCCGCTGAACCTCTACGCCGGGAGCGCTCGATGAGCCGCCTGGCGTTCCTGCTCCCGCTCCTCGTGGGTGCGCTGATCGCCATCTGGCTGCAGCGGGTGGATGACGTGACGCTCCGCTGGCAGCTCGCCCGCGGGCAGTTCTGGTCGCTCGAGGCGCAGTTTCTGCTGCTGGCGGGCCTCACGGCGACGAACCTGCCGCGGTTCATCCGCTCCTTGAAGCTCGACCGTCGATGGTACCGGGCGGCCGCGGGGGTCTCGGTCCTGATGCTCGTCCTGGCCGGCGGCGTCGCACCGCGCGCCAACCGGATCTTCTACGACGAGCACATCTACCAGGGCGTCGGGCAGAACCTCTCGGACCTGCACCTCGCGCAGATGTGCAACGACGGCACAGTCGAGTACGGCAGCCTGCAGTGCCTGAACGGGGAGTACAACAAGCAGCCGTACGGCTACCCCTACCTGCTGAGCCTTGGCTACCGTCTCTTCGGCGTCCACGAGTGGGTCGCGCACGGGCTCAACCTGCTCTGCGCGGTTGGCCTCGTGTGGGCCGTGTTCCTCGGCGGCTCGGCGCTCCTGGGCGACGCGCGGGCCGGTCTCTACGGGGCCCTGGTCCTGTCCCTGGCGCCGCAGCAGCTCATGTGGTCGCACACCGCCGCCGTCGAGCCCTCGGCCGCGCTCGGCGCTGCGCTGGCAGTCCTGGCCGCCCTGCACCACGTGCGTGAACGGAGCACGGCGTCGCTGCTCTGGGTCGTGGTCGCGACCGCGTTCGCCGTGAAGTTCCGGCCCGAGTCGGTCTTCGTCATTCCCCTGGTCGGGCTGATCGTCCTGCTGTATGCCCCCGGCGAGCTCGCGCGGCCACGGGTCGGGCTGGCCGCCGCCCTCGGGATGGTCCTGTGTGCCCTGGACGTGGCGCATCTCTGGGCGGTCCGTGGCGAGCCCTGGGGGGCCACGGGTCCCGCCATGTCGCTCGCCTTCTTCTGGCCGAACATTCAGGTCAACGGGGGGTTCTACGTCGACGGTGCGCGGTTCCCCGCGGCCTACGCGCTCCTGGCCCTTGTCGGCCTCGGATCTCGACCACTGCGCGGCTCCCTGTTCCTCGGGCTGTGGTTCCTCGCGTTCTGGGGCGTGTTCCTCTTCTTCTATGCGGGCAGCTACGGCTATGGCGCGGACGTCCGGTTCTCGCTCGTGTCCATGGCACCGCTCGCGGCGCTGGCCGGCCAGGGTGCGTCCAGGCTGCACGCCTTCGGGGAGCGCTCGGGGCTCCGCGCGCCCCGGCCCTGGCTGGCCCTGGGTGGAGCGCTTCTCGTCCAGTTCCTGTGGTATCTGCCTCAGGTCCGGGCCGTCGGGGAGGAGGCCTGGGGGAGCCGAGCGGACGTCGAGTTCGCCAAGCGGGTGATCCCGGAGCTGCCGCGGAACTCGGTCGTGCTCACGCACAACCCCTCGATCTTCCTGCTCAACGGCGTCAACGCGGCCCAGATGTCCCTGGCGGCGGGGGACGCGGGGTTCGTGACGGCCGTGCTCGGGGTCCGCTACGGCAACGGCGTGTTCCTGCACTGGAACGCCTGGTGCAACTTCGACGACCCGCAACAACGCCAGTTCTGCACCGATGCGCTCCAGCTCTTCCCGAGCGAAGTCTTCAGGGAATACAGCGAGCGGGGCTTCAAGTTCGCCTTCTATCGGCTGAAGCCCGACGGAGTGGTCCTGCAGAGAGTGCCGGGCAACAGCGAGCCGCGATGATCTCGATCAGTCGCCGCCTCGATCCCGTGCTCCCGCTCTTCGTGGTCGAAGCAGGCGACGCCGCCGTCCTCTACGCGCCCGGCCACCTGAGCCGCGTCCGCGGTGCGGACTTGCCGGCGCTGGTCCACGAGCTGGAGGGCCCGGGCACCGCGAGCGCCCTCGGGGCCGTCGTGCGGGAGCTGCGGGCCGCGGCGGAGGCGGCGCAGCGGGCGCTGGCCCAACGCCTGGACGACCCGTTCGCGCCGGTGGTCCTGCTGCTCCATCTCGGGCAGGGCGGCCCTTCGGAGGGCGCCTGCTGCGGCGTCCCGAGCGCGGGCCGTGCCCGCCCCCGCGCGTGGCTCCCGGCAGCGGCGGTCGAGTCCGGCGCGCGTCGGGTCGCGGAGGCCTGCGCGCGCAGCGGCCTGCCTTTCGCCCTGGTGCTGCACGTCGACAGTGAGCAGCCGGCCGAGCTCGAGCTCGCCCGTGGCGCCATCGAAGTGACCCGTCGCGTCGCAGCGGAGTGCGGCCTGCCCTGGAGGGCCCAGGCCGTGCTGGCCCGTGCGCCCTCCGACGCCCACGTGCGCTGGCTGGCCCGCGAGGTCGGGAGCATCGTGTTGTGGTGCGACGGCTCCCCCGAGCCCATGGATCGCGTGTGTCCCGCGCCAGCCGACGCCGCCTTGGCCGCCAGCCTGCCCGCCGCCGCGGCCGCGGTCCGCGGGGAGGGCGGCCATGTCGAGGCGCGGATCGCCGTCGGCCCCGCGAACGTGGACCGCCTGGGCGAGATCCTGGCCCACGCAGTCGCGACCCTGGGCGCCGAAGCCGTGAGCGTCGAGCCGCTCCACGCCGGCTGCGGGCCTGGCCGCGGAGGGTTCGCCGCAGAGGATGCCTCGCGATTCGTGGCCAGCCTCCTCGACGCCGCGCGGGTCGCCGGCCACCTGGGCGTGCCCCTGTCCTGGCCGGGCGTCGAGCTCGGCGAGCTGCACGGTCCTCCCTGCGGCGTCCTGCGCGACGTCCTCCACCTGCTCCCCGACGGCTCCGTTACGGCCTGTTCCCTCCCGGCAGATGTCGGACCCTGCGCACGGCCGGCGATCGTCATCGGTCGATGGGACGCCGCCATCGGCCGGCTGGTCGTGGACGAGCGGCGGATCGGCGCCCTCCGTCGCCGGGCGGGTGCGCTGGAGGGCGCCTGTCGTGACTGCATCGGCCAGTCGCACTGCTCACGCGGTTGCCCCGGCCGGT
>JAMPXO010000026.1 GCA_023701125.1 Vicinamibacteria bacterium | reverse complement strand
CCGGGTCGTGGCCCGCTTGTCGGCGAGGCTCAGGCCCGGGGCCGGGGCGCACAGCAAGGCGGAGGCGCCGCCCGAGAGCAGCACCAACAGCAGGTCGTCGCGGCCGAGCCCGGAGGCGAGCGCCAGCGCCGCGCGGGCGGCGGCCACGCTGCGCGCGTCGGGCACCGGGTGGGCAGCCAACATCACCCGCGCGCGGGCCGGGGCCCGGCCCGCGCGGGCGTGGGTGACGACCAGCAACTCCTCGAGGCGCGCGCCGAGGACGGCGCGCGCGGCCCGAGCCATCGGCAACGCGGCCTTGCCGGCGGCGAGGGCGACCAGCCGACCGCGCGGGCGCAAGCGGCCCCGTTCGAGCAGGCTGCGCAGCGCGTCGCGGGTCGTCGGGAAGGGGTCGGCGGCACGCAGGCCTGCGCGCAGGATGCCGCGCACCGCCGCGTGCAACGCGGCGCGAGTGGCCGGCGGGGAGTTCAGTGGCCCTGGCGCGGGTCCAGCTCCGACAGCCGGGTCAGTGCGTCGAAGTTCTGCAGCAGCGTCTCGGCCAGGCGCGGGAAGTCGGCGCGCCAGCACACGCTGTCGAGGTCGGCGATGAAGCGCCGACACACCTTGTCGAGCCGGGCCCCGCCTTCGGCGCGGTTGAGGCCGCTCGTCTCCAGGTACTGCAGGTGTCTGAGGAATTCTTCGCGGTAGAAGTCTGAGAGCGCCCGGTTCTTCGATGTGTCCAAAAGGCCTCCGGCAGTGCGCGGTCGCGTCGAGAGCAGTGACCTCTCCACGCTAGTCATGCCGTCAAAACATGTCAAGTAGGGTTCCAGCGACGGGCAAAGCCCGACGCCGGTCCCATGGGGGCTACGTCGCGAACGGATGCTCCTCCGCCCCCAAACCCCCGTCGGGTTCCGACGTCGGGGTGAACCCGACGCCGGTCCCATGGGGGCTACGTCGCGAACGGACGCTCCTCCGCCCCCGAACCCCCGTCGGTTTCCAATGCTTCAGCCCCCACTACACGAGAGGGAGTTGGGGGTGGGCTTCCAGGTCCCACGTCGCGCGCACGCCGCGGTCGAAAGCGAGCGTGCCGGCGGCCGCGATCATCGCGGCGTTGTCGGTCGACAGCGCGATCGGCGGCACGAACAGCGGCAGGCCCAGGCGCGCGGCGGCCGCCGCCGCGTCCGCCCGCAGCCGGCTGTTGGCGGCGACGCCGCCGGTCAGCAGCAGGCTCTTCGGCCGCAGCGTTTCGGCCGCGGCCACCATCTTGCCGACCAGCGACTGCACCACCGCCCGCTGGAACGAAGCGACCAGGTCGGCGATCGTCTTCGACGGCGTCTCGCCGGGCGCCACCGGTGCGATGCCCTCGCGCCGCACGTGGTAGAGCACCGCGGTCTTGAGGCCGCTGAAGCTGAAGTCGTTGGCCCTCCGCGGGTCCTTGATCCGGGCCGGCGTGAAGTCCACGGCGCGGTCGTCGGCGCCGCGGGCCAGGCGGTCGATCACCGGTCCCCCCGGGTAGCCGAGGCCGAGCAGCTTGGCGACCTTGTCGTAGGCCTCGCCGGCGGCGTCGTCGCGGGTGCGCCCGATCAGCCGGTACACGCCGCGCTCCGGCATCTCGAACAGGCTGGTGTGCCCCCCCGACACGCACAACGCGAGCGCGGGAAGAAGCACCCCGTCAGGCGCGGCCAGGAACGGCGCTTCGAGGTGGCCGGCGATGTGGTGGACCGGCACCAGCGGCTTGCCGGCGGCGAAGGCGAGGCCCTTGGCGAACTGCACGCCGGCCAGCAGCGAGCCGACCAGGCCGGGACCGGCGGTGACCGCGATGGCGTCGATCTCCGCCAGCCCGAGGCCAGCCTCGCGCAGCGCGGCTTCCGTCACCGGCGCCAGGTTCTCCAGGTGGTGGCGGGCGGCCAGCTCGGGCACGACGCCGCCCCACGGCGCGTGCAGGTCGGCCTGCGAGGAGACCACGTTGGAGAGGATGTGGCGGCCGTCCTCGAGCACGGCGGCCGCGGTTTCGTCGCAGGACGTCTCGATCGCCAGCAGCCGGAAGGTCAAGCCTGTCCCTCCGCCAGCGCGCGCAGCGATTCGGCGTACGGCGCGCGGGCGACACCGCGCTCGCAGACGATGGCGGTCACGTAGCGGTGCGGGGTGACGTCGAAGGCCGGGTTGCGGACCGCGATGCCCTCCGGCGCCAGCCGCTTGCCGCCGTGGTGGGTGACCTCCTCCTCGGGCCGCTCCTCGATCGGGATCGCGTCGCCGTTGGCCGTGTTCAGGTCGAAGGTCGAGATCGGGGCCGCGACGTAGAAGGGCAGCCCGTGCTCCTTCGCCAGCACCGCCACCGTGTAGGTGCCGATCTTGTTCGCCACGTCGCCGTTGGCCGCGATCCGGTCCGAGCCGACGACCACGGCGTCGATCTCGCCGCGCGCCATCAGGTGGCCGGCCATGTTGTCGGCGATCAGCGTGGCGGGGATGCCCTCGTGGTGCAGTTCCCACGCGGTCAGCCGCGCGCCCTGCAGGAACGGCCGCGTCTCGTCGACGTAGACGCGGGCGATGCGGCCGTCGCGGAAGGCCGAGCGGATCACGCCCAGCGCCGTGCCGTAGCCGGCGGTGGCCAGCGCCCCGGCGTTGCAGTGGGTGAGCACCCGCGCGCCCGGCGGCAGCAGCGCGGCGCCGAGGTCGCCCATCCGGCGGCAGGCGGCGAAGTCCTCGGCGTCGATCGCCTGCGCCTCGGCCAGCGCCGCCTCGGCCAGCGCCGTCCGGTCGCGGCCTGCCCCGGCCCGGAACCGGGCCCGCATCCGCTCGATCGCCCAGAACAGGTTGACGGCGGTGGGCCGGGTGGCCGCCAGCAGGGCGGCAGCCGCCTCGAACTCCTCGGCCAGGGCGGCGCCTTCGGCCCGCGTCGCGTGCAGGGCGACGGCCAGGCCGTAGGCAGCAGTGACGCCGATCGCGGGTGCACCGCGCACGGCCATGTCCCTGATCGCGGCCGCCACCGCCCGGTGGTCGGCGAGCGTCAGGTACTCCTCGTGCAGCGGCAGCTTGCGCTGGTCGATCAGGACGACGGCGCCATCGCGCCAGGTGACGGTAGGTTCCACCTGTCGAGTGTAAACGGGCGCCCGTGTCCGCGTGGTTGCCCGCGCGCCACCCTGCCGTTCGCCCGCGCAGGATTGACGTGTTGACGAGCGTTCCATCCGTACAGTAAGTTTCGCCTTCGGCATTGAGCCTAGCCCTGCATTTGAAGTCGAGATCGGGGCGGCAACCTCCTGAGTCATACGTCGGACTCTCTTGGACCGCCCGCGAACTCGTGCGCGAAAAAGAGGAACAAGGCGCTTCCTGATGGCCCAGATCTTTCCCAAGAGCGCGAACGCGCTGGCGCAAGCCAGCATCATCGTCGCCGGTGCCCTCGCGGCCACGGCCGGCGGTGCGCTCTATTGGTTGCAGCGTTCGCCCTACGTGACCCGGCAGCACGAGACCCGCGAGCAGCCGGTGCCGTTCTCCCACCAGCACCACGTCGGCGGCATCGGCGTCGACTGCCGCTACTGCCACACCGCGGTGGAGAAGTCGGCCAAGGCGGGGATTCCCCCGACCAAGACCTGCATGAACTGCCACGCGCAGATCTGGAACGACAGCCCGACCCTGGAGCCGGTGCGCCAGAGCTTCCGTGACGGCAAGTCGATCGCCTGGACGAAGGTCAACGACCTGCCCGACTTCGCCTACTTCAACCACTCCGCGCACGTGAACAAGGGCATGGGCTGCAGCACCTGCCACGGCCGCATCGACCTGCAGCCGCTGGCGTGGCAGGAGCACTCGCTCCAGATGGAGTGGTGCCTCGAGTGCCACCGCAACCCCGAGAAGTTCGTGCGGCCGCAGGACCAGGTGTTCAACGTCGCCTGGCAGGCCCCGGCGAACCAGATCGAAGTGGGCAAGGAACTCGTGAAGAAATACGGACTGAAGCCGCGCACCTCCTGTTCGACCTGCCACCGATGAGCACCGAAGCCTTCGTCCCGCTGTCCGAACTGCGCCGCCGCGCCGCCGACTCCGGCGGCACCGCGGGCCAGCGTCGCTACTGGAAGAGCCTCGACGAGCTGGCCAACAGCCCGGGCTTCACCGAGTTCCTGCACCGCGAGTTCCCGCACAACGCGTCCGAGTGGCAGGACCCGGCGGGCCGCCGCGACTTCATGCGGCTGATGGGCGCCTCGGTCGCGCTGGCCGGCCTGACGGCCTGCACCCGCCAGCCCGAAGAGAAGATCGTCCCCTACGTGAAGTCGCCCGAGGCGATGGTGCCCGGCCGCGCGCTCTACTTCGCGACCGCGGTCTCCGACCACGGCTACGCGAAGGGCGTGCTGGTCGAGAGCCACGAGGGGCGGCCGACCAAGATCGAGGGCAACCCCGAGCACCCGTCCAGCCTCGGCAAGAGCGACCTCCACACCCAGGCCGAGATCCTCGGCCTGTACGACCCCGACCGCTCGCAGGCGCTCAAGCAGCGCGGCGAAATCCGGCCGTGGGGCGCGTTCCTGTCCGCGATGCGGACCGCGATGGAGGCGCAGAAGGCGATCGGCGGCGAGGGTTTCCGGATCCTGACCGGGACCGTCACCTCGCCGACGCTGATCGCCCAGATCGAGGAGCTCCTGGCGGGGCTGCCGAAGGCGAAGTGGTACGGGTGGGAGCCGACCGGCCGCGACAACGTGCGCGCCGGCGCGAAGCTGGCGTTCGGCCAGGCCGCCGAGCCCGTCTACGCGCTGCAGGACGCCGACGTGATCGTCGCGCTGGACGCCGACTTCCTGGCCACGGGCCCGGCCAGCGTGCGGCTGCTCAACGAGTTCTCGCGCCGGCGCAAGGTCGAGGCCGGCCCGCTGAACCGGCTGTACGTGGTGGAGTCATTCCCGACCGCGACGGGCTCGGTCGCCGAGCACCGCCGCGCGGTCAAGCCGTCCGAGGTCGAAGCCGTCGCCCGCGCGATCGCCGCGGGCCTCGGCCTGGCCACGACCGCCGCCAGCGGCCCGCACGCGAAGTGGGTCGCGGCCCTGGTCGCCGACCTGCAGGCCCACGCCGGCCGCTCGCTGGTGATCGCCGGCGACCACCAGCCGGCCGCGGTCCACGCCCTGGCCCACGCCATCAACGAGAAGCTCGGCAACGTCGCGAAGACCGTCCGCTACGTGCCGGCGGCCACCAGCGCCCAGGTCCACGAGGGCACGGCTGCGCTGGCCGAGCTGTCCGCCGAGCTGGAAGCCGGCAAGGTCGACGTGCTGGTGGTGGTCGGGTCCAACCCGGTCTACACGGCGCCCGCCGAGCTCGAGTTCCCGCGTCGCATCCTGAAGGCGTTCACGCTGGTCCACGCCGGGCTGCACGAAGACGAGACCGGCGAGCTGGCCTCGTGGCACGTGCCGCTGGCCCACGAGCTCGAGTCGTGGAGCGACCTGCGCAGCGAGGACGGCACCGTCTCGATCGTGCAGCCGCTGATCGCGCCGCTCTACAGTGCGGCCCACTCGGCCCACGACGTGCTCGGCGCGTTCTCGACCCACCAGGACCACAAGGCCTACGATCGCGTGCGCGAGTACTGGCGCGACCGCCTCGGCCCGGACTTCGAGAAGGCCTGGCGCAAGGCCGTCCACGACGGCGTGATCGCGGGCCAGGCCCCGGCGCCGCTGTCGCTGACGGTCCAGGCGGGCGACTGGATGCAGGCGACGGCGAAGCCGGTCAGCGGCCTCGAGGTCGCGTTCCGGCCCGACCCCACCGTCGACGACGGCCGCTTCGCGAACAACGGCTGGCTGCAGGAACTGCCCAAGCCGATGACCAAGGTGACCTGGGAGAACGTGGTCCACCTGTCGCCGAAGACGGCGGAGGCGATGGGCCTGCATCCCGGAAAGCAGACGGCGCGTGGCCTCGAGGCCGACGTCGTCGAGGTGATCCTCGGCGGCAAGGCCGTGCGCGGCCCGGCCTGGATCGTGCCCGGCCACGCCGACGACACCGTGACCCTGACCCTCGGCTACGGCCGCACTCGCGCCGGCAGGGTCGGCGACGGCATCGGCTACGACGCCTACACGCTGCGCACCAGCGCGGGGATGTCGTCCGCGCCGGGCGTGGCGGTGCGCAAGACCGGCCAGAGCGTGCTGGTCGCCGGCACCCAGGACCACTGGACGATCGAGGCCCACGTCGAGGCGGGCAACCGCCACCTCGTGCGCGCGTTCACGGCCGACGAGTACGCGAAGGACCCGGGCGCGGTGCAGAAGCTGGGCCACGAGCCGGCCGCCTCGATGACGATGTTCCCGCCCCACAAGTACGAGGGGCACGCGTGGGGTATGACGATCGACCTCACGTCCTGCGTGGGCTGCAACGCCTGCGTGGTCGCCTGCCAGGCCGAGAACAACATCCCGGTCGTCGGCAAGGAGCAGGTCGCGTTCGGCCGCGAGATGCAGTGGCTGCGCGTGGACCGCTACTACGAAGGCGCGGTCGACGACCCCGGCTACCACCACCAGCCGGTGCCGTGCATGCACTGCGAGAACGCGCCGTGCGAGCAGGTCTGCCCGGTCGCCGCGACGGTCCACAGCGACGAAGGCCTGAACGACATGGTCTACAACCGCTGCGTGGGCACCCGCTACTGCTCCAACAACTGCCCGTACAAGGTGCGGCGCTTCAACTTCTACCTGTACCAGGACTGGGAGACCCCCAGCCTGAAGCTGATGCGCAACCCCGACGTCAGCATCCGCAGCCGCGGCGTGATGGAGAAGTGCACGTACTGCGTGCAGCGCATCAACAAGGTCCGCATCGACGCCCGCAACGACGGCCGCGACATCCGCGACGGCGAGATCCAGACGGCCTGCCAGCAGGCCTGCCCGGCCGAGGCGATCGCCTTCGGCGACGTCAACGATCCGAAGAGCAAGGTGTCGCAGTTGAAGGCGACGCAGCGCAACTACGGGATCCTGACCGACCTCAACACCCGCCCGCGCACGACGTACCTGGCGGAGATCCGCAACCCGAACCCGGCCCTGAAGTCCGGCGGGAGGAGCGATTCGTCGCATGGCTAGCACCCCCCACCTCGATCCCGCGAGCGCGCCGATCATCGCGCCCGGCCACACGTTCTCGAGCGTCACCGACAAGATCGCCTCGATCGTGCTGGCGCGGCGCACGCCGCTGCACTGGTTCCTCGGCTTCACGATCGCCTTCAGCGTGGCGCAGCTCGTGCTGCTGACGATCGTGCGCCTGCTGTTCTGGGGCATCGGCTCGTGGGGCGTCACGGTCCCGATCGGCTGGGGCTTCGACATCATCAACTTCGTGTGGTGGATCGGCATCGGCCACGCCGGCACCCTGATCAGCGCGATCCTGCTGCTGCTCAAGCAGGAGTGGCGGACCTCGATCAACCGCTTCGCCGAGGCGATGACGCTGTTCGCCGTGGTGTGCGCCGCGCAGTACCCGCTGTTCCATACCGGCCGGCCGTGGATCGCGGCGTACTGGCTGCTGCCCTACCCGAACACGATGGGGCTGTGGCCGAACTTCCGCTCGCCTCTGATCTGGGACGTGTTCGCGGTCACCACCTACGCCTCGGTGTCGGCGGTGTTCTGGTACGTCGGCCTGATCCCCGACTTCGCCACCCTGCGCGATCGCGCGAAGAACAAGTTGATGGCGATGGTCTACGGCATCGGCTCGATGGGCTGGCGCGGGTCCGCCCGCCACTGGCACAACTACGAGTCGGCCTACCTGCTGCTGGCCGGCCTGGCGACGCCGCTGGTCGTCTCCGTGCACACGGTGGTCAGCTTCGACTTCGCGGTCGGCGTGCTGCCCGGCTGGCACGCCACGATCTTCCCGCCCTACTTCGTGGCCGGCGCGATCTACGCCGGCTTCGCGATGGTGCTGACGCTGGCGATCCCGCTGCGCGCCTGGTACGGCCTGAAGGACTTCATCACCGACCGCCACCTCGACAACATGGCCAAGGTGATGCTGGCGACCGGCCTGATCGTCGCCTACGGCTACGCGATGGAGGCGTTCTTCGCCTGGTACAGCGCCTCGTCGTGGGAGATCTTCATGATCCGCAACCGCATGTTCGGCCCCTACGGCCACATGTACTGGGCGCTGATCCTGTGCAACGTCGTGGCGCCCAACACGCTGTGGGTGCCGCGGCTGCGCCACTCCCACGCCTGGCTGTTCTTCATCTCGCTGGTGGTCAGCGTGGGCATGTGGCTCGAGCGCTACGTGATCATCGTCACCTCGCTGCACCGCGACTTCCTGCCGTCGTCGTGGGGCATGTACCAGGGGACGGTGTGGGACTGGTCGTTCTTCATCGGCACGATCGGCCTGTTCGTCACCCTGCTCTACCTGTTCGTGCGCTTCCTGCCCGCGATCTCCATGTTCGAGATGAAGACGATCCTGCCTGGCGCCCGTGTCGAGGAGCACCACTCGTGAGCGCGCTGTACGGCCTGATGGCCGAGTTCCACGACCCCAAGGCCGTCGTCGAGGCGACCGAGGCCGCCCGCATGGCGGGCTACCGCCAGATGGACGCCTACTCGCCGTACCCGATCGAGGCGCTGTCCGAGGCGCTGGCGCTGCCCAAGTCGCACGTGGCGACGATCTGCCTCGGCGGCGGCATCGCCGGCCTGGTGGCGGGCTACGGCCTGCAGTACTGGTCGTCGGTGATCGAGTACCCGATGAACATCGGCGGCCGCCCGTTCCACTCGTGGGTGGCGTTCATCCCGCCGGCCTACGAGACGACCATCCTGTTCGCGGCCTTCTCCGCGGTGCTCGGCATGCTGGCCCTCAACGGGCTGCCGCAGCCGTACCACCCGGTGTTCAACGTGCCGGCCTTCGCCGGCGCCAGCCGCGACAAGTTCTTCCTGTGCATCGAGGCGGGCGACCCGCTGTTCGACGCCGAGAAGACGCGGGCCTTCCTGGCATCCCAGCCGGGGGTCGCGGACGTGGCGGAGGTGCAGCCGTGAGCGCCCGTCGCCGCAACCTGCTGGCGGGTCTCGTGGCCGTGGTCGCCCTGGGCGCCGGCTGCCGCCAGGACATGCACGACCAGCCCCGGCTGAAGGCCCAGGCCCGCTCCGAGTTCTGGCGCGACGACCGCGCCGGGCGGCCGCTGGTCGAGGGCACGATCCCGCGCGGCCACCTGCGCGAGGACGAGTTCCTCTACACCGGCCGCCAGTACGGCCAGTTCGTCAACGCCTTCCCGTTCGTGATCGACCAGAAGCGGATGGAGCGCGGGCGCGACCGCTACAACATCTACTGCGCGCCGTGCCACGGCGCCACCGGCGCCGGCAACGGCATGGTGGTCCAGCGCGGCTACCGCGCCGCCGGCAACTTCCACCAGGACCGGCTGCGCAACGAGCGGCTCGGCTACTTCTACGACGTGATCGCCAACGGTTTCGGCGCGATGCCCGACTACGCGGCGCAGATCGGCGTCGAGGACCGCTGGGCGATCGTGGCCTACATCCGCGCGCTGCAGCTCTCGCAGCACGCCCGGCTCGAGGACGTGCCGGCCGCCCGCCGCGCCGAGGCCGAAAAGGCCCTCTCCGGAGCCGCCCCCGCGGCGGCCGGCGCGGCCCACTAGGACGCCATGACGAACGCCACCCATCCCGTCCCGCCCGCGCTCGAGCGGATGCTCACCTCGACCCTCGGCTTGGGCCTCGCCGCGCTCGCCGTGTGCGGCCTCGGCGCGCTGTCGAGCCCGGACCAGTTCCTGCGCTCCTACCTGTTCGCCTTCTTCTTCTGGGTCTCGGTGCCGATCGGCTCGCTCGGCCTGCTGATGCTGCAGCACCTGACCGGCGGCCGCTGGGGCGCCCTGCTGCGCCGCTTCTTCGAGGCCTGGTCGCGCACGCTGCCGGCCGCGTTCGTGCTGTTCCTGCCGGTGCTGCTGGGCTACGCGAAGATCTACCCGTGGGCCCACCCGCCCGCGGACGACAAGATCATCGCCCACAAGGCGCTGTACCTGAACGGCACCGCCTGGGCCGGCCGCGCGATCTTCTTCTTCGCGCTGTGGTCGCTGTTCGCCTGGCTGTTCAGCAAGTGGAGCGCCGAGCAGGACCGGGACGGACTGACGCCGGGGCTCTCCTCCCGCTTCCAGGCGCTGGCAGGTGGCGGGCTCGTCACCCTGGTGCTGACCGTGACCTTCGCCTCGATCGACTGGGGCATGTCGCTGAACCCGCACTGGTTCTCGACCATCTACGGTGTCATCTACCTGGTCGGCGCCGTGCTGGCGACGATGGCGGTGTGCATCGTGGTGCTGTCGCGGATGGCCCACGAAGAGCCGTTCCTGCACGTGATGCGCAAGGACACGGTGCACGACCTGGGCAAGCTGCTGTTCGCCTTCAACATGCTGTGGGCGTACATGAACCTGTCCCAGTTCCTGATCATCTGGTCCGGCAACCTGCCGGAGGAGATCCCCTACTACCTGGCCCGCATCAACGGGGCGTGGGGCGCGCTGGGGCTGTTCGTGGTGTTGTTCCACTTCGTGGTGCCCTACGCCATCCTGCTCTCGCGCGACGTCAAGCGCACGCTCCGGCTGCTGGCCCCGATGGCCGCCTGGCTGCTGCTGATGCGGCTGGTGGACACCTACTGGACGCTCGGGCCCGACCTCGCCGGCCACCACGGCAGCGAGGCCGCCGCCTTCCACCTGCACTGGATGGACGTGCTGGCCCCGGTCGGCCTCGGCGCGCTGTTCGTGCACCTGTTCCTGCGCCAGCTCAAGAGCCGGCCGCTCGTGCCGCAGCACGAGGCCGAGCTCCAGACCGAGGCCGCCCACGCGGCCCCGGCCCACGCCTAGGAGGACGCCATGGACCCCCACGGCGACCCCGTCCGCTACGAGAAGACCGACACCAACGCCGTCACCGTCGTCCGCGCGATGGTGGGGCTGGCCGTGGTTGCGGTCGCCACCGCGGCGATCCTGATCCCGATGTTCGGTTTCCTGGAGAGCTGGACCGGTCGCGACGACAAGGCAGCGCCGCCCGTCGCCCGCTTCGCGCCGGGCAGCAAGCCGCCCAAGCCGTGGCTGCAGGAGCAGCCGTTCAAGGACATCCAGGAGCTGCACGCGCACGAGGCGATGATGCTCGGCCAGTACGGCTGGGCCGATCGCGGCGCGGGCGTGATCCGGATGCCGATCGCGGACGCGATGACCGTCGTGCTCGAGCGCGGGCTGCCCGTGCGCGAAACGGCAGCGGCTCCGTTGGACGACTCCGGTCTCCTCCGCCCCCAAACCCCCGCAGGGAGCGCCCAGTGAAGAAGATCCTGGCCCTGGCCTGTGCCGGGGCCCTCGCCGGTTCCGCGGCCGCCCAGGCGCCGTCGGAGCCCGCCAATTTCAAGCCGCCGCTGCTGCGCGAGGTCGGTTTCGACCAGAACCTCGGCGACAAGCTGCCGCTCGACATCAAGCTGAAGGACGAAGAGGGCCGCGAGGTGCGGCTCGGCGACTACTTCGGCAAGAAGCCCGTCGTGCTCTCGCTCGTCTACTACGAGTGCCCGATGTTGTGCACGCTGACCCTCAACGGGCTGACCACCGCGCTCGGCGTGCTGGCCTACGACGTCGGCCAGCAGTTCGACGTGCTGACCGTCAGCTTCGACCCCAAGGAGGGGCCGGAGCTGGCGCGGGCCAAGAAGGCGGCCTACCTCGGCAAGTACAAGCGCCCCGGCGCCGAGAAGGGCTGGCACTTCCTGACCGGCGACGAGGAGCAGATCAAGGCGCTGACCCGCGCCGTCGGCTTCCGCTACACGTTCGATCAGCGCACCCAGCAGTTCGCCCACCCGTCCGGGCTGGTCGTGATCACGCCGCAGGGCGTGATCGCCCGCTACCTGTACGGCATCGAGTACGCCCCCAAGGACCTGCGCTTCGCCCTGATCGAGGCGTCGGAGGGCAAGGTCGGCACGCTGGCCGACCAGATGATCCTCTTCTGCTACCAGTACGACCCGGACACCGGCCGCTACGGCGCCGCGGTCCTCACCCTCGTCCGCATCGGGGGCGTCCTCACCGTCGCGATCTTCGCCACGTTCGTGTTCGTGGCACTGCGACGCGAGAAGGCCGCCTCCGCCCTCAGGGAGGGCAACGTCTGATCATGTGGTCGTTCCCCCTCTTCCCCGAACAGGCTTCGACGCTCGCGTCGAAGGTCGACGCGCTCTATTTCTTCCTGATCGCGATCAGCGTCTTCTTCTCGATTCTGATCGCGGCCCTGGTCCTCACGCTGGCGATCAAGTACCGCCGGCGCAGTGAGGACGAGAAGCCGGTCCCGATCCACGGCTCGCTGCTGCTCGAGCTGACCTGGACGCTGATCCCGGCCGGCATCGTGCTGGTGCTCTTCGTGTGGAGCGCCGAGGTCTACTTCTCGGCCGTGCGCGTGCCCAAGAACGCGATCGAGATCACTGCCGTCGGCAAGCGCTGGATGTGGAAGGTCCAGCACATGACCGGCAAGCGCGAGATCAACGAGCTGCACGTGCCGGTCGGCGTCCCGGTCAAGGTCACGCTGACCTCCGAGGACGTGATCCACAGCTTCTTCATCCCCGCCTTCCGGGTGAAGAAGGACGCTGTGCCCGGCCGCTACAACACGATGTGGTTCGAGGCCACCAAGATCGGCAAGTACCACCTGTTCTGCGCCGAGTACTGCGGCACCAAGCACTCGGGCATGATCGGCACCGTCTACGTGATGGAACCCGACGCCTACCAGGCCTGGCTGGGCGGCGAGCAGGCCGGCGCGTCGCTGGCCTCGGTCGGCGAGAAGCTGTTCACCGACCTCGCCTGCATCACCTGCCACCGCGGTGACTCGGGCGCCCGCGGCCCGGACCTCGCGGGCCTGTTCGGCAAGCCGGTCAAGCTGGCCAACGGCGAGACGGTCACCGCCGACGAGAGCTACCTGCGCGAGTCGATCGTCACCCCCTCGGCCAAGATCGTCGAGGGCTACCAGCCGATCATGCCGACGTTTCAGGGCCTGCTGAGCGAAGAGCAACTGCTCCAGCTCGTGGCCTACATCCAGACGATGAAGGCCGAAGTCAAGGACGAGGCGGGAGCGGCGGCGCCGGCTCCGGCCGTGGGCGCCCCGGCGGCGGCCCCGTCTCCCGGTGCCCGGTAGGAACATGCAGACCGAAGTCGTCAAGGGAAACGAAGAAGCCGTGCCCGGCAACGGGCTCGACCGCGAGAACTACATCAACGCGAAGCACGGGATCTGGTCGTGGCTGCTGACCACCGACCACAAGCGGATCGCGATCCTGTACCTGGTCAGCATCACGCTGATGTTCTTCATGGGCGGCGCGTTCGCCGCCGGCGTGCGCCTGGAGCTGATGACGCCGAAGGGCGACCTCGTCGACTCCGACGCCTACAACAAGCTGTTCACGATGCACGGCATCGTGATGGTGTTCTTCTTCCTGATCCCGTCGATCCCGGCGGTGCTCGGCAACTTCCTGCTCCCGATCATGATCGGGGCCAAGGACCTGGCCTTCCCGAAGATCAACCTGCTGTCCTGGTACTTCTACATCGTCGGCGTGGCGGTGTTCCTGGTGGCCTGCCTCTTCGGCGGCGTCGAGACGGGCTGGACCTTCTACACGCCCTACTCCACGGCCTTCTCCCACACCAACGTGATCCTGGCCGCGCTCGGCATCTTCATCGCCGGCTTCTCCTCGATCCTGACCGGGCTCAACTTCATCGTCACCATCCACAAGATGCGGGCGCCGGGGCTGACCTGGTTCCGGCTGCCGCTGTTCGTGTGGGCCCACTACGCGACCAGCCTGATCCAGATCCTGGGCACGCCGGTGGTCGCGGTGACGATCCTGATGGTGGCGGTCGAGCGGCTGCTGAAGCTGGGCCTGTTCGACCCGGCGCTGGGCGGCGACCCGATCCTGTTCCAGCACCTGTTCTGGTTCTACTCGCACCCGGCCGTGTACATCATGATCCTGCCGGGCATGGGCGTGATGAGCGAGCTGATCACGGCCTTCACCCGCAAGCGGGTGTTCGGCTACGAGTTCATCGCCATCTCCTCGCTGGCGATCGCGGTGGTCGGCTTCCTGGTCTGGGGCCACCACATGTTCGTCTCCGGCCAGTCGACCTACGCCGGCATGGTGTTCTCGGCGCTGTCGTTCCTGGTCGCGATCCCGTCGGCGGTCAAGGTCTTCAACTGGTCCGCGACCCTGTACAAGGGCTCGGTCAGCTGGGAGTCGCCGATGATGTACGCGATCGGCTTCATCGGCCTGTTCACGATCGGCGGCCTGACCGGGTTGTTCCTGGCGGCGATGGGCCTCGACATCCACATGCACGACACGTACTTCGTCGTCGCCCACTTCCACTACATCATGGTCGGCGGCGCGATCTTCGCGTACCTCGGCGGCATCCACTTCTGGTGGCCGAAGATCACCGGCCGGCTGTACCCCGAGTACTGGGCGCGGGTCGCGGCGGTGCTGGTCTTCGCCGGCTTCAACCTGACCTTCTTCCCGCAGTTCGTGGTCGGCTACCTCGGCATGCCGCGCCGCTACCACGCCTACCCGGAAGAGTTCCAGGTGCTGAACGTGTTGAGCACGGCGGGCGCGTCGCTGCTCGGCATCGCCTACCTGATCCCGATGGTGTACCTGACCTGGTCGCTGTTCGCCGGCAAGAAGGCGCCCGCCAACCCGTGGGGCGCCAAGGGCCTGGAGTGGACGATCCAGTCGCCGCCGACGACCTTCAACTTCGATCACCAGCCGGTGGTCACCGAGGAGGCCTACGCGTACGCGGAAGGCCACGACACCTCCCATGACGCCGCCCCGCCGGCGGCGCCGGTCCGCGCGTAGGAGAGGAGCGGCATGTCTTCGTCGACGCACCACCCCGCCTACGTCCACCACTTCGAGAACCTCTCGGAGCAGAAAGAAGCGGCCACGTTCGGGATGTGGGTGTTCATCGCCCAGGAGGTCCTGTTCTTCGGCGGCCTGTTCGCCGCCTACGCGATCTACCGCAACCTGCACCCCGAGGCCTTCTACTTCGGCTCCCACCACCTGAACATCCCGCTGGGCGCCGCCAACACCGCCGTGCTGATCTTCTCGTCCCTGACGATGGCGCTGGCCGTGCACGCGGCCGCCCTCGGCAAGCGCCAGCAGATCGTCGGCTGGCTGCTGGCGACCGTGTTCCTCGGCAGCGTCTTCCTGGGCGTCAAGGTGGTCGAGTACAAGGAGAAGTTCGACCACCACCTGGTGCCGGGGGCCAGCTTCCAGGCCGGCCAACTCGGCATGGCCGAGCACATCGCGGACCCCGTCCTGCGCGGCAAGGCCGAGCGTGCGTCGCAGATCTACTTCTCGCTGTACTTCTCGATGACCGGCCTGCACGCCCTGCACATGATCATCGGCGTCCCGCTGATCCTGTGGATCGCCGCCCGCGCGTGGCTCGGCCAGTTCGGCCCCGAGTACCACTCGCCGGTCGAGATCATCGGGTTGTACTGGCACTTCGTCGACATCATCTGGATCTTCCTGTTCCCGCTGCTGTACCTGATCCCGAAACCGCATTAGAGAGAAGATGACCGACCACGCTGCCGCAGCCGATCACGCCGAAGCCCACGAGCACGCTCACCCGCACATCGTGCCGGTGCGCACCTACATCCTCGTGTTCCTGGCCCTGATGGTGGGGACCGCGATCACCGTCGGCGCGTCCTACGTCGACTTCGGCCACTCGTATCTCAACAACCTGGTCGCGCTGCTGATCGCGTTCACCAAGGCCACGCTGGTGGTGCTGTTCTTCATGCACGTGAAGTACAGCTCGAAGGTCACCCAGCTCGCGGTCGGCTCCGGCTTCGCGTTCCTGGTGATCCTGTTCTTCTTCACCTTCGCCGACTACCTGACGCGCGGCTGGCTGGGCACGCCCGGCTCGTAGTCGCCGCGAACAGGCTGCCCGCGACCCCCACCCCAGCAGCAGGCCAACCGTGAGCGGGCGCTACGACGTCGCCATCGTCGGGGCCGGTGCCTTCGGCGCATGGTGTGCCTGGACTCTCGCCCAGCGCGGCCAGCGCGTGCTGCTGGTGGAGGCGTGGGAGCCGGGCCACTCGCGCGCCAGCTCCGGCGACGAGTCGCGGATCGTCCGCACCGGCTACGCGGCCGACGCGCTCTACACGCGGATGGCCGACGCCTCGCTGGCCGCCTGGCGCTCGCTCGACGCGGACCGTCGCGGGGCCGAGCCGCCGCTGTTCCACCGCACGGGCGTGCTGTGGTTCTCGCGCGCCCGCAACGACCGCGCGGAGACGACGGCCGCCACGCTCGAGGCCGAGGGCGTCTCGCACGAGCGGCTGTCGCCCACGGAGCTCGCCCGCCGCTTCCCGCAGTTCGACCTGCAGGGCGTGAGCTGGGGCCTGCTCGAGCCCGAGTCCGGGGCGGTGATGGCCCGTCGCAGCGTCGCCCGGGTGGCGGCGCTCGCGGTCGCCGCCGGAGCGCGCCTCGTTCGTGGCCGGGTGCACGCCGAAGAGGCGGACGCTGCGGAGCCGCGGCTGCTGCTCGACGGCGAACCGGTACCGGCCGGGCGGGTCGTCCTGGCCTGCGGTCCGTGGCTGCCGGCGCTGCTCCCCGAGCTGCTCGGCGGCCGCATCACGCCCACCCGGCAGGAGGTCTTCTACCTCGGCCCGCCTCCGGGCGAGCCGGCCTTCGGCGCCGGCCGGCTGCCCGCGTTCGTCGACTTCGAGGCCGAGATCTACGCGATCCCCGACCTCGAGGGCCGCGGCGTCAAGATCGGCGTCGACCGCCACGGCCCAGCCTGCGACCCCGACAGCCTCGACCGCCGGCCCGATCCGGCGCTGCTCGCCGAGGCGCGCGAGCGGCTCGCCCGCGTGTTGCCGGCGATGGCGGGGGCCCCGCTGCTCGAGTCGCGGGTCTGCCAGTACGAGAACACGCCCAACGGCGACCTGCTGGTCGACGCCCACCCGGCCAGCGAGCGGGTGTGGCTGGTCGGCGGCGGCTCGGGCCACGGCTTCAAGCACGCGCCCGCGGTGGCGGCCCACCTCGCCGCGCGGATGCTCGACGGGGCCGCGGCTGAGCCGCGCCTGGCACTGGCGAGCGCCCCGCCCGAGCGGCGCCGCGCCGTCTACTGAAGCTCGCCCAGCTTCAGCGTCGGCGGCCGCGGCGCGGTCGCGGGCGGCTCGTCCGCGAAGGTCACCACGATCGCGGTGAAGCGCCCGGCCCGCCAGTGGTCCTCGCGCAGCAGGAAGCTGCGCACGAAGGAGGCCACCTTGCGCCGCGCCGGCTCGCGCACCAGCGCCAGCCGCTCGGGGGCCATCGCCCGGGCGGCCAGCAGCGGGGTCAGGTCCTTCTCCAGCGCGGCCAACTGCTCGACCGCATCGAAGCGCGCCCAGCCGCTCTGTGCGTGCTTCTCCATGCGGTCGGTGTGGATCGCAGGCGGCTGGCTGGGCCGCAGGCGCGGGGCGTAGACGTAGCACACGCCGTCGCGCTCCTCGAGCCGCCACTCGTCGGAGAGTGCCAGGTGGTAGCGGTAGGTGACGACGGTGCGGATCTCGCTGACGGTCGTGCCCAGCGGCAGCAGCTCGAAAAAGGTGGCCCGGGTGTCCTCGCGGCGCACGGTCTCGGGCGCCTCCACGGCCGCGACCTCCAGCAACGCGTCGCCGGGCAGCAGCCGCGGCAGCTCGGAGGTGAACGTGGTGGTGATGCGCCCGCTCCGGAAGCGCTCGGCAATGCCCGCCAGCGCCTCGCCGGTCTCGCGCACGACGTCGGCCGGCGCGCGCGCCACGTCGCGGGCCACCTGGCACGACTGCCAGGCGAGGCCGAACGCCAGCACCAGGGCGAGGAGCGCGAGGCCGTAGGCGAAGCGCTCGGGTTTCAGCTCAAACCTCCAGCAGCAGCCGCGCGGGGTCCTCGATGCGTTCCTTGACCCTCACGAGCCAGCTTACCGCGCCGCGGCCGTCGACGATGCGGTGGTCGTAGCTGAGGGCGAGATACATCATCGGTCGCAGCTCCAGCCGGCCGTCGACGGCGACGCCGCGCTCCTGGATCTTGTGCAGGCCGAGGATGCCGCTCTGCGGCGGGTTCAGGATCGGCGTCGACAGCAGCGAGCCGAACACGCCGCCGTTGGTGATCGTGAACGTGCCGCCCGCCAGCTCGTCGGGGCCGAGCTTCGACTCGCGCCCGCGGGCCGCGAGATCGGCGATGCCGCGCTCGATGCCCGCCAGCGACAGCCGGTCCACTCCGCGCAGGACGGGGACCATCAGGCCGCGCGGGGTGTCGACCGCGACGCCGATGTCGTAGCGCTCGTGATAAACGAGGTCGCCGCCACGGATTTCGGCGTTCAGCTCGGGCACCTCGCGCAGCGCTTCCACCACCGCTTTCACGAAGAAGCTCAGGAAGCCGAGCTTGACCCCGTGCTTCTTCGTGAACGCCTCCTGGTGGAGGCCGCGCAGGGCCATCACCCGGGACATGTCGGCTTCGTTGAAGGTCGTGAGCATCGCGGCCGTGCGCTGGGCTTCGACCAGGCGCTCCGCGATGCGGCGGCGGACGAGCGACATCGGGGCCACGCGTTCCGTGGCCGCCGTGCGCGAAGGGGGCGGGACTACGGCCGGGGTCGGCACGGCGGTCGGGGTCGGGGTTGCGGTCGGGATCGGCACGGCGGGCGGGATCGGCGCCGCGGTCGGGGTCTGCAGGGCGGTCGGGACCGGCCGCGCTTCTTCCGCCGTTGCCGGTTCCAGTTCCGCCAGGACGTCGCCCACTCTCGCCATGCCGCCTGCCGGGACGCGGAGGCGGACCAGGCGGCCCGCCGCCGGGGCGGGCACCTCCACGTTGGCCTTGTCGCTCTCGAGCGACACGACCGGCTCGTCCATGGCGACCAGCGTGCCCTCGCGACGCAGCCACTGGCCGATCACGACCTCGTTGATCGACTCGCCCAGCGCCGGAACCCGGATCTCGACCGCCATCGTTCCTCCTACGCCCCGAACGCCTGATCCAGCAGCAGCGCCTGCTCCGCCTTGTGGCTGGCGCCCGAGCCTGTCGCCGGGCTGGCCGATTCCGCGCGGGCGACGGCGGCGAGCGAGCGCCCGCCGATCGCCGCGGGCGAGAGGTTGAGCCGCAGGAAGCCCCAGGCGCCCATGTTGGCCGGCTCCTCCTGCACCCAGGTCAGTCGCGCGGTCGGGTAGCGGTCGAGCACCGACTGCAGCTCGGCCTCGGGCAGCGGGTAGAGCTGCTCCAGCCGCACGACCGCGGTGTCGTTCGCGCCGCGCTCGTCGCGGGCCTTCGCCAGGTCGTAGTAGACCTTGCCGCTGCACAGCAGCACGTGGCGGGTGGCGGAGGCATCGACCACCGGGTCGCCGATCACGCGCCAGAAGCGGCCCTGGGCGAACTCGTCGAGCGGCGAGACGGCCAGCGGGTGGCGCAGCAGGCTCTTGGGCGACATCACGACCAGCGGCTTGCGCCACGGCCGCAGCGCCTGCCGCCGCAGCAGGTGGAAGAGCTGGGCGGGCGTCGTCGGCGACGCCACCTGGATGTTGTCGCGGGCCGCCATCGCCAGGAACCGCTCGAGCCGCGCCGACGAGTGCTCGGGGCCCTGGCCCTCGAAGCCGTGCGGCAGCAGCAGCACGAGCCCCGACAGCCGCCGCCACTTCTGCTCGGCCGAAGCCACGAACTGGTCGAGGATCGCCTGCGCCACGTTGGCGAAGTCGCCGAACTGCGCCTCCCAGATCACCAGCCCCGCCGGCCGATCGAGCGAGTAGCCCCAGTCGAAGGCCAGCACGCCGACCTCGGACAGCGGCGAGTCCCAGACTTCGAACCGGCCCTGGCCGGGCGAGAGGTGCTGCAGTGGCACGTGCCGGTGGCCGTCGCCGTGGTCGTGCAGCACCGAGTGGCGGTGGGTGAACGTGCCGCGGCCCGCGTCCTGGCCCGAGAGCCGGATCGGCAGCCCGTCCGCCAGCACGCTGGCAAACGCCAGCGCCTCGCCCGCGCCCCAGTCGAGCGAGCGCCGACCGGCGGCCATCTCGGTGCGCGTCTCGAACAGCTTCTGGATCTTGGGATGGACCTGGAAGCCGCTCGGGGCCACGGTCTGCGCCCGCAGCAGCGACTGCAGCGTCGGCAGCGCGACGCCGGTGTCGCCCTCCGGCGTGTCCGCGTCGGGGCCGCCACGATACGCCTTCCACAATCGGTCCGAGGTGTGCGGCGCCGGTGGCAGGTCGCCCGCCTCGGCCCGCTGCAGCTCCTCCTCGAGCCGGCGGTGGGAGGCCACGAAGATCTCCTCCGCCTCGGCGGCCGACAGCCCGCCGGTCTCCTGCAGGTGGGCGAGGTAGCCCTGGCGCACCGGCGGCTGCTGGGCAATCCAGCGGTACATCACCGGCTGGGTGAAGGTCGGGTCGTCGCCCTCGTTGTGGCCGTGGCGCCGGTAGCAGTACATGTCGATGCAGACGTCGCGCGCGAACTCCGTGCGGAACGCCATCGCCAGCCGGATCACCTGCGCCACGGCCTCCGGGTCTTCGCCGTTGACGTGGAACACCGGCGCGTCGAGCGTGCGCGCAATGTCGGTGGCGTAGGGCGTCGAGCGCGAGAACTCGGGATCGGTCGTGAAGCCGACCTGGTTGTTGACGACCACGTGCAGCGTGCCGCCGGTACGGTAGCCGGGCAGGCCGGAGAGGTTGAGGCTCTCCTGCACGACGCCCTGGCCCGCGAAGGCCGCGTCGCCGTGGATCACCAGGCCCATCACCCGCCGCCGCGCCTCGTCGCCCGCGCGATCCTGCTTGGCGCGGACCCGGCCCAGCACCACCGGCGTGACCACCGCGAGGTGGCTGGGGTTGAAGCACAGCGACAGGTGCACGCTGCGCCCGCTGGCGGTGGCGTGATCGTTCGAGAAGCCCATGTGGTACTTCACGTCGCCGCCGCCGCCGAGGTGGCGGTCCGGGTCGCGGTCCTTGAACTCCTCGAAGATCCACGCCGGCGGCTTGCCCATCACGTTGGCCAGCACGTTGAGCCGGCCGCGGTGGGCCATGCCGATCACCATTTCCTCGACGCCGAGGGCCGCCGCCTCCTCGACGGCCATGTCGAGCAGCGGGATCAGGCTCTCCCCGCCCTCCAGCGAGAAGCGCTTGGCGCCGACGAACTTGCGGTGGATGAAGGTCTCGAACACCTCGGCGTCGGTCAGCTTGCCGAGGATCCGGCGCTGCTCCTCGCGCGACAGCGAGAGCCGGTTCTCGCCGTCCTCCATCCGGTGCTGCAGCCAGTGGCGGACGCGCTCGTCGTCGATGTGCATGAACTGCACGCCGATCGAGCGGCAGTAGGTGTTCTCCAGCTTGCGTTGAATCGCCCGCAGCGGCAGCGTGCGCGGGCCCGCGCCGGTCTGCAGCGTGAAAGGGGTGTCGAGGTCGTCCTCGGACAGCCCGTGGTACTCCAGGCTCAGCTCGGGGTCGGCGGTGCCGCGGCGCCCGAGCGGGTCGAGCCGGGCGACGGCATGACCTCGGTTGCGGTAGCTGCGGGCGAGCTGGTCGACCCGCTCCTGCTGGGCGTTGGCGTGGCGCAGCCGCGACGCCAGCACCCGCAACAGGTGACGGCCGACGCCGCGCCGGCGCTCGACGAGTTCGGAGAAGGCCGCGGCTGGCAGCTCCAGCAGCACGGCATCGTCGTGGGCGAAGACGTCGGCCGAGCGCGGCTTGCCGTCGACCAGGCCCATCTCGCCGACGACCTCGGCTTCGCGGATCAGCCCCAGCACCTTGCCGTTGCGCTCCACCCGCAGCGCGCCGTCGCCGACGACGAACAGCGCGTCGGCGGGATCGCCGGTCGCGAACAGGCGCTCGCCCGCGGGCAGCACCACGCGACGGGCGAGCGAGGCGACGTGCACCAGGTCCGTCTCCGACAGGCCCTGGAACAGCGAGACGTGGCGCAGGTACGGCACCCGTTCGGCCGCGTCCGCCGAGGCGTCCGTCGGGTCCAGCTCCGGCTCCACCGTGGCCTCGTCGTCGGCGAGCGTCCGCTGCTCCGGCAGCGCGGCGAAGACGGCTCGCCAGGCGGGCGCGACCGAAGCAGGGTCGCGCCGGTAGCGGGCAAATAGTTCCTCGGCGGCCTCGGCTCCGAGGCCCGTCAGCGCGCTCGTGTCCTGCACCGGACAGCCTCCGCGAGGAAAAGGGGAAGTTGTGGGGCGAGGCTACGGGCCGGCCCCGGCGCTGTCAACGCGCGCCGCGCGCCCCGCCCACCGCACCGCCAGCAGCAGCAGCAGGGCAGCGGCCGCCGTCCACGCGTCGGCCGGCAGGTACAGGCTCACGCCCTCGACCCGCCACGGCGTGCGGGCGACGAGCAGCACCTGGACCGCGAGCGCGGCCGCGGCCCCCACGGCCCACGGCCGACGCGGGCCGCTGGCCGCCCGCAGCGCGTACAGCGCGGGCAGCACCAGCGCCGGCGCCGCGTAGGCGAGCAGGCGATCGGTGTTGTTGGCGAGCGCCAGCGAGGCGTACGCGCCGAGCAACAGGCCCGCGTCCTCCGGCCGCTCGCGCAGCGCCCGCACGGTGCGGCGCGGGAACGCCAGCGCCAGCGCCAGCAACGCCCCGAAGCTGGCGACCGTCAGAAAGTAGAGCTGGTTGTCGAACAGGTAGCGACCGCGGAAGGCGAGCGCCTCGGCGGCGGTGGCGAGCAGGCTCTCGTCGGGCCGGGGCGCGACGCGCAGCCGGATCCAGGCGGCCGCGGCGAGGCCCGGCAAGGCGAACAGCGCGGCTCGCGCGCAGGCCCGCAGCGCGCCCCGCCGGCGCACGCCCGCCAGCGCGTGGAAGGCGAACACCAGCACGTACGTCTCGCGAGTGGCCATGCCGAGCACGCCGAGCAGTGGCAGCCACGCCTCGCGCCCCGTGCGCACGCACAGCAGGCCGAGCGTGACCAGCAGCAGCGCCGGCGGGTCGGTCATCCAGTACTGGTACGAGTACCAGCGCACCGCGCCGGGCAGCAGACCGCACAGGGCCGTGCCGAGCGCGGCCTCGGCACGGTCGGCTCCGGAAGCGCGCAGCAGCGCGTGGAGCGTCCACAGGTAGCCGACCAGGCAGGCGTGGGTCAGCAGCCAGAAGGCGAGGTTGAGGTCGAGGCCGGCCCGCCCCAGCGCCCGGGCGGCCTCCGGGGCGGCCACCCGCCACGCGAACGGCGGCGGCACCTCGTTGCGGCCCGGCGGCGCCTGCGCCATCGCGATGTAGGCGCGGTGGTCGGTCTCCAGCACGTGCTTGGGCTTGTGCAGGGGGCCGAGCACCGCCACCACCTGGATCGCGCCGAACGCGACCAGGGCCGCGGCCAGCAGCAGGCCGTGTCCTGCGGGCGCTCGGGCGGGGCCGTTCACGGGCCGAGCATAGCGGTTGGCCTTGGCCTGCCGCGCGGCCTATGATTGGCCCGGATTCCAGTCAGGAAAGCGTTCTCTTCGAACAGGAGCGAAAACGCACATGCGCAAGGTCACGCTGTCCAAGGGCGCCGCGCTGTGGGAAGCGGGCGACGCCGCCCGCAACATCGCCGTTCTCGAGAAGGGGACGCTCGGCGTCAAGATGGCCGACGCCGTCGTCGGCGTGGCCGCCGCCCGCACCGTGCTCGGCGAGAGCGCGATCTTCAGCGTCGTCGGCGAAGAGGTGAAGCGCACCGCGTCGCTGATCGCGCTGCAGGACGACGTCCAGATCACCGAGTATCCGGCGATCATGGTCAAGCAGGCGATCGACGGCAAGAAGGACCAGGTCGCCCCGCTGATCCTGTCGACCCTGGTCTCCGGCGCCTGCCGCAACCTGCTGATCTCGGTCTCGGCCCAGCGCGGCCGGGCCGTGCTCGAGAAGCCGCTGAAGGCGCTGATGCAGGGGCTGATCGAGGACGGCCGCGAGGTCAAGGTGGTCGGCACGTGGGAAGACTTCATGACCACGTTCCGCTTCCTGTACCACCTGCGCGACTACACCGAGTCGCTGCGCGCGGAGATCGGCGGCGCGGCCCAGGTCGAGGCCTCGGTCAAGGCTTCGGAGGCCGTGCGCGAGCTGTTCAAGGGCAGCCACGACGTGCAGGGCTACCTCGAAGAGCTGATGAAGGAAGAGGCCGAAAAGGACAAGTGGCTGGTCAAGGCGTCCGACGCCTGGTCCTTCAAGCCCGGCGACAAGGTCTAGGCGGGAGCTGCGACGGACGCACGCCGAAGCGGCGGCGGAAGCTCGTGACGAAGTGGCTGAGCGAGCCGAAGCCGACCGCGTAGCAGGTCTGCGTCACGCTCGCCCCCGCCCGCAGGCGTTCCGCGGCGGCGTTCAGCCGCACCTCGACCAGGAACTGGTGCGGCGACTGGCCCTGGAGTTCCGAGAACACGCGGGCGAAGTGGTACACGCTCATGCCCGCCTCGCGGGCGAGCTGCGACAGCGAAAGCGGCTCCGCGTAATGGACCTGCATCATGGTCCGTGCGCGCTCGACGCGGGCGGCGTACCAGGCGAGCTGGCCGGGACGGAACAGCGGCCGTCCAGCGGCCGGCCCGGCCAGCGACCAGTAGAGGGCGCCGGCGAGCGCCTCGACCCGCGCCGCGTCCACTTCCGCGCCCAGGCCCAGCCGGAGGAACGCGCGGCGGTTGTCCAGCGCGACCACCGGGGTCGCCAGCGGCGCCGCGCCGGCGGAGCGCAAGCTCTCCACGGCCTGCTCGTCGAAGCGGATCGACAGGCAGCGGTCGGCGGGGTGCTCCTCGTCGTGGGCGCAGGCGAACTCGAGCCCCGGGGTGGCGACGAACAGGTGGGACGGGGTCAGCTCGTGCCAGGCCCCGGCAACCTGCAGGCGGAACGAGCCCGCCTCCACGAAGCTCACCGCGTGGGTGGCCGCGCGCTCGCCCTCGGGGTCGCGGTGGGCGACGTCCGGGGCGTGGTCGAAGCGCTCGACGGCGACGGCCGGCGTGCGCAGGAGCGCCGTCACCCGGTTCATCCGCGGATTGTGCCGGACCTCGCAGCCTGCGGTCCACGCTTTCGTCCCGCGCATCCCGCAAGAAACCGCAAGCCGCCGTGCGCCTCGGGGCCGAGACTGTCCCCACCCACGAGGAGGTGTGATGGTGAACGCGAGAGCCCTGGTCCTGACCCTGGGTCTGGCCGCACTGGCGGCGTCGACGGCTGCGGCCGCGGAGCCCGAGACGGCACCAGCCGAGGTGCTGGCGCTGCGCGAGGCCGCGTGGCGGGCCTGGTTCGCAGGCGACGAGGCCGCGCTGCGCGGCATGCTGCCGCCCGAGTTCATCGGCATCGGCTGGAGCGACGGCCCGTTCTCCGACCTGGAGCGGACGCTCGGCCAGTCGCGGGCGTTCCTGGCGGCGGGTGGGCGCCTCGTCCGGCTGGAGTTCCCGGAGACGCGCGCGCAGCGTTACGGCGAGGTCGTGGTGCTGTACGGGCGCTTCGTCGCGGTGGTGCTCGCGGAGGGCGTCGAGCAGAACGTGAGCGGCCGGCTGACCGAGCTGTTCGTGCAGCGCGACGGCCGCTGGCTCCACCCCGGCTGGCATTTGGACGAGGTGAAGTGACGGTGGGTCAGGCCCGCAACCCGATCACCCGGTATATCTCCATCTCGCCCTTGCCCTTGACCGGGATGATGCCGCGCGACTCGCCCTCGAATTCGTTCTCGATGCGGTGCCAGGCCGAGTCGGAGACGCACACGGCGCCCTTGAGCCCGTGGCTCTCGACCCGGGAGGCGGTGTTGACGGCGTCGCCCCACAGGTCGTAGAGGTACTGCCGGCGGCCGACCACGCCGGCCATCACCGGGCCGGCGTGGACGCCCACCCGCACGTCGAACGAGGCCGGCAGCGCCTTGGCCCCGGCGATCATCTCGAGCCCGCACGAGACGGCGTTCCGGACCGGGTTGTCGAGCGGGATGATCAGGCCCGCGGTGCTCATGAACGAGTCGCCGATGGTCTTGATCTTGTACATGTCCCACTTCGCCGCCAGCTCCTCGTACAGCTCGAACAGCTGCTGCAGGTTGGCGAGGATCTCCTCGGGCTGGCGGGTCGCGCAGTAGGGCGTGAAGCCGACGATGTCGCAGAACAGCACCGCGACCTCCTCGCGGCGCTGCGGCTTCACCTTGTTGGTGCGCTTCAGCTCGTCGACGACGTCGTGGGGCAGGATCACGTGCAGGATGTCGTCGGCGCGCTTCTTCTCCTCTTCGATCTGCTGCAGGTGCAGCACCTCGCGGTCGCGCAGCCGCTTCTTCTCCAGGCAGGCGCCGATGCGGGCCTTCAGGATCGTCGGGTTGAACGGCTTGGGCAGGTAGTCCTCGGCGCCCATCTCGATGCAGCGGACGATGCCGTCGATGTCGTCGAGGGCCGAGATCATGATCACCGGCAGGTGGCGCAGGCGCGGGTCCTTCTTCATCCGGTCCAGCACCTGGTAGCCGTTGACGATCGGCATCATGATGTCGAGCAGGACCAGGTCGTAGTCCTCGTCCGCCATCATCTGCATCGCCAGCAGCCCGTCCTCGGCGACCGCCACCTCGTAGCCGTCGCGCTTGAGGCGCTTGCCCAGCACGTCGCGGTTGATCTCGTTGTCGTCGACGACCAGGATGCGACCGCCGAGGCGGTCCGCGTTGCTGCGCGGGTCGGTCGCCAGGGTGGTGACCACGTCGCGGATCAGGTCCTGGACCTCCGCGCTGGCCTCGACCTTGAGCTCGGCGTGACCGGCCTTGACCTCGAACATCTGC
Organism: Vicinamibacteria bacterium; assembly: GCA_023701125.1. Taxonomy (GTDB): domain Bacteria; phylum Acidobacteriota; class Vicinamibacteria; order Fen-336; family Fen-336; genus WYBL01. The sequence goes on along the minus strand of JAMPXO010000026.1, from coordinate 22,252 downwards.
ACGATGTCCTCGATCAGGCTCAGCAGCTTCTTGCCCGACTCGAGGATGCGGCCGATGTCGCCGCGGGCCTCCTCGGGCAGGTCCTCGGCCTCCTCGAGCAGCATCTCGGAGTAGCCGATCACGGTGCTGGCCGGGGTGCGCAGGTGGTGACGCATCTCGGCGCCGAAGGCGTCGATGTCGATCACCTTCGACTCCTCGATCCGCGACTGGGCCAGGATCTCGTTGATCAGGCCGAGCAGGTTGGCGCCCGCCTCGTGGATCTTCTCCAGGTCGCCGCCGACCTGCTCGCCGAGCACGTCGCGGTCCTCGAGCAGCATCTCGCTGTAGCCCAGGATCGCGTTGACGGGCGTGCGCAACTCGTGCCGCATGTGGGCCAGGAAGGCGGCCCGGGCGCGGCGTTCGTCCTCGACAGACGCCCCCGGTCCCGGGGCGGCAACCGCCGCCGCGGCCCGGGGGGTGTCGCTCACGCGGGCGTGGCGGGGGCCGGCGGACCCCCGAGCATCGCCTCCATCTTGCCCAACAGGCGCGGCAGCTCGATCGGCTTGGTGTCGTAGTCGTCGCAACCCGCTTCGAGCGCCTTCTCGCGGTCGCCGGCCATGGCGTGCGCCGTCAGGGCGATGATCGGGATCTTCTTCGTCGCCTCGTTGCCCTTGAGGCGGCGGGCCACTTCCCATCCGTCGAGGACAGGCAGGCTCATGTCGAGCAGGATCAGGTCCGGGTTGATCGTCTGGGCCATCTCGTGGCCCTCGCCGCCGTCGACGGCGATGACGACCTCGTAGCCCTTGCGGATGAGCCGGCGCGACAGCATGTCGCGGTTCATCTCGTTGTCTTCCACGAGCAGGATCTTCGGCATTCCTCGGCTTACCCCGTGCTAGATGATCAGGGGCAATGAATACCACAAAACCCCCTTGAGGTTCAAAGACTTACCCGACGGGTTCCGACGCCGGGATGAACCCGGCGCCGGTCCCATGGGGGCTCCGTCGCGAACGGACGCTCCTCCGCCCCCAAACCCCGACGGGTTCCGACGCCGGGATGAACCCGGCGCCGGTCCCATGGGGGCTCCGTCGCGAACGGACGCTCCACCGCCCCCAAACCCCCACGGGCGCGCGGCTATGATCGGGACTCCATGCGGTTTCGCTCCCTGGCCGCGTCGCTGGCGCTGGCGCTGGCGCTGCCGGCCGCCGCCGACGCGCGCCGCATCGAAAAGGACGTGGCCCGTCTCGCCGCCGACGCCTGGCAGGGGCGTCGCGCGGGCAGCGCCGGTGCCGACGCCGCGGCCGAGTGGATCGCGGAGCAGTTCGCCGCCGCCGGCCTCGCCGCCGGCGCCGCCGACGGCAGCTTCTTCCAGGCCTTCGACTTCGTCGACGGCGCGAGCCTGGGTGGCCAGAACCGCCTGGAGCTGGGCGCGGGCTCGCGGCTCGAGCTGGGCCGCGACTTCCGGCCGCTGTCCTTCTCGGCGGCCGGTGCGGCGGCGGGCGAGTTGGTCTTCGCCGGCTACGGGCTGGTGGCGCCGAGCCTCGGTCGCGACGACTTCGCAGGGCTCGACGTCGTCGGCAAGCCGGTGCTCATGCTGCGCTACGGGCCCGACGGCCTGGCCTGGGACTCGCCGTGGGCGGCCTTCACGGACCTGCGGCGCAAGGCCCTGAACGCGCGCGCGCGCGGCGCTGCCGCGGTGCTGTTCGTGACCGGTCCACGCACCCGGGTCGGCGGCGACGAGCTCACGCCGCTGCGCCAGGACGCGTCGCTGCGCGACGTCGGGCTGCCCGTGCTGGCGCTGACGCGCAAGGCCGCCGATCGCGCGTTCGCCGGCGCGGGCACGTCGCTCGACGCGCTGCAGCAGGCGGCCGACGCGGGCCTGCCCGCGTCGCGCGCGCTGCCCGTCGTGGCGCGGGTGGAGGCGGACCTGACGCCGCGCCGCGCCCGCACCCGCAACGTGATCGGCCTGCTGCCCGCGCCCGGCGCCCGCGAGGTCGTGGTCGTCGGCGCCCACCACGACCACCTCGGCCTCGGCGCGTCGGGTTCGCTCGACCCGTCACCGGACGGCAAGGTCCACCACGGCGCCGACGACAACGCCTCGGGCACGGCCGGCCTGCTGGAGCTGGCGCGGCGGCTCGCGCCACGAGCGAGCGAGCTGGAGCGCTCGCTGCTGTTCGTCTCGTTCGGGGCCGAAGAGCTGGGCACGCTGGGCTCGCTCCACTTCGTGGAGCACAGCCCGGTGCCGCTCGAGCGGATCGTGGCGATGGCCAACCTGGACATGATCGGCCGCCTGCGCGGCGACGTGCTGCAGGTCCACGGCGTCGACACCAGCCCGCGCTGGAAACCGCTGGTGGAGCAGGCCAACGTGGGCCTGGGGCTGAAGCTGCTGTGGCACGAGGGCGGCTTCGGGCCTTCCGATCACGCGCCGTTCGCGCAGGCCGGCAAGCCGGTGCTGTTCCTGTTCACGGGCGTGCACGCCGACTACCACCGCCCGTCCGACGTCTCGGGACGGATCGACGAGCGGGGGATCGACCGCATCGTCACCCTGCTCGAGCGGGTGCTCCTCGGGTTGGCGGGACGCTAGCGCTTCTTCGCCGCGGCCTTCTTCCGGGCCGGCGCCTTGCGGGCGGCGGCCGGCTTCGCCGGGGCGGCGCTGGCGGCGCCCATCGGGCTCCTGATACTGCGCTTCACGGCCTGCTCCAGCACCTTCAGGTCGACGTCGGCGAGCTTCTTCACGTACAGGCACGAGCCGCCGGTCGAGTGCTTGCCGAGCTTCACCATCAGGTCGGCGAGCGGAGCGAAGCCCGACATCAGGTAGAGCGTCAGCGCCTGCTTGCGCGGGGAGAACCCGGTCAGCATCCAGTCGCCCTCGCGGCCCGTGGCGGGCGAGCGATAGCGGTAGCGGCCGAAGCCGACGATGCTGGTGCCCCACATCCGCGGCGGCTCGCCGGTCGCGCGCTGCATCAGCGCCACGATCGTCTCGCACTCGCGCCGGCGCTCCGGGTCGGCCACGGTCGCGAGGAAGCCGGCGACGCTCTGGTCGTTCTCTTTCGTCTTCAGCTCGGCCTTGGCCATCGGCTTGCCTCCGGTCAGGGGACGACGGTGAAGGTGCACTCGAAGGCGATGTCCTGGCGCAGCGAGTGCCACACGGAGCAGTAGGTCTCGTGCGACAACTCGATCGCGCGCTCCACGCGATCGGCGGGCACGTCGCCCTCGACCGTGAAGTGCAGCTTGATCGACGTGATGCGCTTCGGCGGCGCCGGCGCTCGTTCCGCCTCCAGCCGCGCGGACAGGCCGCGCAGCGGCAGCCGTCCCTTCTGCAGGATGTCGACGACGTCGATCGCCATGCAGCCGGCGAGGCCGTGGGCCACGGCCTCGACGGGCGAGACGGAGACCGTGTCGTTGCCGTCGAGCACGATCGTGCGTTCGCCCGAGCGCCCGTCGAAGACCAGGCCCTCGCCCCGCCAACGCACGTCCAGCGTCAATCCGGCCACGGTGCCTCCGGGGGTTGCGACTACTTGCGGCTGCAGGCGGCCAGCGCGCCGGCCGGGTCGAGCGCGTCCTTGCCCTCGAACACCGCCTGCACCTTGCCGTCCTTGCCGATCACGAACGTGACGCGGTTGGCGTAGCCCGCGCCCTTCACGCCGTACGCCGTGGCGACGGCGCCGTCGGGGTCGGCCAGCAGCGGGAAGCCGGTGGTCAGGCTCTCCGCGAACTTCGTCTGGGTGGCGAGGTCGTCCATCGAGATGCCCAGGACCTGGGCACCGGCGTCCGCGAAGCTCTGCTTCTGATCGCGGAACGCCGTCATCTCGCGCGTTCAACCACCGGTGAACGCCTTGGGGTAGAAGGCCAGGACCACGGTCTGCTTGCCGGCGAAGTCGGCGAGCGCGACGGTCTGGCCCGTCGAGGCGGCGAGCTTGAAGTCCGGCGCGACGTCGCCGGCCTTGATCTTCATCGGGGCCTCCTCGGAGAGCAACGCCGCGAGGGCCGCGGCGGCCAACAGGGTCTTCATGTGGGGAGGCTACCACCGCGGGCCGCGCCGGTGCCAGACCTGCGCGGCCCGCGCCCGGGTGCGATCACGCGAGCGCCAGCAGGCTTCGCACGCGCTCCTCCGTCAGCGGGTGGGTGCGGAACAGGGCGCCCAACCCGCCGCCGCCGGCCAGCGGGCTGACGATGAACAGGTGGGCGCTCTGCGCGTCGGCCGCGGCGCCGGTGGCGTCCGCCGCGAACTTGAGCGAGCGGCAGCATGGCTCCTTCCCTGACGGATCAGTTCTTTGCGGCCACCGAGTCGCGCACCGCCGACCACTCCAGGGCCAGCGGATCCGTCGCCCACTCTCCGCGCCGGGCCAGCTCCGCCGCGAGCGCCTCGCGGCGCTCGTCGCTCTGCGGGTGGGAGGACAGGAAGGCCGGCACCGCGTTGCCGCCCTCCTTCGCCAGCCGGTCGAAGAAGCGGGGCAGGCCCTCGCCCGGCAGCCTCGCCGCCTGCAGCAGGTCGAGGCCGAGGCGGTCGGCCTCGCTCTCCTGATCGCGCGAGAAGGACAGCCCCGAGAGCTGCTGCGCCGTCCCGGTCAGGATCGCCACCGCGCCGTCGGCACTGCCGACCGCGAGCTGCACGAGCGCGGTCAGGCCCAGCTCGAAGGCCATCTGCCGCAACGAGTGGCGGCGCAGCACGTGGGCGATCTCGTGGCCGAGCACGCCCGCGACTTCTTCCGGGCCGTCCGCGGCCGCGATCAGGCCGGTGTGGACGACGACGAAACCACCGGGCGCCGCGAAGGCGTTGAGGCTCGGGTCCTCCATCACTGCGAAGCGGAACTCGTGGGGGTGGGCGGGCGCGTGGGCGAGCAACCGGTCGCCGATCGCCTTCACCGCGTCCACCGCGGGGCCGGTCTCGACCAGCTTGCCGGTGGCCTTGACCTGCTCGGCCGTGAGCTGGCCGAGCCGGGCGTCGACGGACGTGGGAAGCCGCGCCACCACCCAGTCGAGCAGCGGCTCGCGGAAGGCGAACAGCAGCGCGAGCAACACCAGCGGCAGCGTGAAGAAGGCGCCGAGCAGCGCGAGCGCCAGTCGCCCCGAGCGCTGGACGCGGCGCTCGGCGCCATGGCTGGCCGCGACCTTCGCGGCCAGGGCCGGCGGCAGCGCCGCCGCGAGCGCCGCCCGTGCCGCGGGGTCCTCGACGGTGAACGCCCACGTCCGACCGGCGCCGTCGCGCCAGCCGAGGTGGACGGCCTGCGCCTGCCAGCCGCCGGTGGTGATCTCGACGGCCCCGAGTGTCGCCTGCTGCGGGCCCGACTCCGCGTCGACGCTCAGCCGGCCGTCCGCGATGCGGGCCTCTGCGCGGCGGCTCTTGCCGCTCTCGGGGTCGTGCAGCACGCCTGCGATGATCGTCACGCTCGTTCCTTCCTCCGCTCCGTTTTCGATGGTAGCCGCGGTCAGCGCTGCGGCCGCGCGCCCTGGCCGTGGGCCCCGCAGACCGCGAGCAGCCGCTCGTCCCCGCCCGGCCACGTCGTCAGCGTCACGCCGTGGTGGCGCAATGCGCTGACCGGTTCGAGCCGCAGCCAGGCCACTGGCGCCTCCGCCGTCGCCCGCGCCCCGGCTGCCTCCAGCGCGGCGCGGAAGCGAAGGGCGGTGCCCGCGTCGAAGTACTCCTGCACCACCGAGTGATAGACGACGGTGGTGACGCCCGGGGTGGAGGCGGCGAGTTGTTCCGCGACGAACGCGTCGGCGGAGGCGCGCACGACCGTGGCCGGAACCTGCGCGGCCAGCGCCAGCGCGCCCTCGAGCCGGTGGAAGCGTGGGCCCTGGTCGGCCCACACCGAGGCGAGCAGCGCGCGGCGGGCATCGGGTTCCGACGCCGGGGTGAACCCGGCGTCGGTCCCATGGGGGCTCCGTCGCGAACGGAGCTCCTCCGCCCCCAAACCCCTGGGCGTGGTCACGTCGATCGGGTTCGGGTCGCAGCCTTGCCGCGAGGCGACCGCCAGCGGCGCGTCCACGTGCGGCGGCGCCTCCGCCCACAAGCCCGTCAGGTCGACGGGGGAGCCGGCGTCGCCCCAGCAGGCGCCGCCGCCGCCGTAGCGGAAGTGGTCGAAGCGCAGGTTGAGGCCCGCGGAGGCCCCGACCTCGAGCAGGCGCAGGGGTCGGCCCGTCGTCGCCGCGAGGTCGAGGAAGCCGAACATCAGCCCGGCCGAGCGGCCGACCTCGTTGGTCTGGCACGGCACGGCGACGTCGCGCGCGAGCGTCTCGCGGTGCGTCGCCACGGTCTCGACGAAGGCGGGCCAGACCGCGGCGTTGCGCTGCACGCAGACCTCGGGCGCGCGCGATTCGGCGTAGAGCGCCGCCAGCGTCGGGGCGTCCCCCGCCAGGACGAGGCGGTGAACGGCGGCCATGAAGCGCAGCGCGAGCGCGTCGCCGCGGCCGGGCAGGACGTGGTCGCGCAGCACGTCCCAGCACGGTCCCGCGGCGTGCACGTCGGTGGCCGCGTGGCCCAGCAGCGAGGCATAGAGCGGCGAGCCCATCGCCGCGCAGGCCTCGGCCTGCTCCTCGAGCTGGGCGGCGACGTGGGCCCGCGGGTCGGTGATCGAGTCGGGCATGGCGCCCTTCGAGGATAAGCGGAACCCGGCCGGGCTTGTTTCCGTAGATAGCAATGTGATATCACTTTGATGTCACTGGAGGGGCAAAACATGATCCGCGAAAATCGCGTCAACGCCATCAGCGGCTACGTCGCCCTGTTCGGCTTCCTGCTGCTGATGATCGGCGGCCTGGCGCTGCTGATCACCGCAGCCCAGGCCAAGGCCGGCATCGGCGTGTTCGTGGGCGTCGTCACCATCGCGCTGGCCGGGCTCGGCCTGGCCGGGCTGTTCATGGTGAACCCCAACGAGGGCCGCGTGCTGCAGTTGTTCGGCGACTACAAGGGCACGGTCACCGAGCCCGGCCTGCGCTGGGCCAACCCGTTCTTCGCCAAGCACGCGATCTCGCAACGCGTCCGCAACTTCGAGAGCGGGCGGCTGAAGGTCAACGACCAGGACGGCAACCCGATCGAGATCGCCGCCGTCGTGGTGTGGCGTGTGGTCGACACCGCCGAAGCCTGCTTCGAGGTCGACGACTACGAGAACTACGTCAAGGTGCAGACCGAGGCCGCGGTGCGCAACCTGGCGACCCGCTACCCCTACGACGCCCACGTCGAGACCCTCGTCTCGCTGCGCGGCAACACCCAGGAGATCGCCGGCCACCTGAAGACCGAGGTCCAGGAGCGGCTGGAGAAGGCCGGCGTGCAGGTGCTCGAGGCGCGGCTCAGCCACCTGGCCTACGCGCAGGAGATCGCCGCCGCGATGCTGCGGCGGCAGCAGGCCGGCGCCATCATCGCGGCCCGCCAGAAGATCGTCGAGGGCGCCGTGGGCATGGTCGAGATGGCGCTCGAGATGCTGGAGAAGAGCAACCAGGTCAAGCTCGACGAGGAGCGCAAGGCGGCGATGGTCAGCAACCTGCTGGTCGTGCTGTGCGCCGATCGCGAGGCGCAGCCGGTCGTCAACACCGGCACCCTGTACCAGTAGTCCGCGATGGCCGAGCGCAAGCCCTACCTGCTGCGGCTGGACCCGGCGCTGCTCACCGCGCTCCAGCGCTGGGCCGAGGACGACCTGCGCTCGCTCAACGGCCAGCTCGAGTTCCTGCTGCGGCGCGCGCTGCAGCAGGCCGGGCGGCTGCCGGAAGAGGAGGCCGCCGGGGGCCGCAGGCGAGCCCCCGGCGCGAGAGGAGAACGGTCGTGACGCGAGTCCAGGTCGCAGTCGAGCCGCAGATGCTGGCGCGGGCCGCTTCCGGCGCCCCCGGCCTCAGCATCGATGCCGTCGTCCACCAGGCGCTGCAGGAGTACGCGCTGAGACACGTGCTGCGGGCGCGGGCTCACGAAGACGCGCGCCGGCTGGGCCCGCCACCGGCCGCGGGGCCGCGGCGGGTGCCCGCTCGCTGATCGCGCGCGTTCGGGCAGAATCCACCGATGCGGGTAGCGATCTTCGGGGCAGGCGGTGTCGGTGCGTACTTCGGCGGCCGGCTGGCCGAGGCGGGCCACGAGCTGGTTGTGATCGCGCGGGGGGCCCACCTGGAGGCCATCCGCGAGGACGGCCTGAAAGTGTTCTCGACCGCGGGTGATTTCGAGGTCCGGCCGAAGCTCGCCACCGCCGACCCCGCCGAGGCCGGGGCCGTCGACCTGGTGCTGGTCGGGGTCAAGGCCTGGCAGGTGCGCGACGCCGCGCGGGCGATGAAGCCGCTGGTCGGCGAGGCCACCACGGTGCTGCCGCTGCAGAACGGTGTCGAGGCTCCCGACCAGCTCGCAGCCGAGCTCGGCGCGGCAGCGGTCCTGCCGGGGCTGTGCAAGATCGTCAGCTACATCGAGGGCCCGGGCGTCGTGCGCCATGCCGGCGTCGAGCCGCGGATCGAGTTCGGCGAGCGCGATGGCCGTCGCAGCGAACGGGTCGAGGCGTTGCAGGCGGCGTTTGCCGCGACGAAGGGGATCTCGGTGGGAGTGGCCGACGACGTCGAGGCCGCGCTGTGGGAGAAGTTCCTGTTCATCGCCCCGGTCAGCGGTGTCGGCGCGGTGTGTCGGCAGCCGATCGGGCTCGTGCGCAAGGTGCCGCAGACCCGCGCGCTGCTGCTGCGGGCGCTGAAGGAGGTCGATCTGCTGGCGCGCGCCCGCGGAGTCGCCCTGCGCGACGACGCCGTGACGCGCACGATGCGCTTCGTCGACGCGCTGCCCGAGGACTCGACGGCGTCGATGCAGCGCGACATCGCCGCCGGCCGCCCGTCGGAGCTCGACAACCAGGCCGGCGCGGTGGTCCGCCTCGCCGCGGAGCACGCGGTGCCGGTCCCGACCACCGAGGCGATCTACGCGGCCCTGCTCCCCTGCGAACTCAAGGCGCGCGGCAAAGCCTAGGACTTACTCCCGGCCCAGCCACCCGAGCCCGGGCACGGGGGCGGAGCCGCGTCCGTATCGCGGCGTGAGCCCCCGCGGGTCTGGCGGCGGATTCACTCCGCCGCCAGCCACCCGATGGGCAACCGCTTGCAGCGGCGGCGGCGGGCGCCGGCGACGAACAGGCCGCCCGGTTCCAGCTTGATGCCTGCCGCGCGAGCCGCGCGGGCGGCCTGCGGCGTCAGCAGCGCCTCGTCCGGGCGCGCGGTGTCTTCGCCCAGCTTGCTCGCCAGGTTGACCTCCGCGCCGAACACGTCGCCGCCGAGGTCGATCACGTCGCCCCAGCCGATGCCGTAGCTGAAGCGCAGCCGGTCGCGCGCGGGCTGGGTGGCCGCCCAGGCCCGCAGCGCATGCTCGATCGCGCGCACGCCGGCGCAGGCGGCGGGCACGTCGGGGAACACCAGCAGCAGGCTGTCGGCCTCCCACTTCACGCAGCGGCCGCCGTGCCCGGCGGCCGCCTGCTCACAGGCTTCGCCCGCGGCCTGGAACAGCATCAGGAAGTGCAGCACGCCGTCGCGCTCGACGCGGTGGGTGAAGTCGGAGGTGTCGGTGAACACCACCGCCCGCGGCGCGAACAGCGCCTGCGCGTCGCGATCCAGTCGCGCCCGGCCCGCGGGCGTGGCGGTCTGGCGCTGGTGCAACAGTGCCTCGAGCTGGGCGGGCCGGGCCGAGGCCCGCGGCGCTTTCGCCTTCACCGCGCGAACTCCACCCGCACCACCTGGTTCTCGGCCGAGTCCGAGCAGGTGACGAGGGCGGTGTAGGAGAGCAGGCAGAAGCTGCGTTTCGTGCCGGTCAACGTCTCGCCGACCAGGTCCACGCTGCGGGCCATCGACAGCGTGCCTTTCTCGAGTTCCGGGGTCAGCAGTTCGCGCGCCGGCTGCTCCAGCACGAACGTCCGCTTCTTGCCGTCGGGCCCGACCAGTGCGACCTGGCGCGCGATGAACGTGCCGGGGCTGTAGACCGGCTCCAGCTTGCTGCCGGCGAGCGGGTAGCGCTTCTTCGCGCTCCACAGCTCCGACGTGGGCACGCTCAGCGAGCCGGCGACCGACGGCGGCTGGCCCTTGGGCCAGGTCTGGGCGTCGTAGACGAGCTGCCACGAGCGCAGCATCAGGCTGCTGCCGTCGCCCATCACGACCGTGGTCAGCCCGCCGTCCTGGGCCAGGGCCGGAAGTCCGACCGCGACCAGCCCGGCGATCAGCAGCGCGCGCCAGCGCATCTCCACCTCCTGAGGTCCCGAGGCGGCGACTCGTCCGCCGCGAGGCAATCGTACGCGAGGCGGCGACCACGGCGCGCGCCGGCCGGCTACCATCCGCGGATGTCCGAGCCCGCCCGTCCCGGCTTCGTGCGCGCGATCGGGCGCTGGGACCTGACGCTCGCCATCGTCAACGGCGTGATCGGCAGCGCGATCTTCCGCATGCCCGCCCAGGTCGCCGGCCTGACCGGGGCCTGGAGCCCGCTCGCCTACGCGCTGGCCGGCATCGGCGTGCTGCTGATGGTGCTGTGCTTCGCCGAGGTCGCCAGCCGCTTCCGCGAGCCGGGCGGCCCGTACCTCTACGCGCGCGAGGCCTTCGGCGGCTTCGCCGGCTTCCAGGCCGGCTGGCTGACGTTCTTCATCCGCATCACCGCGCTGGCCGCCAACCTCAACGTGTTCGTGATCTACCTCGGCGAGCTGTTCCCCGCGGTCCGCACGGGTGGGCTGCGCGCCGCGGTGATCGTCGGCCTGTGTGCCGCGCTGGCCGCGATCAACCTCGCGGGCGTGCGCCAGGCGACGTGGGCCGTCGACGCCTTCACGGTCGCCAAGCTGCTGCCGCTGGGGCTGCTCGTGGTGTTCGGGCTGCCGGCGATCCGGCCCGAGGTGCTGGCCGCGCAGCCGCTGCCGGCGACACCACTCCACGTCGCGTGGACCGACGCGGTGTTGTTGCTGGTCTTCGCCTACGGTGGCTTCGAAGCGCCGCTGATCCCGGCGGGCGAAGCGCGCGACCCGCGTCGCGACACCGCCTTCGCCCTGCTCACCGCGCTGGGGCTGGTCGCCGGCGTGTACATGCTGGTGCAGTTGACCGTCGTCGGCCTGGTGCCCGACGTCGCCCGCGTCGCGGCGCCCGTGGCCGCGGCCTTCGCGGTGCTGTTCGGCCCGGCCGGCGTGGTGCTGGCCGCGATCGCCGCGATGGTCTCGATCTGGGGTTACGCGACGGGCTCGACGCTGCAGGCCCCGCGCCTGCTGTTCGCGATGGCCGAGCGCGGCCTGCTGCCGGCCCGGCTCGCGGCGCTCAGCCCCGCGCGCCACACGCCCGACGCCGCGATCCTGCTGTTCGCGGCGCTGGTGGCGGCGTTCGCGCTGCACGGCGACTTCGAGTGGAACGCGACGCTGTCCGCGATCGTGCGGCTGCTGACCTACGGCCTGACCTGCGCCGCCGTGCTGGTGCTGCGCCGCCAGCGGCCCGCCGAGCCGCCCGGCTTCCGCCTCCCCGCCGCGGAGCTGATCGCCCCCGCGGGCGTGCTGTTCTGCGTCTACCTGCTGGCCACCCGCTCGTGGGCGCAGGCCGGCGCCACCGCGCTGCTGTTCGCCCTCGGCGCCGGGGCCTGGGCGCTGTCGCAGCGGGCGAGCGCGGCCGCCACGCGCTAGAGGCGCCGCCCGCGGCTTGCAGCGCGGCGTCGCCGCGTTCGACAATCCCTGAGCCATGCCCCCCGTCCCCGTGCTCGCCGACGTACGGCACGCCGTGGCCGCGAGGCTGCGCGAGGGCGGCGCGCTGGCGGCGGTCGTGGTCGACATGCTGCCGCTCGGCCGCATCGAGCGCCGCTTCGGTAACCCGGTCCACCGCGCGGCGCGCGAGCAGGTCGAGCCGGTGCTCGCGGAGCTGCAGCGCCACGTGCGCGAGGGCGACCTGATGGCGTGGGACGACCGCGCCAGCGACCGGCTGTTCGTGTTCCTCGTCGGCCACCGCGAAAACGAGGCCGCCTACACCCTGGACGACGTGCGCAAGCTGACCGAGCGGGTGGAGGCCTTCCTCGCGCCGCGCATCGCCCGCATCGCCTTCACCTACCTGCGCGAGCGGCCCGGGATCGAGGTCGGCTACGGCTTCGTGCTGTGGAACCCGCTGGAGAGCGAGGAGCGCCAGCTGTGGCGGCTCTCCGAGGACGCGCTGGCCACCGCGTCGTTGCGGCGCGTCGTGCGCGAGCGCAACGAGCGCGAGCGACTGCTCGAGGTGATCCACGGCGCCCAGGTCTGGACCGCGTTCCAGCCGATCGTGGAGATCGAGACCGGCGAGCCGCTCGGCCACGAGGCGCTCTCGCGCGGGCCGCGCGGGACCGACCTGGAGTCCCCCGGGCCGCTGTTCGCGCTGGCCGCCCGTCACGGCCTGGTGGAGGACCTCGAGCGCGCCTGCCGGCGGGTGGCGTTCCGCGACTGGGAGTTCTTCGGCGCGCCGACCCGGCTGTTCCTCAACACGGTGCCGGGCACGATCCGCGACGCCAGCTTCCTCGGCCGCGGCCTGCTCGGCTACCTGGGGCCGACGCTGTCGCCGCAGATGGTGACGCTGGAGATCACCGAGCGCGAGATCATCGAGAACCTGAACCTGTACCGCGAGGCGATGCACGCCTTCCTCGACCTCGGCTTCACGTTCGCGATCGACGACGTCGGCGCCGGCCACTCGGGCCTGGAGACGGTGGCCACGCTGCAGGCCTCCTACCTGAAGATCGACATGAGCCTGGTCCGCGACATCCACGAGAAGCGGGTCAACCAGCAGGTCGTCAAGGCGATCCTGGAGATGGGCCAGGGCATGGGCGCGACGGTGATCGCGGAAGGCATCCAGACGGTCGAGGAGAAGCGGGCGCTGCAGGACCTCGGCATGCGCTACGGCCAGGGCTACCTGTGGGGGCGGCCGAAGGACCCGCGGGCGGCGCAACCCGTCCACGTCGTCGCCAAGCCCTGAGCGCGGCCCGCGGTCGCGGGCCGCCTACTCGTACTGCAGCCCGAAGTGGCGCTCCAGCCGGCGCAGGTCGTCGTCGCGCGACTCGATCGAGAGCGACGTCATCTCGCCCATCGCGTTGAGCCCTGCCAGCGCGTTCAGGCTCGCGTCCTTGACCCCGGTCGCCGCCAGCCGCCGGCAGAACGCCGCGTTGGTCTCGTGCGCCTCCTGCAGGAACGCCAGCAGGTCGTGCAACTCCCAGTCCGCGCTCTTGCCGTGGCGGTGGCGGAAGAACTGGGCCATCAGGTACATCGAGATCATCCGGTAGGTCGACTCTTCCGGCGTCATGAACGGCAGGTGGGTGGCCACCATCGGCCGCAGCCGCGAAAGGATCGGGCAGCCGGAGGAGACGGTGAAGATGCCGATCAGCGAGGCCGCCGCGTGCTGTAGCGCCGTGCGCTTGACGTACTTGCGGCCGTGGCCCTCGACCGTGACCTCGACCTCCTCGTAGCTGAAGCGGTTGCCGAGGAAAGCCACCACCTCGACCAGGTTCTGGGCGATCGGGCAGCGCGGGTGCTGCTGCTCGTTCAGCGGGCAGTTGGCGCACTGCTTGAAGGACAGCGCCGTCCACTCCGGGTAGCTCTTGCGCGCGGGCACCGCCATCTGCAGCGTGTCGCGGTCGAGCGCCATCGTGAAGACACGCTGCGTCCCGTCGTCGAACGCGAACGTGTAGCGGTAGGTGAGGGGAGAGGGGTGGCCCGCTGCGGTCTCGCTCATGGGTTTGGCGGTACTGTGCGCGTGGGGCCGATCAGAGTCAACGTCGGGTTCCGGTGCCGGGCGAAGCCCGTCACCGGTCCCATGGGGGCTACGTCGCGAACGGCCGCTCCTCCGCCCCCAAACCCCCGTCGGGCGGCTCGCGCCAGGCAGAGCCTGTCGCTCGGGCCCATGGGGGCTACGTCGCGAACGGCCGCTCCTCCGCCCCCAAACCCCCAAGCGACCGACGTGCCAGCAGGTAGACGGGGCCGCAGAGCAGCAACAGGGCCAGCGCGCGGCCGCTGTTGGCGCGGTCGCCAGCCACCGCGGCGACCAGGAAGGCGAGCGAGCCGAACAGCGCGAAGCCCGTCAGCCACGGGTAGAGCGGGACCCGGAACGGCCGCGGTCGCTCCGGCTCGCGGCGGCGCAGCACGATCACCGACAGGAACGACAGCGCGTAGGCCGCGACGAAGAAGAACGCCAGCAGCGCCAGCACGGCGTCGAAGGTGTTGGTGGCGATGAAGGCGAGCGCCACCGCCGTGCTCAGGAACAGCGACACGACCGGGGTTCCGCCGGCGTTGACGCGGGCCACCGCGCCCGGCAGCAGGCGGTCGCGGCTCATCGCGAACGGCACCCGCGAGCCCATCAGCAGGCAGGCGTTGACCGCGGCCAGCATCGACACGACCATCAGCAGCCGCAGCACGGTGTCGCCGCCCGGGCCGAACAGGCGCGTCGCGGCGGTCGCGGCGACGAACGGGTCGCCGGCCATCTCGGCCACCGGCACGACGCGCAGGAAGGCTGCGTTCAGCGCGAGGTAGAGGCCCGCCACCAGCAGCACCCCGCCGACCATCGCTCGCGGGATGTCGCGGCCGGGGTCCTTGACCTCCTCGCCGAAGTAGATGGGACCGGTCCAGCCGTCGTAGGTGTAGATGGCCGACTGCAGCGCGACGACGACGGCCGCCGCCAGCGCGAGGCCCGAGGGCACGACCGGGCCGCTTCCGACAGCGGCCGCAGCGGGCGTCGCGGGTGTCACCAGCAGCGCGGCCCCGGCCAGGGCGAGCAGCGCGAGCGTCTTGAGCAGGCTGGTCGCCTGCTGCACGGCGTCGCCCACGCGGATGCCTCGCCACTGCAGCGTGGCGAAGACCATTACGACGACCGCGGCCGTCGCGGCCTCGTGGCCCAGCAGCGGCGGCAGCAGCGGGGCGAGGTACTGGCTCAGCACCAGCGCGATCGCGGCCGCGCTGCCGCAGGTGGAGAACCAGTCGCTCCAGCCGACGACGAAGGCCGGGAACGGACCGAGCGCGTGGTGGACGAACGCGTACTGGCCGCCCGAGCGCGGCAGCATCGCGCCCAGCTCCGCCAGCGAGAGCGCGCCCATCAGCGCGTACAGCCCGCCGGCCACCCACACGGCGATGAACAGCGAGGTGTCGGGCAGCCGCGCCGCCACCTCGCCGGGCGTGCGCAGGATGCCCATGCCGATCGTGTTGCCCACGATCACGGCGAGGCCGAACGCGACCCCCAGCACCTGCAACAGGTGCCCCTTCGGCGCACCGACACGGGCAGCATCCACGGGAATGGCGGAGTGTATCCCGGGCGCATCCGACGACGGATGCGTCGCGTCCTAGCTTTCCGAGCCAGGAGGCCGGTCGATGGTCGAACGGGCGATGTGTTCGGGCTGCTGGCGCTCGCCTTGGCGTGGCCGGCCTCGGCCCAGAGCCTGGCCGAGTCATGAAGGCGAGCACCTTGACGGTCAAGGGGCAGGTCACCGTTCCGAAGGAGATCCGTGATGCCCTCGGCTGGAAGCCCGGCGATGCCCTGACCTTTGTGCGCGACGGCGACGTGGTGCGCCTGGCAGGCGCAGGCCGCGCCGCGCGGGGCCGTGGGAGCGTGGAACGCCTCCGGCGGGTGCCCTGGAAGAAGGGGCTGACGACGAGTCGACTGATGTCGATGACGCGAGGCGACGAGTGATCCTGGTCGACATCTGGAGCCAGGACCGGACCTGCTTTCCCGGTGTGAAGCTGATCGCGCCGAAGCGACTCTAGCTGGCGGGCTGCCTCAGCACGATGCCGCTCTCGCGGATCAGGCGCTGGTAGACGTCCTCCAGCTCCGGGCCGTAGCCGAACGGCTCGGCGAAGACGATCTCGCGGATGCCGGCCTGGATCGACTCCTTGGCGCAGCCGAAGCAGGGCCGCAGCGTCGTGTACAGCCGGCCGCCCTTGGTCGCGTTGCCGTGGCGGGCGGCCATCACGATCGCGTTCTGCTCGGCGTGGACGCAGATGCAGGCGTCGTAGCCGGACCCCGTCGGCGCGTCGGACGCGCAGCGCGGGCAGCCGCCGTCCGCGCAGTTCTTCACGCCCATCGGCGTGCCGTTGTAGCCGGTCGAGATGATCGCGTTCTCGACCACGATGATGGCGCCGACCTTGCGCCGGCAGCAGTTCGAGCGGGTGGCGACCGTGCGGCTGATCGCGACGTAGTACTCGTCCCAGCCGGGTCGGCCCTGCATCGCTACCGCTTCGGCATGCCCGGGACGATGCCGTGCTCCTTCGAGAGCCGGTCGAGCGCCGCCAGCCGCACCGGGCGCCGCACGTCGTGCTCGTCGGGCCGGTAGCCCGCACCGTGCTCGGCGGTCTCCGCCCGCGACATCAGGCGGTCGCGGTCGATCACCAGCTCGGCGCGGGTGGTGCCGACCAGGTTGTTCTCGCGGCTCATGATGATCGCCTCCTCCGGGCACGCGTCCACGCAGAAGCCGCAGTAGACGCAGCGCAGCAGGTCGATCTCGAACCGGGTCGGGTACTTCTCGATGCTCTTCTCGGGCCGCTCGCCGGCCTCGATGTAGATGCACTCGGCGGGGCAGACGGTGGCGCACATGTAGCACGCCACGCACTTGGGCGAGCCGTCCTGGCGCACGGTGAGGATGTGGATGCCGCGGTAGCGGGTGGAGACCGGGCGGTTCTCCTCGGGGTACTGGATCGTCGCACCCTTGCGCTGGAACAGCGTCTGCAGCATGTTGCGCAGGGTGATCCACATCCCGAGCAGGATCGGGCCCACCCCGGGCCTGGTGTTGCGGTCGACCGTGACGATGCGCGTGGCCATGAGGTCCCTTGCTCCCGTCAGGCGCCAGCCGGCGCGGAGGCGCCGGCCCGTTCGGGCGCCGTGGCGAGCGCGCGGCCGCCGAAGCCGAGCGCCTTGTAGTCCAGGTTCGTGTAGTCGGGCACCGACTTCGCGAGCGTGACGAACAGATCGCGGGCGGAGACCACCGCCAGCGCGTGGCCGCGCCGGCGCAGCAGCCCGAGCGCCAGCTCGAAGCGCGGCTTCGCGTCGCCGGGCGCCGGCACCGCCTTCTTCGCCCGCTGCACGCGGCGCTGGTAGTTCGTGTAGGTGCCGTCCGCCTCGACCCACAGCGCGGCCGGCAGCACCAGGTGGGCGAGGGCCAGCGCGGGCTCCTCGTGGGTGGCCATCACGGCCACGAACGGGACCTTGGCGATCGCGTCGGCCGCCTCGGCCGCGCGCAGCAGCTCGGGCCCCTGCAGCACCAGCGCCTTGACGGCCCCCGCGCGGCAGGCCACCAGGATCGCGTCCACGCCGTCCTTGCCCATCCCCAGGTCGATGCAGCCCTGGGTGTTGGGGTTGCGGTCGGCCCGCTGCAGCACCTCGTCGATCCGCACGTGCAACTTGTCCTGCGGGTTGCCGACCCGGAAGTCGAGCTGGCCGCCCTGGGCCTCGGCCAGCGCCTTGAACGCGAACAGGTCCTCGTTGGAGGCCTGCGGGGTGGCGACGAACGCCGACGCGCTGCCGGCCTCGCCGAGCTTCGCGGCCAGCTCGTCGATCGCCGCCTCCAGCGCCACGCCTTCCCAGTTCGCGCCGCGCTTCGCGCGCGCGCCGGTGAGCCGCTCGGGCACGTGGAACTGCTTGTAGAGCATGCGGCCCGGGTCGCAGATCCAGCTCTTGTTGACCTCGACGTTGCGGCGCGGGCGGATGCGCTGCACCTCGCCGTCGCGGGCGTCGATCCAGGTGTTGCAGCCGGTCGAGCAGCCGCCGCAGACGCTCTCGGTCTGCTCCAGGAACCAGACCCGCATCTTGAAGCGGAAGTCGTGGCTGAGCAGCGCGCCGACCGGGCAAACGTCGGCCAGGTTGCCGGCGTACTCGTGGGTGATCGGGCCACCGTCGAACGTGGTGATCTCGGTCCTGTTGCCGCGGTTCTTGAACTCGAGCAGGTTGGTCCCGGTGACCTCGCGCTCGAAACGCAGGCAGCGCGAGCACAGCACGCAGCGCTCGGCGTCGAGCATGATCGGCCCCAGGTTGGCCACCTTGCGCTTGTGGACCTTGTGCTCGATCTCCACCTGCGCGTCGTGCAGCCCGTGGTCCATGTACTGGTCCTGCAGGTAGCACTCGCCCGCCTGGTCGCAGACCGGGCAGTCGATCGGGTGGTTGATCAGCAGCAGCTCGAGCGTGGTGCGGTGGGCCTCCGCTGCCTTGGGGCTGCTGGTGTGGACCACCATGCCCTCGGTCACCTGGGTGTTGCAGGCGATCTGCAGCTTGGGCGCCTTCTCGACCTCGACCAGGCACATCCGGCAGTTGCCGTCCACCGGCAGGTCCGGGTGCCAGCAGAAGTGCGGGATGTCGATGCCCGCGGCGGACGCAGCCTGGATCACCGTGGTGCCGGCTGCGACCTCGAGTTCCTTCCCGTCGATCGTGAACTTGGGCATGGTTCGCTTCTTACCGGTCGAGCTCGCCGGCGATGACGTTGAGGCCGCCGATGATGGCGATCGCGTCGGCGATCTGGCCGCCCTTCAGCATCTCGGGGTAGGCCTGGTAGTTGTTGTAGCAGGGCGGGCGCACCTTGAGCCGGTATGGGTGCTTGCCGCCGTCGCTGACGATGTAGTAGCCGAGCTCGCCGTTGGCGCCCTCGGTCGCCCCGTACACCTCGCCGGCCGGCGGCAGGATGCCGTCGTAGACCAGCTTGAAGTGGTTCATCAGCGACTCGATGTTGCCGTAGACCTCGCTCTTCGGCGGCAGCGCCACCTTGCGGTCGTCCACGATCACCGGGCCCGCCGGCAGCTTGTCGAGGGCCTGGCGGATGATGCGCGCGCTCTGCCGGATCTCCTCGATGCGCACGAGGTAGCGGTCGTAGCAGTCGCCCGTGGTGCCGACCGGCACGTCGAAGTCGTACTGGTCGTAGCCCGAGTAGGGCGCGTCGCGGCGCACGTCGGTCTCGACGCCCGAGCCGCGCAGGCACGGCCCGGCCCAGCCGTAGGACAGCGCGTCCTCCTTCGACAGCACGCCGATGTCGCGGAAGCGGTTGTTGAAGATGATGTTGCGGGTCAGCAGTTCGTCCATCTGCTTGAATGCGTCCATCACGAACTCGAGCGTCTCGCGGCAGCGCGGGACGAAGTCGTCCGGCACGTCCTGGGCGAGGCCGCCGATGCGCACGTAGCTGACCGTCAGCCGCGCGCCGCAGCAGGACTCGAGCAGCTCGTAGATCTTCTCGCGGCCGCGGAACACCACGAAGAACGGGGTGATCGCTCCGAGGTCGACCACGTTCGTGGAGATGCACACGAAGTGGTCCATGATCCGCGAGAACTCGGACAGGATGACGCGGACCGCCTCCGCCCGCGCCGGCGCCTGCACGCCCAGCAGCTTCTCCACCGCCAGCGCCCAGCCGTGCCCGTTCATGAACGACGAGCAGTAGTTGAGGCGGTCGGTGTAGGGGATCACCTGCCAGTAGGTCCGCGCCTCCGCCATCTTCTCGAAGTTGCGGTGCATGTAGCCGATCTCGGCCTCGGCGTCGCGCACGATCTCGCCGTCGAGCAGCGTCTGCACGCGGAAGCAGCCGTGCATCGCCGGGTGCGAGGGGCCGAGGTTGACGATCATGTGCTCCGACTCCGGCGGCACCTGGAGCAGCCACTTGCGCGGCTCCTTCAGCACGTGGCGCTGGCCCTGCGGGTAGTCCTTGCGCAGGGGGTGACCGACGAAGGCGTCGTGGGTCAGCAGCCGGATCAGGTTCGGGTGGCCGTCGAACACGATCCCGTACATGTCCCAGGCTTCGCGCTCGAACCAGTTGGCGCCCTTGAACAGCGGGATGATCGTCTGCACCTTCGGGTCGGACTCGGGCACCGGCGTGCGCAGCCGCACGTGGCGCTTCTTCGAGACCGAGTAGAGGTGCAGCACCACCGCGAAGCGCTCGGGCTGGTCCTCGCGGTCGAAGAAGTCGACGCCGCACAGGTCGAGGAACAGCTTGAACTCGAGCTCGGGGTGATCGCGCAGCAGCGAGACCGCCTTGTACCAGGCCTTGCGCTCCACCGTGATCGCGATCTCGCCGCGGAAGTCGGTGGCGGCCAGCAGGTTCTCGCCCAGCGCCTCGGACAGCACGCGGACGGCGGGCTGCTCGAGCAGGGCCGGGGAGAGGGCGGCGGGAAGGGTGGCGCTAGCCATGGTGCGCTCCGTGGTCGATCTCGGGCTCCGGCTTCAGGTCGGTCAGCACGCCGCGCGGCTGCTGGCCGGCGGCGCGGCGCTCCGCGTCGTCGGCGGCCCACGCGGCGCGGCGGGTGCGGCGGTCGTACATGCCCTCGCCGTTGGCGCCGACGCGGTGCGCGCCCTGCGGCTCGCGCGCCTGCTTCGAGGTCTGGATCTTCTCCTGGATCTTCATCACGGCCGCCACCAGGCCCTCGGGCGAGGGCGGGCAGCCCGGCACGTAGACGTCGACCGGGATCAGCTCGTCGATGCCCTGCATCACGTGGTACGAGCGGTAGAAGCCGCCCGACGACGCGCACACGCCCATCGAGATCACCCACTTCGGCTCGGGCATCTGGTCGTAGATGGTCTTCAGCACCGGACCCAGCTTGTCGGGGATCGTGCCGGCCACGAACATCAGGTCGGCCTGGCGCGGCGAGAAGCGCAGCACCTCGGCCCCGAACCGGGCCAGGTCGTAGTGCGAGCCGGTGAGGGCCATGAACTCGATCGCGCAGCAGGCGGTGCCGAACGGCATCGGCCAGATCGAGGACTTGCGGCCCCACTTGACGACCGCGTCGACGGTCGTGGTGATGACGTCGCCGCCGGCGTGGACACCGGCGTACGTGGGGTCGACGAACTTCCCCTTCAGGATATCGAACACACCCATGGCACACGCTGTCCGGGGCTCCCGTTTCGTGCGGTTCGAGGGGAGAAAGGACGACCCCCGGTCCTCTGGTCGCCGATGATAGCCCGATCGGGGTGAATGCGGCGGCGCGTCGCCGCGTTCGCCTGGCACGCGGCGTGGAGTTCGTCCGGCGGAGGCGCAAGACATGCCAGCGACGTCCGCCACGCCCGAGCCCGTCACCCGCTTCCTCGCCGCAGGCTGGATCGCCGTCGTCGGCGCATCGCGCGACCGCAGCCAGCCGGGCAACGCGATCTACCGCCGCTTGCGCCACGCGGGCCTGCCCGTCGTCGCGGTCAACCCGCGGGCGACCGAGATCGAAGGCGACCCCTGCGCCGCCGACCTCGGCGCGCTGGCCCAGGCCCCGGCCGCGGTGCTGGTGGCGACCCCGCCCGCGGCGGCGGTGGAGATCGTGCGCCAGTGCGTCGAGCACGGCATCCGCCACGTCTGGTTCCACCGCAGTTTCGGCGCGGGCAGCGTCGCGCCGGAGGCGATCGCCCTGTGCCGCGAGCACGGCATCGAGTTCATCGAAGGCGGCTGCCCGATGATGTTCTGCGGGCAGGTCGACCCCTTCCACCGCTGCCTGCGCTGGTGGCTGCAGCGCACGGGCCGCGCCCCGAGATGAAGACGGCCGAGGTGAAGACGGGGCCCCACTTCTCTTCCTTATATATGTATAAGGGAGCGAAGGAGGGCCCATGGCCGAGCCCAAGACCCCACCCGGCACCATCGTCTGGACCGACCTCACCGTCGCCGACGCCCCCGGCATCCGCGACTTCTACCAGGCCGTCGTCGGTTGGCGCCCCGAGCCGGTGCCGATGGGCGGCTACGACGACTACAGCATGGTCCCCGCGGGCGCCGACGGTCCGGTCGCCGGCGTCTGCCACGCCCGCGGCGTCAACGCCAACCTGCCCCCGCGCTGGCTGGTCTACATCGCCGTCGACAACCTCGACCGCGCCCTGGCCGAGGCCGCGAAGCGCGGCGGCAAACGGATCGACGGCCCGCGCTCGATGGGCGAGCTCCGCTTCGCGGTGATCGAGGACCCCTCCGGCGCGGTCGCGGGCCTGATCGGCCCCTAGATCATCGGGTTCCGGCTCCGGGCGGAGCCCGGTGCCGGTCCCATGGGGGCTCACGCCGCGTCACGGACGCGGCTCCGCCCCCAAACCCCGGTCGGGTTCCGGCGCCGGGATGAACCCGTCGCCGGTCCCGCGGGGGCTACGTCGCGAACGGATGCTCCTCCCCCCCGCACGTTCCACTGGGTTCCGGGCGCCGGGATGAACCCGTCGCCGGTCCCGCGGGGGCTACGTCGCGAACGGATGCTCCTCCGCCCCCGCACGCTCCACTGGGTTCCGGGCGCCGGGATGAACCCGTCGCCGGTCCCGCGGGGGCTACGTCGCGAACGGATGCTCCTCCGCCCCCGCACCCCCAGCGGGTTCCGACTCCGGGCGGAGCCCGGTGCCGGTCCCATGGGGGCTCACGCCGCGTCACGGACGCGGCTCCGCCCCCAAACCCCGGTCGGGTTCCGGCGCCGGG
>JAMPXO010000025.1 GCA_023701125.1 Vicinamibacteria bacterium | reverse complement strand
TCGAGCTGACGGAGCAGCTCGACGCCGCCGACGCCCCGGCTATCGGGTTGCTACCGTCCGGTGGGCAGATGCCCCCAGGAGCCGTCCCGTCGTTCGAGGCCCAAACCCTCCAGGACCATGGCTTCGTGGTCGTGATCGGAGAGCAGGTGGCGCGTTCTCGCCCATCGCGCGAGGCGCCCGTGGCGCAGGTCTTCGAGCCGCTGTCGCAGCTTCGTGTCACCGACACGGTGGTCAGCGACGACGGGCTGCGGACGTGGCTCGCGGTCCAACCGGCCGACTCGAAGGGCGGCGCGCCGACGGCGTTCGTCGAGGTCAGGTCGGGACGAGCGGCGCCGCCCCTGGAACTGGGCACGCCGATCAGGGAATTCCTGGTACCGCCGCCCACGGAGGGCCTGAGTGCGCTCGTGGACGCCCAGGTTCTCGAGGCGCGCCTGGCGGAGACCAGGGCTGAGGGCTACACGATCACGTGGATCTCCGTGTCCTCGGCAGCCACTCCAGACGAGACCGAACGAGAGCGCCGAGCTGACAGGGTGCTGCATGCGACGTACCTGCTCAAGCAGTGGGGCGTGGACGGCCAGCGCATCACGGTGACAGAACGCATCGGGACCGAGAACGACCCTGCCGTCAGGGTGCGGCTGTTCGGACATCGATAACCGGGGGAGGTCGAGCGTGAGCCGAGGTCAGCGTTCCTGGAGGCGGGCCGGCTGGTCGTTGCTCGTGGCAGCCGCGCTGAGTTGCGGTGCGACGGCGCAGTCGATCGACGAGAAGGCGGCAATGAATGGCTCGGAGGACTACCAACGCGCCGTCGAGGCTTGGCTCCGCGGCCTGGAGCCGAAGGTCATCGGCGGCAAGCCGGCGACAGCGGGCCAGTTCCCGTGGCAGGTCTCGCTCGACGTGTCGTGGATCTCGGATCTCTACCGAGCGCACTTCTGCGGCGGCTCCATCTACGCCGATGAGTGGATCGTGACCGCCGCCCATTGCGTCGTCGGCACCAGGCCGCAGGACATCGTCGTCACCGCCGGCACGACCGACCTGACGACGGCGGGGGTCCGCCGGAACGTGAAGGAGATCGTGGTCATCAAGGGCTACGTCGGGGCCAGGAAGGGCAAGGACATCGCCCTGCTCAGGCTCTTCGAGAAGCTGCCCTTGGGCCCGCAGATCCAGGCCATTCCGCTGGTCGAGGCGGAGGGGTTCGAGGACGCGACCCGGTTCACCGTGACCGGTTGGGGTGCGACGTCTCAGGGTGGGCGCCCGGTCCGACAGCTCCAGTTCCTCGAGAACCTGCCGCACGTGCCTCTCCTCCAGTGCAACAGGCCCCTCTCCTACGATGGCGCGATCAAGCCCGACATGGTCTGCGCAGGTTTCGCGCAGGGCGGCGTGGACTCCTGCCAGGGCGACAGCGGTGGCCCGCTGACCGTGCACACCGAGCAAGGCGAGCGGCTCGCCGGGATCGTCAGTTGGGGCGAAGGGTGTGGTCAGCCCCTGAAGTACGGGGTCTACACGCGGGTGGCGAAGTACGCCGACTGGATCAGGGCCTGCGTGGCGTCTTCGCTCACCTGCGAGCGCAGGTGAGCCGCCGCTGAGTCGTCCCGCTGTTGGCGGCAGTGCTCGCCGGCACTGGCGTCGGCTGCGGTAGCAAGAGGCCGATGGCGCTGGGCGGAGATCCCGGATCAGTACGGCTCGATGCGGAGCAGCTCGTCCGGGTCAGCGGTGGTTCGTAAAGCGTACCCCTAATGCCCGTATACTGACTCCGGCCTGGCGCAGTGGGCCTCGAGCGGAGGAAGGGCATGCCGCCTGACGAGACCGGGATCGACTACCGCCTCCTGTTCGAGGCGTCTGCGGACGTGCTGCTGGTGCTTCGCCCCGACGCGCCGCGGTTCACGATCGTGGGCTTGACCCGGGCTCGCATGACGGCCACCCACTCCGGTCCGGAACAGGTCGGCCGTGGGCTCTTCGAGGTCTTTCCCGACAACCCCGACGACCCCACGGCGGACGGCGCGCGCAAGCTGCGCGAGTCCCTGGAGCGGGTGGTTGCGACGCACGCACCCGACACGATGGCCGTGCAGAAGTACGACATCCGCGGGCCGGACGGCGCCTTCGTCGTCCGCTACTGGAGCCCGGTCAACAGCCCCGTGCTTTCGGCCGCAGGTGAGATCGTCTACATCCTGCATCGGGTCGAGGACGTGACCGAGCTGGTCGCGGCCACCGAGCGAGGCGAGGAACTGCGCGGCCGTACGCTCGAGATGGAACGCGAGGTGATCCGGCGCGGCCGGGAACTGGCCGAGGCGAACCTCCACTTGCGCGACGCGAACGCCCGGCTGGGGCAACTCGACGCCGCCAAGACCGCGTTCTTCAACAACGTCAGCCACGAGTTCCGCACTCCGCTGACGCTGATGCTGGGCCCGCTGGAGGACGGCCTCGCCGACGCGGACGAGCCGCTCGGTCCGCGCCAGCGCGAGCGGGCGCTGCTGGCCCACGACAACGCGCTGCGGCTGCTCAAGCTGGTCAACGCGCTGCTCGACTTCGCCCGCCTCGAGGCGGGCCGGCTCCGCGCCTGCTACGCGCCGCTCGACATCGCAGCGCTCACGGCGGAACTGGCCGGGATGTTCCAGTCGGCGGCCGAGCGGGCCGGGCTAAGCCTGGTGGTCGCTTGCCCGCCTCTCGGCGACCCGGTCTGGGTCGACCGCGACATGTGGGAACGGATCGTCCCCAACCTGGTCTCGAACGCCCTCAAGTTCACGCACGCCGGTGCGATCACCGTGCGCGTGCGCGACGAGGGCGGGCAGGTCGCCCTGGAGGTGGCCGACACCGGGGTGGGGATTCCCGAGGCCGAGCTGCCGCGGATCTTCGATCGCTTCCACCGGGTTTCCGGTGCCGTGGGGCGGGCTCACGAGGGCACCGGGATCGGCCTGGCGCTGGTGCGCGAGCTGGTTTCGCTCCACGGAGGGCGGGTCAGCGCGCAGAGCGCGGTCGGCAGGGGTACCACGATCCGGGTCGAGATCCCTCGCGGCCATGCCCACCTGCCCAGTGAGGCCGTCTCCTCCGAGCCGGTGGCGCTGGGCGTCAGCGGCGCCGTCGCCGCTCACGTTGCGGAGGCCGCTCGCTGGAGCGGTGGCCCGACGATGCCCGCTGCCGTCGGCGCCGGTGAAGGGTCGGCGGGTCCGCGAGCCCGCGTCCTGGTGGTCGACGACAACGCCGACCTTCGCCACTACCTCTGCGGGCTGCTGGCCCCGATCTACGACGTGACAGCCGCCGCCGACGGGCAGGAGGCGCTGGAGGCCGTGCGCTCGCACCGACCCGAGATCGTCGTCAGCGACGTGATGATGCCGCGCCTCGACGGCTTCGGCCTGGTGCGAGCGCTGAGGGCGGACCCGGCCACCGCGTCGCTGCCGGTGATCCTGCTGTCGGCGCGCGCCGGCGAGGAGGCGGCCGTCGCAGGGCTGGGGACCGGCGCGGACGACTACCTGGTGAAGCCTTTCGCAGCTCGCGAGTTGCTGGCACGGGTGCGGACCCACGTGGAGCTTTCTCGCGCGCGCC
Source organism: Vicinamibacteria bacterium (assembly GCA_023701125.1). Classification (GTDB taxonomy): domain Bacteria; phylum Acidobacteriota; class Vicinamibacteria; order Fen-336; family Fen-336; genus WYBL01. The sequence goes on along the minus strand of JAMPXO010000025.1, from coordinate 45,274 downwards.
GGGCGTGGACGCAGGAGCTGGAGCGCGCCAACGACGAGCTGGACGCCTTCAGCTACTCCGTGTCCCACGACTTGCGGGCGCCCTTGCGCGCGATCGACGGCTTCTCGCGGATTCTGCTCGAGGAGCACGCGACCGGCCTGGAAGCGGAGGGCCGGCGCCTGCTCGGGCTGGTGATCGACAACGCGCGGAACATGGGGCAGTTGATCGACGACCTGCTGGCATTCTCGCGGGCGGCGCGGGGCGAGCTGATGCAGACGACCGTCGACATGGCCGCCCTGGCCCGCGCCGCCTTCCGGGAACAGCTCGGCGACGGAGGCGCCGGCCGGATCGAGCTGCGTCTCGGCGACCTGCCGAAGGTGCAGGGGGACCCGGCCCTGCTGCGGCAGGTGTGGGCCAACTTGTTGTCCAACGCGATCAAGTACAGCCGCGGCCGCGCCACCCCGGTGGTCGAGGTCACCGGGGCCCGGGACGCGGACCGCCTCGTCTTCAGCGTCTGCGACAACGGCGTGGGCTTCGACGGCGAGGCCGCGGGGCGCCTGTTCGGGGTGTTCCAGCGCCTGCACTCCGCGCGCGACTTCGACGGCACGGGCGTCGGCCTGGCGCTCGTCAAACGAATCGTGGGCCGGCACGGCGGCGACGTGTGGGCGGAAGGCCGCGAGGGCGAGGGGGCGACGTTCGGCTTCTGGCTGCCGCTGGCGTCCGGCGCGCGGGGGTAGCGATGGCGACCCCGCTGCGCGTGCTGATGGCCGAGGACGTCGCCAGCGACGCCGAGCTGAACGCCCACGAGCTGCGGCGCGCCGGCTTCGAGGTGGACTGGCTTCGGGTCGACAACGAGCCCGACTTCGTCGCGGCCCTGGAGCGATTCCGCCCCGAGGTGGTGTTGTGCGACCACACCATGCCAGGCTTCGCCGGATCCAGGGCCCTGCGCGTGCTTCGCGCTCGCGCCCCGGAGCTGCCCGTCGTGGTGGTCACCGGGTCGCTCGACGAGGACACCGCCGTCGAGACCATGAAGGGCGGCGCCTGGGACTACGTGTTGAAGGACCGCCGGGCGCGGCTGGGCCCCGCGGTGGTCCGCGTCCTCCAGGAGGCCCGGCAGGCCCACCAGCACCGGCTGGCAGAGGCACGGCTGCGCGCGATCGTGGACACCGCGCTCGACGGCGTCATCACGATCGACCAGGCCGGGCTGATCGAGACCTTCAACCCCGCTGCCGAGCGGCTCTTCGGCTACGCCGCGACCGAAGTGGTGGGGCGCAGTGTCTCGGCGCTGATGCCTCCTGGCGCGGGGGCCGTCCACGACGACCACGTCCGGGAGTACCTCGCCTCCGGCCGCCGCTCGGTCGCCTGGAGCGGGCGCGAGGTCACCGGCCGCACCCGGGATGGCCGCGAGTTCCCGCTCCAGCTCTCGCTGACGGAGTTCCGGCTCGGCGGAGCGCCGACCTTCGCCGCAGTCGTTCACGACCTGACCGAGGAGAAGCGACTGCGGCGGTCGCTGGAGATGACCCAGTTCGCGATCGACAACAGCGACGACATGGTGCTCTTCGTCACCGAGGCGGGCAGCCTGGCGTACGCCAACCAGAGCGCGGTCCGCCACTGTGGCTACCTCCGGCGCGAGCAGGTACTGGCGCTGTCGGTGTGGGACCTGTCGACGCGAATCGAGAAGGAAGGCTGGCCAGCCGAGTGGACGGCGCTCCGTTTCGGCGGCTCGCGGCGGTTCGAGGACGAGGTGCGCCGCGCCGACGGATCGACGTTCCCGGCCGACGTGGTGGTGACCCACGTGCGACTCGGCGTCACCGAGTTCCAGTGCTCGATCCTGCGCGACATCAGCGAACGCCGGCGAGCCGAACAGCGCCAGGCGCAGTCCGACGAGATGCTGCGCCAGTCGCAGAAGCTGGAGGCGATCGGCCGTCTGGCCGGCGGCGTCGCCCACGACCTCAACAACCTGCTGGGGGTGATCACCGGCTTCGGCGAGTTGGCCACGCGGCAGCTCCCGCGCGACCACCCGGCCCAGGCCCGGCTCGAGCAGATCGGCAAGGCGGCGGCGGGCGCCGCCGAGCTGACGCGCCAGATGCTGGCCTTCAGCCGCAAGCAGGTGCTGCACCCGCGGCGGCTGGACCTGAACCAGGTGGTCGAGAGCACGCGCCGAATGCTGTCGCAGATGGTGGGGGAGGACGTCGTGCTCATCGCGCGGCTGGCGCCCGAGCTGGGCACCGTGATGGCGGACCCGACCCAGATCGCCCAGGTGCTGATGAACCTGTCGGTGAACGCCCGCGACGCGATGCCCGATGGCGGAACCCTCACCTTCGAGACCGCCAACGTGGAGCTCGACGAGGAGTACGTCCACGGCCACGCCGTGGGCCGCCCAGGCCCGTACGTGATGCTGGCGGTCACCGACACGGGCATCGGCATGGACCGCGAGACCCAGTCCCACGTCTTCGAGCCGTTCTTCACGACCAAGCCCGAGGGCGTGGGCACGGGTCTGGGCCTGGCCACCGTGTACGGCATCGTCAAGCAGAGCGGCGGCTTCATCTGGGTCTACAGCGAGCCGCAACACGGAGCGACGTTCAAGATCTACCTGCCCCGGGTCGACCAGCCTGCCGAGCCGCCGAGCCCGGTCGTCGACGCCGCCACGCCGCGCGGGCACGAGACGATCCTGCTGGTCGAGGACCAGGACGCGTTGCGCGAGATGATCCTGGAGGTTCTCGTCGAGCACGGCTACACCTTGCTGGCGGCCGCCAACGGCGCCGAGGCGCTCGAGGTGGCGCGGCGCCACGCCGGGCCGCTGCACCTGCTCCTCACTGACGTGGTGATGCCCGGGATGAGCGGCCGCGAGCTGACCGAGCGTCTGCTCGCCGAGCGCCCGGGGCTGCGCGTGCTCCACATGTCGGGATACACGAACGGCTCGATCGAGGCGCGTGGGCTCTCTGCCCGAGGCGTGCTGCGGCTGGAGAAGCCGTTCGCCTCGAGCACCCTGATGCAGGCGGTTCGCCGGGCGCTCGAAGCGAGCTGAGCGGTGCTCCGGGCCGCGGTCCGGGGCGCCGCGCCAGCAGCCGAGTGGGCGAGGGCCGGAGCCAGCCTGCGCTCCGAACGGGGTCGTCCCGCGCGTCCGAGCGCGACCTGGTTCGCGGCATCGCGGAGCTTGCGGAATTGGGCACGTCTGGGGTCGTCGACGAAGGCACCGGGGCGGCGACGCTACCGCGCAAGAGGGCCGCAAGTCATCCAGCAGGCTGTCGGCTCAGCAGGCTCCGGTTGTCGACTGGGATGAGGTGCCGTCAGCCGCCGAAGAGATTGGCTGCGCAGACCGGCTGAGCCGGATGTGACTGCCAGACTGGCGGACCACCGAATAACCGAGCCCCGCGAGAGCCCGGGCGAGATCGCGCCCGGACACGTCGCGAGGCAGCCTCATACGGCGATCAACTCATCCCTGAAGAGTGAAGGCGGACCACACGAGGGCGATCGGCTTCATCGAAGTGGTAACGGACAGCCTGGCGCACCGCTTCGCTGAGCTGTTCCAGGCTGTCGGCCTCGGTGAAGATGGATTCGCTGACCGCGCGAGCGATGTAGCCGCCTTCCGGGGCCCAAGCGGGTCTGAGGCCTACCGGCGATCACGCCAGCCTTCGCGACTGGAGTCGGATCAGCGGGGCCTGGGGGTTGAGCAACTCGACCAGGGTCATCTGGCCGAGGACCGAGTCGACCACTTCCTGCAGGCGTTGCAGGACCGGCTTGATCGAGCAGCCTTCGAGGTGGGCGCAGGCCGCCTCGCTGCCCGCGTGGCGGTCGCAGAAGTCGTCGTCGAAGATGCGGCCGCCGAGGGCGGCCAGCGTCTCGCCGACGCTGATCGAGGCCGCGGGGCGGGCCAGCGCGTAGCCGCCCTGCTGGCCGCGGGTGGCCTTGACGAAGCCCGCCTTGCGCAGCAGGCGCAGCATCTTGGCGACGTTCGGGGCGGAGATGCCCTCGCGCCGGCTCAGCTCTGCGATCGTCAGGCTGGCGGCCTCGCCCGAGCGGGCGAGCTGGAGCAGGCAGCGCAGGCCGTACTCCTCCTGGGACGAGAGCTTCACGCGGCGCCCTTCACATCAGGCCGAGCTGCAGCCGGGCCGCGTCGCTCATCATGGCCTGGTTCCACTGCGGGTCGAAGGCGAGCTGCACCTCGTACTCGTGGACGCCGGGGATGCTGGCGATCTTGCGCTCGATGTCGGCCTTCAGGTAGTCGCCCATGCCGCAGCCGGGGGCCGTCAGCGTGAAGCGGATCGTGACCTTGTGGCCGCCCTCGGGCCGCTCGGCGATCACGCACTCGTAGACCAGGCCGAGGTCGACGATGTTGACCGGGATCTCGGGGTCGAAGCAGGTCTTCAACTGGTCCCAGCAGAGCTGGTCGAGCGGCTTGCTGGCGACGTCCTCGGCCGACGGCCCGCCGTCGGTCGTCTCGCCGATGGCGTCGGCGTCGCCGGCCTCGATGCGGACCATGTAACCGTGGTCCGTCATCGCCGTCCAGGTGCCGCCCAGGGCCTGGGTGATGTAGATCGTGGCGCCCAGCTTGAGCGGGATCTTGTCGCCGTACGGGATCGCGGTCGCCTCGATGTCGCGGGAGAGGGTCTTGGCCTGTCGCATCATGATCGGTGCTGCTCCTACTCGGTGCTGACGGCGTCGTCGCCCGTCAGCGCGGCCTTCAAGGTGTGCCACGGCAGCGACGCGCACTTGACGCGCACGGGGAACTCGCACACGCCCGAGAACACGGCCAGCTTGCCGAGCTCGGGGGCGGCGTTCTGGCCGGCCTGGTCGGACGGCGCGGTGACGAGGGCATGGAAGCGCTCGAACAGCGTCTCCACCTCGGCCGCCGTCTTGCCGCGCACGGCCTCCGTCATCATCGAGGCCGAGGCGGTCGAGATCGAGCAGCCCTGGCCGTCGAACGAGACGTCGACGACGCGGCCGTCCTCGACCTTGACGTAGACCGTCGCCTTGTCGCCGCACAGCGGGTTGACGCCGTGGCTCTGGCCGGTCGCGTCCGCGATCACCCGCTTGTTCCGCGGCTTCTTGGTGTGGTCGAGGATGACCTCCTGGTACAGCTCGCGCAGGTCGGACATCAGCCGAACATCTCCCGGACCTTGCCCAGGGCGCGCACGAGCGCGTCGAGGTCCTCGTTGGTGTTGTACACGCCGAGCGACGCGCGGGCGGTGGCCGGGATGCCGAAGCGGTCCATCACGGGCTGGGCGCAGTGGTGGCCGGTGCGGATGGCGACACCCTCGGCGTCGAGCACCTGGCCGATGTCGTGGGGGTGGATGCCCGCCAGCACGAACGACAGCACGCCGGCCTTCTCGGGCGACGTGCCGACGAGGGTCAGCCCGGGCACCTTCAGCAGTTGCTGGGTGCCGTAGCGCAGCACCGCATCTTCGTGGGCCAGGATGCGCTCCATGCCCTTCGATTCCAGCCAGCGGATGGCGGCGCCGAGCGCGATGCCGCCCGCGATGTTGGGCGTGCCGGCCTCGAACTTGTACGGCAGCTCGTTGTAGAGCGTCTTGCCGAAACTGACCGACAGGATCATGTCGCCGCCGCCCTGCCACGGCGGCATCGCCTGCAGCAGCTCGCGTCGGCCCCACAGCACCCCGATGCCGGACGGCCCGTAGGCCTTGTGGCCGGAGAAGGCGTAGAAGTCGCAGCCCACGTCCTGCACGTCGAGCGGGATGCGCGGCATCGCCTGGGCGCCGTCGACGAGCACCACCGCGCCGCGCTTCTTCGCCATCGCGGTCATCTGCTTGACCGGGTTGACGGTGCCGAGCGCGTTCGAGACGTGCGAGAACGCGCACATCTTTGTCCGCACCGACAGCTGCTTCTCGAACTCCTCGAGGATGACGACGCCGCGGTCGTCGATCGGTGCCACCTTCAGCTTCGCGTGGCGCTCCTCGCACAGCATCTGCCACGGCACGATGTTCGAGTGGTGCTCGAGGGCGGTGATCAGCACCTCGTCGCCGGGGCCGACGTTCTTGCGGCCCCACGCCTGCGCCACCAGGTTGATGCTCTCGGTGGTGCCGCGGGTGAAGATCACTTCTTTCGTCGACGCCGCACCGATGAAGCGCCGCACGTCCTCGCGGGCGCCCTCGTAGGCCTCGGTCGAGAGCTGCGAGAGCTTGTGCACGCCGCGGTGGATGTTGGCGTAGTACTCCTCGTAGCAGCGGCGCTCCGCGTCGATCACGACCTGCGGCTTCTGGGCCGAGGCGGCGCTGTCGAGGAACACCAGCGGCTTGCCGTGGACGCGCTGGCGCAGCACGGGGAACTCGGCGCGCAGCGCCGCGACGTCCAGCGCCAGGCCGGCCGGCGCCACGGACGGCGCGGGGACCGGCGCGCTCACGCCGGCGTTCCCGGCACGGCGCCCGTCGCGCCCAGCCGCTCGCGCAGGAAGCGCTCGACCGATTCGCGGACCGCGGCGACCTTGAGCTTCGACACCACGTCCGAGGCGAAGGCCCACACCAGCAGCGCGCGAGCAGCGGCCTCGTCGAGGCCGCGCGAGCGCAGGTAGAACAGCGCCACGTCGTCGAGCTGGCCGGTGGTCGCGCCGTGCTTGCACTTGACGTCGTCGGCGTGGATCAGCAGTTGCGGCGTCGAGTGGACGAGCGCCTCGCGCGACAGCAGCAGGTTCTTGCTGGCCTGCTGGGCGTCCGTCTTCTGGGCGCCGGGGCGGACCACGATCAGCCCGTTCTTGACGCCGCGCGAGCGACCGCCGAGCACGCCCTTGTACAGCTCGCGGGAGGTGCCGTGGGGCGCCACGTGGTCGATCTTCGAGTGGGTGTCGTGGAGCTGGGCGTCGTCCGAGGCGAACAGGCCGTTGAGCTCGGTCGACGCGCCTTCTCCCTCGAGCCGGACGACGAGGTCGTGGCGGGCGATCGCCGCGCCCAGGCACAACGAGTGGTTCGTGTACGACGCGTTGCGGCTGAGGCGAGCCGCGGTGGTCGCGACGTGGAACGCCTTGCCCGACTCCGACTGCACGCGCACGTGGTCGAGCACCGCGCCGTCGCCCATCAGCACCTCGCTGACGGCGTTGCAGAAGCTGTGGGCGCCGCTCGGGCTGACGTAGCTCTCGACGATCGTCGCCTGCGCGCCGCGGTTCATGCCGATCAGCGTGCGCGGGTGGCTGGCGACGGCGCCGGTGCTGATGAACAGCAGGTGGATCGGGGCCCGCACGGCGTAGCGCTCGGGCACCTCGACCAGCGCGCCGTCCTGGAAGGCGGCGGCGTTCAGGGCCAGGAACGGGTGCTTCTCGTCGTCGGCCGCGGCGCCGATCAGTCCGGCCAGCACGTCCGGGTCCTCCTGCAGCGTGTGACGCAGCGAGCGCACGCGGACCCGCGCCAGCTTGCCGAGGCTCGACAGCTCGGGCATGAAGCGGCCGTTGACGAACACCGCCTCGCGCCCGGCGAAGGCGCCGCCGAAGCGGAAGCCGGGCAGCGCGTCCAGCGCGTCGTCGATCGCGCCGCGGGTCGCGTGGTCGAAGCGGGTGCGGCTGAGCGGCGCGACGCTCGTCTGCCGCCAGGCCTCGTCGCGGGTCGAGGGGAAGCCGAGGCGGGCGAAGCGGGCCGAGGCCTCGTCGCGCAGCGACGCCAGCCACTCGGGCTCGCCGCGGCGACGCCCGGCCTCCAGCGCGGCCAGCCACGGCGCGACCTCGTCGCGACGCGTGGCCTCGCGAAGAGCTTCCTTGTCATCGGCGGCTCGGGCCGGGAGTGAATCCCGGCCCTCGGGCCGCTGGGCTTCGTCGCTCTCGCTCCTCCGCCCAGACCCGGGGGCAGCGGATTCCGGGACCGGCGTGGGGGATTCCACTGCGCTCACCGCGTCCCCGCGGGCGCCGGCTCCTTCTCGAGCCAGGCGTAACCCTTCGCCTCCAGTTCCTGGGCCAGTTCCTTGCCGCCGGAGGTGGCGATGCGGCCGTCGGCCAGGACGTGGACGAAGTCGGGCACGATGTAGTCGAGCAGGCGCTGGTAGTGGGTGACCAGGATGATCGCCCGCTGCGGCGTGCGCAGCTTGTTGACGCCCTCGGCGACGATCCGCAGCGCGTCGATGTCGAGCCCGGAGTCGGTCTCGTCCAGGATCGCGAGGGCCGGGTCGAGCACGGCCATCTGGAAGATCTCGTTGCGCTTCTTCTCGCCGCCGGAGAAGCCCTCGTTGACCGCGCGCCGGGTCAGCTCCTCGGGCAGCTCGACCAGCGCCGCCTTCTCCTTGCACAGCGCGAGGAAGTCCATCGCGTCCAGCTCGGGCAGCCCGCGGTGCTTGCGGATCGCGTTGGCGGCGGCCTTCAGGAAGTAGACGTTGCTGACGCCCGGCACCTCGATCGGGTACTGGAACGCCAGGAACACGCCCTCGCGGGCGCGCTGCTCGGGCGCGAGCCCCAGCAGGTCCTTGCCCTGGTAGAGCACCTCGCCCTTCGTCACCTCGTAGCCGGGGCGACCGGCCAGCACGTGGGCGAGCGTCGACTTGCCCGAGCCGTTGGGGCCCATGATCGCGTGCACCTCGCCGGGGTTCACGGTCAGGCTCAGGCCCTTGAGGATCTCGCGGCCCTGCACGTTCGCGTGGAGATCGCGCACTTCCAGCATCGTCATCTCTCTTCGATTCCTGTTGCCGCTAGCCGACCGAGCCCTCGAGGGAGACGCCCAGCAGCTTCTGGGCCTCCACCGCGAACTCCATCGGCAGCTCCTTGAACACTTCCTTGCAGAAGCCGTTGACGATCATGTTGACGGCTTCCTCGGCGGAGATGCCCCGCTGCTGGAAGTAGAAGATCTGGTCCTCCCCGATCTTCGACGTCGACGCCTCGTGCTCCATGCGCGCGGTCGAGTTCTGGACGTCGATGTAGGGGAAGGTGTGGGCGCCGCACTTGTCGCCGAGCAGCAGCGAGTCGCACTGCGAGTAGTTGCGCGCGCCGGACGCGCCCTTGCCGATGCGGACCAGGCCGCGGTACGTGTTCTGGCCGTGACCGGCGGAGATGCCCTTGGACACGATCGTGCTCTTCGTGTTCTTGCCGACGTGGATCATCTTGGTGCCGGTGTCGGCCTGCTGGTGGTTGGCGGTCAGCGCCACCGAGTAGAACTCGCCGACCGAGTCGTCGCCCTGCAGGATGCAGCTCGGGTACTTCCAGGTGATCGCCGAGCCGGTCTCGACCTGGGTCCACGAGATCTTGGCCCGCGCGAAACACTTGCCGCGCTTGGTGACGAAGTTGTAGATGCCGCCCTTGCCGTCCTTGTCGCCCGGGTACCAGTTCTGCACGGTCGAGTACTTGATCTGGGCGTCGTCGAGGGCGACCAGCTCGACCACCGCAGCGTGGAGCTGGTTCTCGTCGCGCATCGGCGCCGTGCAGCCCTCGAGGTAGGAGACGTACGCACCCTCCTCCGCGATGATCAGCGTGCGCTCGAACTGGCCGGTGTTGGCGGCGTTGATGCGGAAGTAGGTCGACAGCTCCATCGGGCAGCGCACGCCCTTCGGCACGTAGCAGAACGAGCCGTCGGTGAAGACCGCGGAGTTGAGCGCCGCGAAGAAGTTGTCGCTCGTCGGCACAACGGTGCCGAGGTACTTGCGGACCAGGTCCGGGTGCTCCTTCACCGCCTCGGAGAACGAGCAGAAGATGACGCCGACTTCCTTCAGCTTGCCCTTGAAGGTGGTGGCGACCGAGACCGAGTCGAACACCGCGTCGACCGCGATGCCGGCCAGCTTCTCGCGCTCGCGCAGCGGGATGCCGAGCTTCTCGTAGGTCTCGAGCAGCTTGGGGTCGACCTCGTCGAGGCTCTTCGGCCCTTCTTTCGTCGACTTCGGCGCCGCGTAGTACGAGATCGCCTGGTAGTCGATCTTCGGGTAGTGGACGTTGGGCCAGGTCGGCTCCTTCATCTGGAGCCAGTGACGGTAGGCCGAGAGGCGCCACTCGAGCATCCACTCGGGCTCGCCCTTCTTGGCCGAGATCAGGCGGATGACGTCCTCGGAGAGGCCGGGCGGAACCGTCTCGGAGTCGATGTCGGTGACGAAGCCCGCCTGGTATTCGCGGGCGGCGAGCTCTTGAAGCTGATCGGTGCTCATGGCGGGCGGGGAGTCCTTCAAAGGCGGCGCCCGGGGCCGGGCGCAGATCGGAGAATCGTCAATCTGCACGAAAAAGTCAAGTTTGCGAGGTTGACCCTCGGGCGAGGCGCGCATAGCCTCGCCTTCCCACTTCTTCTTCGGGATTCCTGCGATGCCGCCGATCGACTGGCTCAACTCGCCGATCGAGTCGAATGTGTCGGAGATCCTCGCCCGCAAGCGGCGGGCGAAGGCGATCGAGGAACTGCGCCAGCAGCTCGAGGGCCGCGCGCCTTCCGAGAAGGTCCGGCTCCAGCTCGCCGACCTGCTGATCCAGGCCGGCCGACCCGCCGAGGCGTGCCCGATCCTGGTGGCGCTCGCCGACGAGCTGCAGCGCGACGGCTTCGTGGCCAAGGCGATCGCGATCCTGAAGCGGGTGGACAAGGTCGAGCCCGGACGAGCCGACGTGGCACAGCGAATCGCGGCGCTGGTCCAGGAACAGCAGCGGCAGATAGGTGGCTCCGGGGGAGCGGCGACCCCGCGCCCGATGCCGGTGCCGCTGTTCGGCATCGAGGAGATCGGCGAGGCGCCGGGCGACGACACGCTGGCGCAGATGGCGGCGATCGACCTGTCGGTCCCGCCTCCGGGCCTCTCTTTCGACGCGCCGATGCCGGCGGTCCCCCCGCCCGCCGAGCAGACCCCGCCCGCCGAACCCACCCCGACCGTGGACGAGGCCCCGTCCGCCGAGCCGACCCCGCCCGCCGAACCGACCCCGACATTCGAACCTCCCCCGCCCGAACCCGAGCTGGACCTCGCCCCTCCCGCGACGTCGGACTCCGAGCCCCCGTCGCCACTCGAGCCCGCGAAGCCGGCCGGCGGTCGCCTGCGCAACGTGTTCCGCCGCTTCCTTTCTTCACTGGTGGACGACGAGCCGAAGCCGGCTGAAGCCCCCGTCCCGTCCGACGCGACCGAGTTCCCGGTCGAGGCCGCCCCCGTTGCGCCGAGCGCGTCCGCGGAGCCCGCAGCGCCCGAAGCCCCGCCCGTCGAGAGCGTGGAGCCCGCGCCCGTGGGTGAACCGGTGGAGTCCGCGCCCGCCGCCCCGGAAGCAGCGCCCGCGACCGCCGAGATCCCGCCGCCGAGCGCGGCCGAAGAATCCGGCATCGACCGCTTCAAGGGCGCGTTGCGCTGGTTCCTCGCCCGCGACGACGACGAAGCGGAACAGCGCGAAGCGCCTCCCGCGACTGCGGCGCCCGAGACGCCTGCCGAACCGGCGCCGATGGCGGGCCCGGACGCCGAAGAGCCGCGTGTCGAACCCGAGCCCGATGTCGAGCCCGAAATCGAGCCGGAGGCCGGCGAGGTCGAGGTCCAGGCCGAGGACGACGAGCCGCTGCTTGCCGCGTCCGAGCCGGCCCCGCCGCCGCCCGCCGAACCCGCGCCCGCCGCGCCCGAGTCGCTGCTCGAAGCCCTGCCCGCCGCGGCAGGTGAGGGCCTCGACGAGTCGGCCTTCCAGGAGCAGTTGCTCGACCTCGTGCAGGACGTGCTGCAGCGCCCCGCGGAAGCGTCGGCGGCCGACGCCGAGCCGCTGATCGACGCGCTGGATGAAGAGGAACGGCCGGTGCGGGTCGACGCCCGCCACTACCTCGACATGAGCCGGCGGCTGCTGGCCACGCCGCTGTTCGGCGAGCTGGCGCAGGACGAGCTGATGGCGGTCGTCGAGGGGTTGACGCTGCGGACCTTCGACCCCGGAGACGTGCTGGTCAGCGAAGGCGCTCCGGGCAACAGCCTGTTCGTGCTGACCACCGGCGACGCGCGGGTCTACGTGCGCAACCCGATCGGCCGCAACGTCGAGGTGGCGCGGCTCGGCGAAGGCGAGTGGTTCGGCGAGGTCTCCGCGCTCACCGGCCAGCCGCGCTCGGCCACCGTCGTCGCCGCCGACTGGGTGGAGTGCCTGGAGCTGTCGCAGCCGACCCTCGACGCGATGGCCGCCACTCACCCGCGCGTGCGCGACCGCCTGGAGGCGGCGTACATCGCCCGCGCCAGCGCACCGGAGAACGCGGCCGTGCGGGCGGTGGTGCTCGACGCGGAGAACACCCGCAAGCGCGCCAACGAGGTGCTGCTGGCCCACTTCGGCGAGAGCCACTGGGACCCGAAGATGCAGTTGCGGCTGGCCGACGCGCTGCTGCGCGCGGGCAAGGAGGAAGACGCGGTCGCCGTGCTGGTCGGCCTCGCCGACGAGCTGGTGCGCCAGGGCTTCCCCGAGAAAGCCGTCGCGATCCTCAAGAAGATCGAGGGGCTGCAGAAGCGCTACATCGAAGAGGTGAACCTGGCCCCGCTCAAGCGGCCGCGCCGGGAGCCACCGTCGGGTTCCGGCGCCGGGGAGACCCCGTCGCCGGTCCCATGGGGGCTCCGTCGGACGACTCCGGCCTCCTCCGCCCCCAAACCCCCGTCGGTGCCACCCGTGCCCGCGGCCGCTGCGCCCGCCGTGGCGGCGGCGCCCGCGCCCGCCGCCCCGCGGCGTGGCCCGCGCACCGCGGCCAGCTTCGGCGACTGGCTGGTCGACGTGGTCCGCGAACAGGTCAAGAAGGCGCCGCCGCTGGCGCCGGAGGTCGCACCCGCGGCCACCCGCTCCTACGGCCGCGGCCTGCGCGCGAGCCCGCTGTTCGAGGGCCTCGCCGAGGACGAGTTGCTGGCGCTGGTCCAGCAGTTGCGGCTGGTGCCGGTCGAGGCGGGCGAGATCCTGATCAGCGAGGGCGAGCCCGGCGCCAGCGTGTTCATCCTGGCGACGGGGGTCGTCAAGGTGTTCGTGCGCACGCCGCGCGGCGACACCGCCCGGCTGGCGGTGCTGCGCGACGGCGCCTTCTTCGGCGAGATGGCGGCGATCTCGGGCCAGCCCCGCCGCGCCACCGTGATCGCGGCGACCCGCGGCGAGCTCCTGGAGCTGACCCACGAGGCGCTGGCGGCCTGCACCGCGCGCCACCCGCGGATGCGCGAGGTGCTGGAGGCGATCTCGCGCGAGCGCGCGCAGAGCGCCGAGGCCGCGCAACTGCGCGGCCACCGCCCGGCGTGAGCGAGCGCCCGGCGCGAGTCGTGCCCGCGCTGGCCCCCGGCACCCGCGGCCTGCGCCGCGACCCCGCCCTCGTCGCCCTCTCCCGCGAGCACCACGGAGTGCTGGTCCGCGCCCTCGACCTCAAGCGCGCCGCGCAGCGGGTCGCGGGCGACCCGGCCGTCGTCGCCGCGGCCCGCGCGTTCCTCGCGACCTGGGAGGCGGAGATGTGCTTTCACTTCGCCGACGAAGAGCAGGAGCTGCTGCCCGCGGCGCGCGGGTTCGACCCCGAAGGCGTGCAGCGGATCGCGGACGAGCACCGCGAGATGGAGGCCCTGGCCGCGTCGCTCGCGATGGCGCTCGAGCGCGACGAGGACGTGCGGCTCGTGTGTGGCGAACTCGGCCCGCTGCTCGACGACCACGTCCGCTACGAGGAGCGCGCCTTCTACGAGACGTTGCAGCGGAACCTGAGCGCGGAGCAGCTCGCGCGGATCGGGCAGGCGCTGGAGGCGCGGCGCGCGCAGCGCGGAGTGTCCGCGTGTCCGCCGCCGCCGTCACCACCCGCGCGCTGAGCGCGGGCCGAACGTTCAGGCCGTCGCGCGGGCGATGTAGAAGTCCTGCAGCACCTGCATGATGCGCGGCTGGGACTTCAGCATCTCGTCGAGCGTGGGGCGGTCCATCTCGAGCAGCTCGACGCGGGTCGCGGCGGTCACGGTGGCCGTCCGCGGCTTGCCCGACAGGATCGAGATCTCGCCGAAGAAGTCGCCATCCTTCATCGTGCGGGCGAGGCGCTGGCCGGTGGGGTTGGCGTCGTTGACGAAGGCCTTGACCAGGCCGCTCGAGACCACGAACAGCGAGTCGCCGGGGTGTCCCTCGGTCAGGATCACGTCGCCCGGCTCGAAGCTGAGCAGCCGCAGGCCGCGCATGAAGGCGATCAGCTCGTCCTCGGACATGTCGCCGAACAGCGGGCTCGAGACCAGCTCGGGCTCGGGCTCGACCTCGATCAGCGGCTCTTCACCCGCGGCCGGCGGCGGTGGCGCAGGCGCGGCCGGGGGGCCGGGCTGCGGCGCCTTGAGCACTTCCTGGATCACGTCGAGGACCTGGCCGCGGAACATCTCGCTCGAGAACACGGGTGGTTCGTCGGGCTCCGGCGGGAGCTGGATGGCGGGGAAGTCGGGCGCCGCGGCCGGCGCCTCCGACTTGGTGCCGACGTCCGCCTGCCACGACGCCTGCCTGGCGGCGGCCACCGACTCCTGGCCCGTGTACGGAGAGGGCTCGAAGTGGGAGGGGTCGAAGACAGCGCCGCCCGTGGACAGGCCGCCCTCCTCGTACGGTTGCCAGCCGCCACCCGCGGCGCCGGGCTTCGGCTTCGGCTTCTTGTCCCGGATCAGCGACGCCAGCTTCTGGTCGACGTCGCGGCGGCCGGGGTCGATGCGCTCGATCTTCTTCAGCAGCGCGATCGCGCGCGGGGCCTGGTTGTCCCGCGCGTAATCGTCGGCCAGCGCGATCAGGACCGGCACGGCTTCCTTCTCGCGGCCGGCCATGATCAGCACGTCCGCGAGCTGGTTGCGCACGCGCGGGTCGGAGGAGCCGCGGCGCAACTGCTCGCCGAGGACCTCGATGGCCCGCGCGTACTTCTTCTTCGCGATCAGGTCCCCGACGTCCGATCCACCGAACAGGCCGAGGACCATTGCTGGACTCCTACTGGGTGACCGTGGCCCTCATGCAGCCGCGGATCGTCTGCACGGTGGCGCACAGCTCGAACGTGCCCGGGTTGTGGGCCGACACGAACTTGTTGAAGGTGCTGACCGGGTCGTTCTCGATGTCCGCGATGAAGCCGTCCTGGACCAGCTCCCACTCGATGTCGGGGCCGTGAACGGAGGCGGGCACGTCGTGCTCGTCCTTGTCCTTGGGGCTGGCCGTAACCGTGCCCAGGCAGCCGATCGGCAGCGTGTTCTCGCCGTTGCGCGGCGGGGTGCGGCCATCGAGGCAGCGGATCTCGAAGAAGCCGACGCGGACGCGGGCGATCATCTCCGTGGGGTCGATCGGGAACGAGGCCGGCTGGCAGGTGTTGCGGTAGGCGGCGTCGCCGCGCCGCACGTGACCCGAACTCAGCAGGATGTCGAAGTCCTCCGAGAAGGAGTTGCTGTTCTTGACCTGGATCATCGTGCCCGAGAGGCTGGCGCAGAAGCCGTTGCGGCGCAGGATGCCGAGCACGCCCTCGTAGTAGCCCGCGGCGTCGGTCACGCGCCACTGCTCGGCGTTGCCGCCGGCCACCTGGGTGGTGTCGAACAGCGTCGGCTTCTCCTTCTGGAGCTGGTCGATCGCCGCCATCACGTCGGTCAGGAACTGCCCAGCGTTGCGCGAGCACGGCGCGTCCCACACGCCGTAGCCGAGCGCGCAACTGGCGGTGGCGCCGCCGCCGGGGACGGGGGTCGGCGTCGCGGTCGCGGTGGGCGCCGGGGTCGGGGTCGGAGTGGTGTTGGTGATGGGGTTGCTGGGCGCTGAGGGAGAAGAAGAACCGCCTCCGCCGCAGGCCGTCAGCAGCAGGAGGACGAGCGCGGCGCTCGGGCGCCGGAACGACGAATACGTCATGCACACTCCTGGGGCATTCCCCGGCCCCCGGACGGACCGGGCGCGGACGAGGACATCCCCTTACAGGGCCCGCGAAAGCACGGACCCCCTCAAACTACATGACCGGTCCCGGGCCGGGCAACCGCAAAGCCACATCCCGCCTGTAAAAAGGCACACGCGGCCCGGGGCCCGGGCGAGCCGTGAGCCGGGGTCGTTTTCGCCCTGGCTTCGCCCAATGCCGACTCGTGCCGCGCCGAACGCGGCGATTTGGTTACAATCTCGCCTCGTTATGGCACGTCCCCTCCGTCTCGCCCTGGTCGGGTTCGGCAACGTCGGTCGTTACTTCGTGGAGCAGCTCGCCGGTCGCTACGGCAAGGAGCTGCGCGCTGCGGGAGCGGCCGTGCAGGTCACGGGCATCGCCACTCGCCGTCACGGCATGGCGATCGACCCCAAGGGCCTGCCGCTCGGCAAGGCCCTCCACCTCGTGAAAGCCGGCCGCCCGCTCGACCCGCTGCACCGCGGTCGCAAGGCGCCCGCCTCGGCCCTCGAGTTCGTCAAGGCCGTGCCGGCGGACGTGGTGATCGAGATCTCGACCCTCGACGTGCGCGCCGGAGAGCCCGCGACCGCCCACATCAAGGCGGCGCTCGGCCGCGGCCTGCACGTGATCACCGCCAACAAGGGGCCGGTGGCCTTCGCGCGCAAGAAGCTGATGGCGCTGGCCCGGGCGAAGAAGGTCGAGTTCCTGCACGAGGGCGTGGTGATGGACGGCACGCCGATCTTCAACCTGGCCGAGCGCTGTCTGCGCGGCGCGAAGATCAACGGCTTCCGCGGGCTGCTCAACTCGACCACGACCCGCATCCTGTCCGACGCCTCGCGCGGCCTCAGCTACGAGGAGGCGCTGGCGGACGCGCAGAAGCTGGGCGTCGCCGAGGCCGACCCCTCGCTCGACGTCGACGGCTGGGATGCCGCGGTCAAGGCCTGCGCCCTCGCCAACGCCCTGCTCGACGCGGACGTCAAGCCGGCGGACGTGGTCCGCGCCGGGATCGGGCCCGGGGTCGAGCGCGAGGCCCGCGAGGCCCGCGCCCGCGGCGAGCGGCTGCGGCTGGTCGCTCGCGCGCGCCGCGAGGCGGGCCGCATCCGCATCTCCGTGGGCCCCGAGGCCGTCGCCGCGGGCGATCCGCTGGCGCTCGACGACGTCGACGGCGTGCTGGTGCTGGAGACCGACCTGATGCGCGAGGTGGCCATCGTCGAGGGCCGCGGCGGCGTCGACCAGACCGCGTACGCGCTGCTGTCCGACCTGCTGCGCATCGTCGAGGCGCCGAAGAAGCGCTAGCCGCCGGACGTCCGCACTTTCCCGGGGGCTCGGGAGAAAAGAACATGTCGATCCTGTCCGCGACCGAGCGCGAGCCGCTGCTGCGCCAGTACGAAGAGGGCTCGCGGCGGCTGCGCGCGGCCTGGGATGCGGTGCCGACCGAGGCGCGCCAGTGGCGGCCGGGGCCGGGCAAGTGGTCCGCCCACGAGGTGGTCGTCCACTGCGCCGACTCGGAGGCCAACGCGGCGCTGCGGCTGCGTTACGTGGTCACGGAGAAGGAACCGCTGATCGTGGCCTACGACCAGGAAGCGTGGGCCCGCGAGCACGACTACCACGCGCACCCGGTCGAACTCGCGCTGGCCGTCGTCGACGCGGTGCGCGCCCACACGGCGGCGCTCGCCCGCCGCCTGCCCGAGGCGGCGTGGGCCAGGGTGGGGCGCCACACGGAGTCCGGCGCCTACTCCGCCTGCGACTGGCTGCGCAGCTACTCGCTCCACGTCGAGAACCACGCGCGGCAGATCGAGCGCAACGTGGAGGCCTGGAAGGCGGCCGGCGGGCGCGGCTGATGCCCGCGCCGCCGGTCGTCGACCTCGGCGCCAGGCTCGCGTCGTTCGCCCAGACGTGGACGCCGAAGGTGGTGGCCAGCGTCGACGACCACGAAGTCAAGGTGGCGAAGCTGCACGGCGAGTTCGTCTGGCACCGCCACGAGCACGAAGACGAGCTGTTCCTCGTGCTCGCCGGCCGGCTGCGGATCGAGTTCCGCGACGGCGCGGTCGAGTTCGGCCCCGGCCAGCTCGTCGTCGTGCCGCGCGGGGTCGAACACAAGCCGGTGGCGGACGAGGAGGTCCACGTCCTGCTCTTCGAGCGCCGCGGCGTCGTCAACACCGGCGAGGTCGTCGAGCCCCGCACCGTCACCGAGCCCGAGCGGATCTGACCCGTCGCGTCCTTGACTTCGCGCGGCCGATCCCCGATGGTTCGGCGCGGGAGGCGGCCATGCTCGACCACCTGCTCGAGGACGAGTTGCAGGGCGCCCTGCTCGGTGCGATCGCGGACGTGTTCGAGGGCCGCCGCGCCGCGGCCCGCTCCGCGTTCGCGAAGTCGCTCGCGTCACCGCCGCCCGTCGACCTGTCCGACGAGGCCCTCCAGCTCGCGACCGCCGTCCTGTTCCTCCAGGTCGCCCGCGCCGACCACGAGCTGAAGGCCGACGAGCACCTCGCGCTGATGGCTGCGCTGGAACGGGCGCTGGGGCTGCGCGGCGACGCGGCGGTGATGCTGGTCCGGGTCGCCGAAGAGCGGGTCGGGAGGACCCCGTTGCCGGAGCTGCTCAACGCGCTGCGCGCCAACGCGGACATGACGCAGCGCCGCGAGATCGTCCTCAACCTGTGGCGCCTCGCCTACGCGGACGCCGAGCTGCAGGGCCACGAGGAGTACTTCGTGCGCAAGGTCGCGCAGGCGATCGGGCTGTCGACCGCGGACCTGGTCGAGACCAAGGTCGCGGCCCGCGAGGCGTTCCTGCGCGACGACCTGTGAGGCCGGGCGGGAACGCGTTCCCGCGACGGGCGGTCCGTCAGTCCCGGTAGGGGGCCAGCTCGGCCTCGCTCATCCGGCCCAGCAGTTCCTTCGCGTGCAGGTAGCCGAGCTCGACGATCGACTCGAAGCGACTCCACTCCAGCAGCCCGACCCGGCCCATCTCGGGGTTGAAGTAGAGATCGGTGTACTGCTTGGTCTGCTTGCGTCGCGAGTTGGAGTACAGGATCGTCGACATCAGCAGCACCGCGGTCAGCGACGGCAGCCGGTAGCGCTTCTTGCCCCCGCGCAACTTGTCGCGCAGCAGCTCCCAGTTGCCCGGGACCTCGTCGATCTCCTGCCGCCGCCGCACGTCCTTGATCAGGTCGACGCCGATCACCTTGCCGACGCCGAGCCGGCCCATGACGTCGGTCGGGAAGTTGTTGAAGCAGCCGCCGTCGACCAGCAGGTCGCCGTCCTGGATCACGGGCGGCAGCGCGGCCGGGATCGAGACCGAGGCGCGGATCTGGCGGGCCAGGTCACCGCGGGTCAGCACCATCTCCGTCGAGCGCGAGAAGTTGGTGGCGATGCAGAACACCGTCTTCCAGCAGTCCTCCATGTCCGGCTGCCAGCCGACCGCCTCGTCGATCGCGCCCTCGATGATCCGCTTCAGCTTGCGGCCGCGGATGAACGAGATCATCGGCACCAGGTTGTAGTCGCTGGTGGGGTCGGCCTTGAACGCGCGGCGGGCGTTGTGGATCGCCTGGGTCGCCGGCTGGTCGAAGCCGCACAACGCGGCCATCACGCCGCCGATGCTGGTGCCGCCCACGTAGTCGACCTGGACGCCGTGCTCCTCCAGCGCGCGCATCACGCCGAGGTGGGCGAAGCCGCGCGCCCCGCCGCCGCTGAACACGAGGCCGATCGCGTGGCCGGAGAGGATGCGGACCAGCCGCGCGACGTCGCGGTCGAGGTGGGGCCGGACGTGGAAGTGGCGGGCCACCGGCCGCCGCTCGAGCCAGGCCCGGGTGCCGCGCGGGAAGGTGGTGCCCTCGGGGTGGAGCAGGACCAGGGTCTGGGTCGCGCCGCCGACCCGGCTCGGCCCCTCGAGGAAGCGCCGCTCCATGTCGTGCACGGCCGGCTCGCGGTTCGCGTCGCACAGCAGCAGCACCTCGTCCGAGTGGCGGATCGAGCGCCGCGACCACTCGCTCGCCTCGGCGTCGGCCACGAAGACCAGGAAATCGTGCTGTGCCTCGACCTCGTCGAGCCAGCGGGTCAGCCGCCGGTAGTCCTCGGGCCGCGACTTGTCCGCCCCGGCGACGTCGGCGCCGTGGGTTTCGTTGACGCCGGCGCTGGTCAGCAGCACGGCGCGCCCGTGGCGCCCCAGGCGGTCGACCAGGCGCTGGCCGAGTTGCGTTGCCTCGACGCCGTCGGTGATCGGCAGCAGGCACAGGTTGACCGGCCGCCGCGACGCGTGGCGCGGGTGGCTGGAGCGCTTGAGGCGGTCGATGATCAGCCGGGTGACGTTGATCGACAGCAGCGGGTGGCTGCCGAGCAGCGTCTCGAAGCCCGCCCGCGAGAGCTTGACCAGCACGCTGTCGCGCACGGCGGTGATCGACGCGGAGCGCGGCTCGCCCGTGAAGATCGCCATCTCGCCGATCGTCTCGCCGCGCATGATCTCGCCCAGCACGCGCTGGCCGTCCTCGTCGGCGACGTGGGCGCGCAGGCGCCCGCTGATCACGAAGTAGATGTCGTCGCCGCGCTCGCCTTCGCCGAACAGCTGGTCGCCGCCCGCGAGCTCCACCCACTCCAGGCGCGGCAGCAACTCGGTGAGGAACTCCTCGTCGACCTCGCCGAACAGCGCGCGCAGGCCGTGGAGCAGCAACTCCGTCTGGTGTCGGGAACCGTGGGCCGTTTCGTCCATTCGAGGGGAGGCGGAAGGATAGGCGAAACGGCGCCTCCGCGGGGCACGGCTGCCTTGTCGCGTCGCGTCAGGGAGTGCCGAGGCGACGCGGGGACTACTTGCCCGCGATCGACAGCAGCTCGATCTCGAAGCGCAGCGTCGAGTTGCCCGGGATCGGGCCGTTCGCCTGGCTGCCGTAGCCGAGGCTCGGCGGGATGGTCAGCCGCCGCTTGCCGCCCACCTTCATGCCGGGCACGCCCTGCTCCCAGCCGGCGATCACCTGGCCCGCGCCGATGCGGAAGGTGAACGGCCGGTTCGAGGTGTACGAGCTGTCGAACTGGGTGCCGTTGAGGAGGGTGCCGACGTAGTGCACGGTCACGGTGTCGCCGACCGCGGCCGTCGCCCCGGTGCCCACCGTCAGGTCCTCGATCACCAGTTGCCCGGAGGAGGGGCTCGTGGGCGAGTCGCCCGAACTGCCCGAGCAGGCCGCGAGAAGCCCGGCCCCGATCACCACCAACGCCCGTCGCCCGTAGTCCACCTTGATCCTCCCGATCGTCACGCCGCGCAGGAGCGCGGATTGTAGCCGGGCCCCGGTCGCGACGTTGCGTGGGCCTGCGGTTAGTATCTCGGCTCTTTTCGGGGGCACGGTGTCGGAACGGAAGTGGGCGACGATCGCCGTCGCCGAGCTGGGGGTCGCGCTCGCCTTCCTGCTGCTGGCCGCCGTCGCTACCTGGCCGCTCGCGCGCGACTTGCACGGCACGACGCTGGCGGGCACCGACCCGGCGATGGAGATGTTCGCCGTCGACTGGACCACGAAGCACCTGTTTCGCGACTCCTTCTTCCACGCCAACGTCTTCCACCCCTCGCCCTACTCGATCCTCTACGCCGACCTGGCGCTCGGCTCCGGCATCCTGGTGTGGCCGCTGCGGCTGGTCTTCGACGACCCGGTACCGCTGTTCAACCTGGCGACGCTGTTCGCGCTGGCGTTCTCGGGCTGGGCCTTCCACAAGCTGGTCCACGAGCGCACCGGCGATCGGCTGGCCGGCGCGCTGGCTGGCCTGATCGCGACCTTCGACTCCCACCAGACGCTGCACCTGCCGCACCTGAACCTGATCTCGACGGGCTGGATCGCGCTGTTCCTGCTCGCGATCACGCGCCTGGCCGAGCGACCGCGGGCACGCGACGCGGTGCTGGCCGCCGTGTCCTTCTCGCTGACCGCGCAGTCGTCCGGCTACTACGCCGTGATCCTGGCGATCGTGGCCGTGCTCTTCGGTGCCGCCCGGTGGCGTCGTTTCGGGGACCGGCGTTTCGTGGCGCACGCCACCGCGGCCGCCGGCCTGGCGGTGGTGCTGACGGGGCCGTACCTGCGGGCGTTCTCGGCACTGGCTGGCCAGATCGGCATGCGCCGGACAACGGCGGAAGCCGTCGAGTACTCGTTCCACCCGCTGCGCGACCTGACCAGCACCGGCCACCTGTGGGGCAGCCTGCTCGGCTCGGGCGGCGAGGCCGCCTTCCCGGGGCTGCTGCCGCCGATCCTGGCGGTCTTCGCGCTGAGTCGTCGCGCCGCGGACGCCCGCTTGTGGGCCGGGCTCACCGCGACCCTGCTGGCGCTCTCGCTGGGCCCCCGGGTGTCGCTGCCGGGCGTCGATCTGCCCGGCCCCTACCTGCTGCTCGCCTTTCTCCCCGGCTTCGACGCGATGCGGCACCCGTGCAGTTTCGGGGCCGTGGCGCTGATGCTGCTGGCGACGCTCGCCGGGCTCGGCGCGGCCGCCTTGCGCCGAGGCGGCGGGCGGCGCGCGACGGTACTCGGAGGAGGCTTGCTCTCGCTGGCGGCCGTCGAGGCCTGGGCGCCGCCGCCCAAGGTGCGGGACGTACCCCGGGGCCTGGCCCCGGTCTACGCCGAGCTCGTGCGGCGGCCGCGGGCGCCCGTGCTCGAGGTCGCGCCGATGAACCCCGACCTGCTGCTGTGGGCCGCGCGCACAGGCTACCCGTTCGTGTCGGGGCTGGCGGCGTGGGGCCCGCCCTACAACCTGGCCCTTCAGCGCCAGATCAAGAACCACTGGCGCAGCGGTGCGCCGGCGCCGATCGATTCGTCGCGACCCACCCAGCTGCTGCGCGAGAAGTTCCCGGACACCCGCTACGTCGTCGTGCGCGCGGGTGCGTTCCCGGCGCTCGATCAGCTGGCCGCGGCGATGAGCCGCTCGCGGACCTTCGTCGAGCTGTTCGTCGCGGAGGACGGCGACCGCCTGTACGAGGTGCGCCACCCGCGCGGAGAGTGAACTAAGCTGACCGGGATGAGTTCCTCGTCCCGCCGCAACCGCCTCGCCGACGCCACCAGCCCCTACCTGTTGCAGCACGCCTCGAACCCCGTCGACTGGTACCCGTGGGGGGAAGAAGCGCTGGCGCGGGCGCGCGCCGAGCACAAGCCGATCCTGCTCTCGATCGGCTACTCGGCCTGCCACTGGTGCCACGTGATGGCCCACGAGAGCTTCGAGGACGAGGCCACGGCGACGCTGATGAACCGCCACTTCGTCAACATCAAGGTCGACCGCGAGGAGCGGCCCGACCTCGACGACATCTACATGGCGGCGACGCTGGCGATGAACCACGGCCAGGGCGGCTGGCCGATGACCGTGTTCCTGACCCCCGACCAGCAGCCCTTCTTCGCCGGTACCTACTTCCCGCCGGAGGACCGCCACGGCCGGCCCGGGTTCCCGACCCTGCTGCGACAGATCGCGCAGGCGTGGGAGCAGGACCGCGACGCGCTCGTGGAGCAGGGCGGGCGACTGGTGGAGCACCTGCGCGAGAACGCGCGGCCGGCGCCGGGCGCCGGCGTGGGCGAGGACACGCTGAAGGCGGCGGCGACCCAGCTCGGCCGCGCGTACGACGCGCGCTGGGGCGGCTTCGGCGGCGCTCCCAAGTTCCCGCCCGCGGAGACGATCCGGCTGCTGCTGCGCGCCCATCGCCGCACGGGCGACGCGAAAGCGCTGGAGATGGCGACGGGCACCCTCGACGCGATGGCGCGCGGTGGCCTCTACGACCACGTCGCGGGCGGCTTCTGCCGCTACGCGACGGACCAGAAGTGGCTGGTGCCGCACTTCGAGAAGATGCTCTACGACAACGCGCTCCTGGCCCGGGCCTACCTCGAGGCCTTCCAGGTCACGGGCGAGGCCCGCCACGCTCGGGTCGCCCGCGAGACGCTCGACTACCTGCTGCGCGAGATGACGGGGCCGGGCGGCGGCTTCTTCTCCGCGACCGACGCCGACTCCGAGGGCGAGGAGGGCCGCTTCTTCGTCTGGACCCCGGAGCAGGTCGAGGCAGCTCTCGGCGACGCGGAGCTGGCGCGGCGCTTCTGCGAGTACTACGACGTCACCCGCTCGGGCAACTGGGAAGGCCACTCGATCCCCAACCTGCTGCAGGAGCCGGAGGTGTCGGCGAAGCGGCTGGGCGTCCCGCTCGCCGAGCTCGAAGCCTCGGTCGAGCAGGCGCGGCCGCAGGTGCTCGCGGCGCGCAATCGCCGGGTGCAGCCCGGGCTCGACGACAAGGTGCTGACGGCGTGGAACGGCCTCGCGATCTCCGCCTTCGCCGAGGGCCATCGCGTGCTGCGCGAGCCGCGCTATCTCGCCGCGGCGGAGGCGGCTGCCACGTTCGTGCGCGACGCGCTGACCACGGCGGACGGCCGCCTGCTGCGCTCGTGGCGCGCCGGCGTCGGCCACATCCCCGGCTACCTCGAGGACTACGCATACCTCGGCGAGGGCCTCGTCGACCTCTACGAGGCCGGCGGCGCGGAGGCGCACCTGCGCGAGGCCGAGCGGCTGGCGCAGCGCATGCTCGTGGACTTCGGCGGCGAAGACGGCGGCTTCTGGCAGACCGCGCGTGACGCGGAAGAGCTGATCGTGCGCCACCGCGAGGGCCACGACGGCGCCACCCCTGCCGCGAATGCGTGCGCGGCATCGCTGCTGGCACGGCTGTCGTTCCACCTCGACCGGCCGGCGTGGCGGGACGAGGCGGCACGGGCGCTGCGGGCCTGGGGCCGCGCCGTCGCGCGCCAGCCGCGGGCGTTCTCTCGCTCGCTGATCGTCGCCGACTTCCTGCAGGACGGGCCGCTCGAGCTGGCCCTCGTCGGTGCGCCGGGCGACGAGGCCCGCGAGGCACTGGAAGCCGAGCTGGCGCGCCACTTCGTGGCCGCACGAGTCGTGGCCCATGCGGCGGGCGAAGGCGCCTCGACGCTGCCGCTGCTCGTCGGCCGCGGCTTGGTCGAAGGCCGGCCCGCGCTCTACGTATGCCGCGACTACACCTGCCGTCGTCCTGTCACGGAGCCGGCAGAGGTGGCCGCCGCGCTGGCGGACCCGCCGCCACCGTCGCGCGCCGCGGGCGGCATCGAGGCCGGGCGCCTCGAGGGCTTCGCTACCGCGGAGGGCACCGCCCGCTACGCGGCCCGGCAGCGCGCGGCGGGTCGGCTGGCCGCGGCGTTCGGCCCGCTGGGTGCCTGCGGGCTGACGGTCGGCCGGCTCGGCTTCGGCGGCTACCGCGTCGAGGACGAGACCGCGGCCCATCACCAGGCGCTGGTGGAGGCGCTCGCCTCCGGCGTCAACCTGCTCGACACCTCGACGAACTACATGGACGGCGGCAGCGAGCGGCTGTACGGCGAGGTGCTCGCAGAGCTCTGCGCCGAGCACCAGCTCGCCCGCGACGAGGTCGTCGTCGTCTCCAAGATCGGCTACCTGCAGGGCGAGAACTTCGAACTCGCGAAGGCCCGTGAAGAGGAGGGGAAGCCGTTCCCCGAGGTCGTCCAGTACGACGAGGACCTCTGGCACTGCCTGCACCCCGAGTTCCTGGCCGACCAGCTCGCGCGCAGCCTGGACCGGCTGCAGTTGCGCACGCTCGACGTCCTGCTGCTGCACAACCCCGAGTACTTCCTGAAGGATGCCCACGAGCGCAGTCGCGGCACGATCGAGTCGCGCCGCGCCGAGTTCGACGAGCGGGTCACGGCCGCCTTCCGCGCGCTGGAGGGCTTCGTCGCCGCGGGGCGCATCCGCGCCTACGGCGTCTCGTCGAACACGATCGGCGCGCCCGACGTCGACGCCGAGTCGACTTCGCTCGAGCGCTTCCTGGCCTGCGCACGCGAGGCCGGTGGCGAGCGCCACCACTTCCAGGTGCTGCAGTTGCCGATGAACCTGCTGGAGGCCGACCCGCTGCTCGAGAAGAAGCACGCCGGCCGTTCCACGCTGGACGTCGCGCGCGAGGCGGGGCTCGCCGTGCTCGTCAACCGGCCGCTGAACGCGATGTACGCCGGGGGCCTGCTGCGCCTCGCCGACCACGAAGTCGTGGGCGACGCGGGCGACGTGGACGCCGCCGCCGCCGCGGTCGAGGCGCTCGAGGAGGAGTGGCGTCAGGGACTGGCCGTCCAGCTCCAGGCCGACGGGCCGCTGCCGCCCGCGGAGTTCTTCCGCTTCGGCAGCGAGCTGCCGCAGGCCGCGCAGGTCGTCTCGGGCCTGCCGCACTGGGAGCAGATCGAGGGGCACCGCGTGATGCCGCGGCTGCAGGCGCTGCTGCGCGCCCTCGACGGTGCGCTGGCCGGCCCGGCGGGACGCGAGTGGCAGGACTGGCGGCAGCGCTACCTGCCCACCCTGCGGCGGCTGCTCGACGCCGTGCGCGCGCGGGCCATGGCCCGCAGCCGGGAGACGCTGGCGCCGGTGCGCGCGGCGTTGCTGCGCCACGCGCCGGCCGCCGCGTCGTCGGCGCCCACGTCGCAGCTCGCCCTGGCCGCGCTGCTCGCGGCGCCCGGCGTGTCCTGCGTGCTGGTGGGGATGCGCCAGCCCGCGTGGGTGAAGGACGCGATGGCCGCACCCGGATTGCCGGTGCCCGCCGACCCCGCGGCGCTGTTCGCCGCCACCCGTAACGCGGTGTGAGCCGGCTCACCGTCGGGTTCCGACGCCGGGGTGAACCCGGCGCCGGTCCCGCGGGGGCTACGTCGCGAACGGCGCTCCTCCGCCCCCGCACCCCCGTCGGGTTCGCCTCGCCCGTGGCTATACTCCGTCCCGAGCCCGCACAGTGAGCACGATTCCCGCCTGGTGGGCCGGCAACGGCCTTCGCGCCGAGCCCTCGGGTCTCCACTTCGACGGCCGTTCGCTGCGGGCGCTGGCGACCGAGCACGGCACCCCGCTCTACGTCTACAGCCTGGCCAAGGTGCGCCGCCGGGTCGACGAGCTGCGGGCCGCCTTCGCGTCGCGCGGCGTGCCGTTCCGCCTCTACTACGCGATGAAGGCCAACCGCTTCCGCCCGGTGTTGCAGACCATCCGCGACTGCGGTGACGTCGGCATCGACGCCTGCTCGCCGCGCGAGCTGGAGCTGGCCCGCGAGCTCGGCTTCGGGCCGGGCGAGATCTCGGTCACCGCCTCGATGCTGAGCAACCGCGACCTCGACTTCTTCGCGAGCGCCGGCGCGTCGCTCAACCTCGACTCGTTGTCGGCGATCCGGCGCTTCGGCGAGCGGGTGCCGCGCGGCACGGCGATCGGCCTGCGCCTCGACTGCGCCGTCGACATCGGCTACGGCAGCCACCCCAAGCTGGCCTACGGCAACACCAAGTTCGGCTTCGCCCACGACGCCTTCGAGGCCGCCGTCGAGGCGGCCGCGGCCGCGGGCCTGGTCGTCGAGACGCTGCACGTGCACTGCGGCTGGGGCATCCAGCGCGGCGCCCTGCACAAGCTCGAGTGGGTGATGGAGAAGATGGCCGCGTTCGCGCGGCGACTGCCGAGCGTGAGCACCGTCAACCTCGGCGGTGGCCTCGGCGCCCGGCGCCGCGCGGGCGACGATCCCGTCATGCCCGAAGAATGGGCCGACGCGGCCGCGCGTCACCTGGGCCCGCTGGGGCTGACCATCGCCTGCGAGCCGGGCACGCTGCTGGTCGACGCGGCCGGCGTGCTGCTGGTGGAGGTCAACACGGTGGAGGAGAAGTCCGGCACCGTGTGGATCGGCGTGGACGCCGGCCACAACGTCAACCTCTACGCGGCCCACTACGGCCTGCCGATCGAGATCGCCCACGTCGACCGGCCGCTGGCGGCGATCGCCGGGCCGGCCTCGGTGGCGGGCAACATCAACGAGTCGAACGACATCTTCGCCCGCGACCTGCCGCTGCCCGTGGTCGCGGAGGGCGACCTGCTGGCGTTCCTGCCCGCCGGCGCGTACGGCTCGTCGATGGCCTCGGACCACTGCCTGCGCGGGCCGGTGCGCGAGGTGGCGCTGTGAACGATCGGCTGGCGGCCACCCGCCTGCTGGAGGCGGGCCTGATCGAGGCGCGGTCGGTGGCCAACGGGCAGACCGGCGTCTTCGCCCGCGTCGACCTGGCTGCGGGCACGGTCTTCACCCGCTTCCTCGGTCCCGACCTGGCCTGGGCCGACGTGCCCGAAGCCGAGGTCGTGTACGTCAACTCGTTCGCGCCGTTCGAGTGGACCGTGCCGCTGACCCTGGCGCGCTTCGTCAACCACGCGTGCGAGCCCAACGCGGAGATCCGGCCCGACCGCGCACTGGCCACCCTGCGCGCCGTCGCCGCGGGCAGCGAGCTGACGATCGACTACGAGTGGGCCGACGCCGCCCTCTGCGCCCGCTTCCCGCAGCACTACTTCTGGGACCCGCGCTGGACCTTCACCTGCCGCTGCGGCAGCGCGGGTTGCCGAGGCTTGATCGACAGGTATCGGGCTCGTTAGAAGGCCGGTCCGCGGATCTCGGGGGCCACTCCGGGTTATCGTTCGCAGCATCAATGGCGCTCCGCAAGGCGCTCGCCGCCATGCTCGACGTCCGCCCGGAGGAGGAGCGCCTCGTCTGGCTGCTCGTGCTGCACTCCTTCTGCGTCGGAGTACCGCGCAACCTGACCAGTACGGCGGGCATGGCGCTGTTCCTCTCCCACAGCGACGCCCGCCACCTGCCGTGGGTCTACATCGCCGCGGCGATCGCGATTCCGGTCACCGGCTTCCTGCGCCTGCGGCTGTCGGCGCGGATCGGGCTGCGCACGCTGCTGGCGGTCGACCTCGCGGTGGTGCTGGTGACGCTGGTCGCGCTGCGCGGCGCGCTGGGACTCGGCTTCGTGGTCCCGGTCGCGCTGGTGCTGCCCGTGTGGGCCGAGGTCGAGGGCGTGCTGCTGACGCTCGAGTTCTGGGGCCTGTCGGGCTCGCTGCTCAACGTGCGTCAGGGCAAGCGCCTGTTCGGGCCGATCGGCGCAGGCGAGCTGGCCGCGGGCGCCGTCACCGGGCTGCTGGTGCCCGCCTTCGTCGCCCGCTTCGGCACCGCCGACCTGCTCTACGTCTCGGCCGCTGCCGTCGTCGGCTGCCTGCTGCTGTTGCGCGCCGTCGTGCGGCGCTTCCCGCTGGTGGAGTCGGGCTCCGCCGAGGATCGCTCGCAGTCCGAGCGCCCGGGCGGGCTGTTGCGCAGCGCGTACCTCAAGCTGCTGTTCGCGCTGGTCGCGCTCTCCTACGTCGGCTACTACTTCCTCGACAACGCGTTCTACGCGCTGGCGGCTGCGCGCTACCCGGCGGAGCGCGACCTGACCGCGTTCATCGGCGTCTTCAATGGCGGGGTCGCGGCGATCACCCTGCTGGCCCGGGCGCTGTCCGGCCGGGCGCTCGCCCGCTTCGGCCTCGGCGCCCTGCAGTTCATGCCGATCGCGATCGGCTTCGGCTGCCTCGGCGTCGTCGGCGCCGGCGCGATGGCGGCCCCGGCACTGGCCCTGTTCGCGCTGCTGGCGCTGACCAAGCTGCTCGACCAGGCGCTGCGCGACTCGGTCGATCGCAGTGCCGTGCTGCTGCTGTACCAGCCGCTGCCGGGCGCGGCGCGGGTCCGGGCCCAGACCGCGGTCGAGGGCATCGCGGGTCCGCTCGCAGGCGGGGCCGCGGGCCTCTCCCTGCTGGCGCTGGTGGGCGGCCTCGGCTTCGGTGCCGTCGAACTCTGCGCGTTGCTGCTGCTGCTGGTGCTCGGCTGGTCGGCGGTGGCGGCGGCGCTGCGCGGCGCGTACACCGAGAAGCTGCGCCGCGCGCTGGAGAGCCGCCACCTGACCGGGATCTCCCTGGAGCTCGACGCCTCCAGCTTCGCGGTGCTCCAGAAGGGCCTGCTCTCGCCGCGGCCGGAGGAGGTCGCGTACTGCCTCGGGGTGCTGGAGGACCTCGCCCACCCCTCGCTCGAGACCGCGCTGGTCGCCCTGCTCGGCCACTCCGACCCGGCCGTGCGGCGCGACGCGGCGCTGCGCGTCGAGCGGCTGGGGCAGCGCGCGGCGCTGGGCGCGATCCGCCTCGCGTCGGTCGCCGAAGAGCACGCCGCCGCGCGGGGAGCGGCGCTGCGCGCGCTGGCGGCGATCGGCGAGCCCGAGGACGTCGAGCGCGTGATGCTGTCCCTCGATGCGCCCGAGGCCGAGGCGCGCCGTGGGGCGCTGGTCGCGCTGTTGCGCCACGGCGGCATCGAGGGCGTGCTGGCGGCCGGCGAACGGCTGGTCGGCCTGGCTCGCAGCCACGACCCGTTCGCCCGCGAGGAGGCCGCGCGGGTGATCGGCGAGGTCGGCCAGGCCAGCTTCTACCGGCCGCTGCTGGCGTTGCTCCAGGACCCGGTGCCGGCCGTGCGCCGGGCAGCGTTGTGGGCCGCCGGCCAGTTGCGCAACCCGCGCCTGCTGCCGCTGCTGCTGGCCGGGCTCGAGCTGCCGGCCCACCGCTCGGCGGCGATGGCCGCCCTGGTGGCGTCGGGCCCCGTCGTCCTGCCGGAGCTGGAGCAGGCGTTCCACGCCGCCGACGAGGCCCGGCAACGGGCGGGCCAGCGGCGGCTGGCGCGCCTGATCGGACAGATCGGAGGCAGCCGCGCCGGCGAGTTCCTGTGGTTGTGCGCGGAGCACGAAGACCCCGAGGTGCGGATGTCCCTGCTGTCGTCGCTGGCGACGGCCGGCTTCGAGGCCCCGGCGGGCGCCCTGCCCCAGGTGCGGGCCCGGATCTTCCGCGAGGTGGCCGACGCCGTGGCCGCGCTGGCCGCCGTCGAGGACGTGCGTGAGGCGGCTCCCGACTCGCTGCTGGCGCACACCCTGGAGCACGCCGTGGTCCAGGCCCGGGAGCGGATCTTCTGCCTGCTCGGCTTCATCTATCCGCCCGACCCCGTGCTCCGCGCGCGGGTCAACCTGTCCAGCCGGCGCCACGAGAAGCGGGCCCAGGCGGTCGAGCTCGTCGACAGCCTGGTGTCGCCCGACCTCGCGCGGGTGATCGTGCCGCTGCTGGAGGACGTGGCGCACGCCGAGCGCCTGCGGCGGCTGGGTGCCGAGTTCCCCCACGCGCGGCTCGGCTTCGCGCCGCGGCTGCTGGAGCTGGCCACCGCGCCGGCGACGGCGCCGTGGGTGCGGGCCTGCGCCCTGCACGCGGCGACGGTGGCCCGGCTGCCGGAGCTGGCCGGGCTGGCCGAGCGGGTGCCGGCCGACGATCCGCTGGTCCAGGAGGCGATCGCCCGGCTGCCGCGAGCGGGCACGGGCGCGGCGATGACGGAGGCGGAGCGCCTGATCGAGCGCTACGAGACGGAGCTGGCGGGAGGGAAGTCGATGCTGTCGACCGTCGAGAAGGTGATCATCCTGAAGAGCGTCTCGATCTTCCGCGAGACCCCCGACGAGATCCTCGCCGAGGTCGCCTCGCGCCTGGAGGAAGTCGACGTCGCGGCCGGCGGCACCGTGTTCGAGAAGGGCGACATGGGCTCGGCCCTGTACATCGTCGTCGAGGGCGCGGTGCGGGTCAGCAACGAGGGCCGCGTGCTGCGCGACCTCGGGCCACGCGAGATCTTCGGCGAGATGGCGGCGCTGGACCCCGAGCCGCGCTCGGCCTCGGTGGCCGCCCTCGGGCCGACCCACCTGTTCCGGCTCGAGCAGGAGGCGCTCTACGAGCTGATGGCCGATCGCATCGAGGTGGTCCGCGGCGTGATCCGCGTGCTCTGCGAGCGCCTGCGCACGATC
This sequence comes from Vicinamibacteria bacterium, assembly GCA_023701125.1. Taxonomy (GTDB): domain Bacteria; phylum Acidobacteriota; class Vicinamibacteria; order Fen-336; family Fen-336; genus WYBL01. Next base: position 13,962 of record JAMPXO010000025.1, on the reverse strand, counting down.
ACGAGCTGAGGGGCGAACCCGCCTGGGGGTGCGGGGGCGGAGGAGCCGCCGTTGGCGACGTAGCCCCTGCGGGACCAGCGCCGGGTTTCCCGGCGCTGGAACCCAGTTATCGCGGTCGGGTGGCGGTCGCGGCGGACGCCTCGGGCATGCTGGCGGGCAGCTCGACGGCGAAGATCGAGCCCTTGCCGATCTCGCTGGCGACCGAGATGTCGCCGCCCATCATGTGGCAGAAGCGGCGGCTGATGGCGAGGCCGAGGCCGGTCCCGCCGTACTTGCGGGTGGTCGACGAGTCGGCCTGGCTGAACGGCTGGAACAGCTTGCCGAGCTGCTCGGGCGTCATCCCGATGCCGGAGTCCTGGACCTCGAAGCGCACGAACTCGCGGCCCTCGCGATCGAGCTTGGCGACCCGCATGTGGACCTGGCCGCCCGAGGTGAACTTCGACGCGTTCGAGAGCAGGTTGAGCAGCACCTGGCGCACGCGGGTCACGTCCGAGCTCATGTCGCCGAGGCCCTCGGCCGTCTCCAGCGCCAGCGTGTTGCCGTTCTTGTCGAGCAGCGGCTGGATGGTCGACGCCACGTCCCGCACGACGTTGGCGATGTCGAACGCCTCGGCGTGCACGGTCATCTTGCCGGCCTCGATCTTCGACAGGTCGAGGATGTCGTTGATCAGGCCCAGCAGGTGCTTGCCGGCGGAGTGGATCTTGACCAGGTCGGGGATGAAATCCTCCTGGCCGATCTCCTCCGCCTCCTCGCGCAGCATCTCCGTGTAGCCGATGATGGCGTTGAGCGGCGTGCGCAGCTCGTGGCTCATGTTGGCCAGGAACGCGCTCTTGGTGCGGCTGACCTCGTAGGCCTGGTCGCGGGCTTCGACCAGCGCCTCGTCGCGGCGCTCGATCTGGACCAGCATCTCGTTGAAGGCGTCGACCAGCTTGCCGACCTCGTCGTTGCCGCGCTTGGCGGCGCGGGCCCGGTAGTCCTGCTTGTGGGAGACGACGCCGGCGACGTCCACCAGGTGGAGGATCGGCTCCGAGACCAGCCCCTGCAGCCGCGAGGAGAGGACGAACGCCACGCCCGAGGCCGCCAGCATGATCAGGGCGGTGACGCCGAAGTAGTTCCACAGCCGCGACCTCAGCTCCTGGGTGTCGGCTTCCAGGTAGACCCAGCCGGCGAACTGGTCCTGGCCCACGTAGATCGGCCGCGAGAACACCAGCCGCTGCGGCAGCAGGGCCTCGGGCAGGAAGCGGTGCTGCTCCTTGTCGCGCACCGTCTCGACCTCGGGCGGGCCGCCCATCGGCCCCTCGCGGTCGCCGCGCACGTACTCGGCCAGCACCTTGCCGTCGGGGGTGAGCAGCCGGGCGGAGAGCAGTCGCGGCTGCGCCGCCAGCGACTCCAGCCGGGCCCGCGCCTCCTCCTGCTCGTTGAACAGCAGCAGGGCCTGGGTGTTGGCGTCGACCAGCCGCGCCATCACCTTCAGGTCCTCGACCATGCGGCCGCGCAGGGTGACGAGGTCGTAGGTGAAGAAGGCGGTCGCCGTCAGCAGGAACACGACGCTCGTCGTCATCAGGATGATGACGATCAGCTTGCGGCGGATCGAGAGGTCCTGGAGCAGTTTCATGCTTCTTCGCGGGAGACGGGCGAGACTCTAGCAGCACCGCCGGCCCCAAGTCGACGTCGGGGCAGGCCCGGCTGGAAATCGGCTATTCTCCTGCCAACGTGAAGCTTGCAGTCCGAGCCCTGCTCATCACCGCCCTAGCTGCGCCCGCCGCCGGTTCGGTGGTGGTCAAGCCGCGCGGGGAGAGCTTCGGCCTGACCGAAGCCCTGGTCCGGGCGTTGGCGGGGGAAACGCGGCTGGTCGAGCTGACGGGCGACGACCTGGCCGACGGATCGCGCCTGGTCCGCGAGGCCAAGGGCCAGAAGGTGCTGTTCGCGATCGGGCCCAAGTCGGCGGAGGTGGCGGGCGAAGCGCGCGGCACGAGCGTCGTCTCCGTCGGCGTCGCCAACCCCGCCCAGGTCCGCACCCCGGGCACCTACATCTCTTTCTATCCGCGGCTCGACAAGGTCTTCGAGTACCTGCGCGGCACGCTGAAGGCGAAGTCCGTCGGCTTCGTGTTCACGCCGGCCCGCAACCGCGAGATCGCGCTCGCCTTCGTCAAGGCGGGCGAAGCGGCCGGGGTGGCGGTGGTGCCGGTCACGATCGGCTCGACGGGCGACCTCTACCGCTCGATCAAGCCCGCGCTCGGCAAGGTCGACGCCCTGCTGCTGGCGATCGGCGACCCGGTGACGACCAGCCGCGAGTCGGTCGAGTACATCGTCGAGCAGGCCGAGGCCGCGAAGAAGCCGACCGTCGGCTTCCTCGAGGGGCTGACCCGCGAGGGCGTGACGCTGGCGCTGGTGGTGCCGCCGGCGGCGATGGCGAAGGCGGCGGCCGAAGCGGCAGAACTGCCACCGGCAGTGGGCAAGAAGCGCATCGAGGTGGATCAGATGCAAGTCGTGGTGTCCCGAAAGGCCGCAGAGGCGATCGGGTCGAGCCCGGAGGCGCTCGGTGCGCAGCGCTAGCCGCCGGCTCGGCGCCCGCGCCCTGGCCGCCGCGGCCTGCGCCCTGCTGTGGCCAGGCCTGGCCTCCGCCCAGGAGGACTTCTTCGAGCAGGCGGCCCAGTACTTCAACAACGAGCGGATCGAGGGCGTCTCCAAGCACGCCGAGGACCCCAAGGAGACGCCGGCGACCGTCACCATCCTGTCCCGCGAGGACATCGAGCGCTGGGGCTTCCGCACCCTGTCCGAGGCGCTCAACTACGCCTCGCTCGGCAACTTCACGCTGGCCGACAAGCGCTACGACCTGGTCGGCTCGCGCGGGCTGTTCTTCTTCGAGGACTTCAACACCCGCGTCCTGGTCATGCTCAACGGCCACCCGGTCAACGAGCCGTGGTCCAGCTTCGGTGGCGTCGGCCGCGAGATGCTGGTGCCACTCGACCTGGTGGAGCGGATCGAGATCGTCTACGGGCCGTCCTCGTTGCTCTACGGCGGCTACAGCCTGTACGGGATCGTCAACGTGGTCACCGGCAACGGCGCGTCCGAGGCGCTGGCCGGCTGGCGGGTGCGGCTGACCGGCGGGAACCAGGGCACGGGCGAGGGCGTGGCCTCGTGGGGCGGCTCGGGCACCACGGGCGGCGACGACCCGCGCGAGTGGAACGTGCTGGTCGCCGCGGGCTACTACGGCTCCGCGGGCGAGAAGCTCGACCTGGCGCAGGAGGACGCCGGCTTCCCGGTGCGCTTCGACGGGTCCACGACCTGGGGTGGCCTGGCGGAGGGCGTCGACGCCCAGCGGGCGCCGTTCGCGTTCGCGCTGGCGACGCGCGGCGACTGGTCGTTCATGGCCCGCACCGGCCTGCGCGAGAAGGAGGGCGCGTACGCTCCCTACGGCACCGTCTACGCCGACGCCGAGCAGACCCAGCGCGACCACCGCACGCTGCTCGAGGCGAAGTGGGACAAGCGGCTCGGCAACGGCTGGGACGTGGCGGCCCGCGCCTTCCACGACATCTACACCTACCGCGAGCGCGACCCCTACGCCGATTCCTCGGTCTTCCCGCCCGCCCCGGGCTACGTGTTCGCGCTCAACACCGACTCGCGCGACACGGGCGGCGAACTGCGCTTCTCGCGCCGGCTCGGCAACCACTTCCTGACCTTCGGCGGCGAGGTCCGGCACCGCAGCCTGGGCCGCGACTTCCGGCTGCAGCCGCTGACCGGCGAGGGCGTCGGCCCGGTCACCGAGCAGGACACGACGGGCCGCTTCTCGGTGCTCTACGCGCAGGAAGAGTGGCGGCCGACCGAGACCTTCACCCTGGTCCTGGGCGGCAACTGGGCGGACACCAACCCCGGCGGCTCCAAGGCCCAGCCGCGGGTGGCCGCGATCCTCAAGCCCGACCCGAAGCTCTCGGTCAAGGCGCTGTACGGCCGCGGCTTCCGGCCGCCGACGATCTTCGAGGCCTCCTACGAGGACGGCTTCGAGACCCAGGTCCCCAACCCGACGCTCGAGTCCGAGGAGATCGAGTCGTGGGAGCTGTCGACGATCTGGAGCGCGACCTCGCGCCTGGCGCTGCAGGGCTATGCGTTCCGCTCGCGGCTCGAGGGCCTGATCCAGGGCGTCGAGATCGGGGCCGCCGACGAGGTCCAGGGCGGCATCGTCGGTCCCTCGGGCTCGGCGGACGACCTGGTCGGCCTGCTGCAGTACCAGTCGCGCGGCATCGTGCGCTCGTCGGGAGCCGGCGTCTCCGCCCGCTTCCGCGACAAGGGCAGCTCCGTCTACCTCAACTTCGCCTGGTCGCGTGCGCGGCAGAGCGTTGACGACGGACCGGAGGAGAACCTGCCGGCCAGCTCGGCGGTGCTCGCCTCGGTCGGCTTCTCGCAGCGCTTCGGGGACTGGACGGGTTCCTACGCCGTGCGCTTCGTCGGGCCCCACCCGGTCGACCCGGCCCGCGGCACGGGCGACGCCGGCAGTTTCCTGACGGTGGCCGCGCGGGTCTCCTACAAGACCCGGCTCGTCTACCCCGTCACGTTCCACCTCGACCTGCGCAACCTGCTCGACGAGGAGGGACTGCAGGCGGCCAGCTACGTGTACGTCCCGCAGCGGCTCCCGGTCGACGGACGTCGCGTGGAGCTCTCCGCCGAACTGCGTTTCTGAGGCGCGTCGATCCCGGAGGTCTTTCGATGAAGCGCTGGCTGGGGCTGGGCTTGACCGTGGCACTCGTCGTCGGCCCCGCGCCGCTGCGCGCCGACGACGAGACGCCGCGCGCGATCCCGAAGGCGCCGCCACGGGCCGAAGGCCAGGGGCCGTTTGCGCGCCTGCTCCTGCGCGGCGTGACGCTGGTCGACGGCACTGGCGCGCCACCCGTCGGGCCGGTCGACATCGTGATCGAGAAGGACCGCATCACGAAGGTGCAGTCCGTCGGCTTCCCCGGCGTGCCGATCGATCCCGCCAAGCGCGTGAAGGCACAACCGGGCGACGAGGTGCGCGAGCTCGACGGCCACTACGTGGTCCCGGGCTTCGTCGACGCCCACGCCCACATCGGCGGTGTCGAACAGGGCACGCCGGCCGAGTACGTGTTCAAGCTGTGGCTGGCCCACGGGGTGACCACGATCCGCGATCCCGGCACGGGCAACGGCCTCGACTGGGTGGTGGAGGCCAAGGGCCAGAGCGCGCGCAACGAGATCACTGCTCCGCGGATCGAGGCCTACACCTGGTGGAGCCAGGGCCTGAAGGAGCCGGCGACGACGCCGGAGGCCGCGCGGGCCTGGGTGGCCGAGGTCGCGAAGAAGGGCGCGGACGGGCTCAAGCTGACGTCGCTGCCGCCCGCGATCATGGCGGCGACGATCGACGAGGCGCGCAAGCGCGGCCTGCGCACGACGGCCCACCTGGCACAGACGGGCGTCGCGCGGGTCAACGTGCTCGACGCCGCGCGGATGGGCCTGCACGGGATGGAGCACTGGTACGGCCTGCCCGAGGCGCTGTTCGACGGTCGCACGGTGCAGGACTTCCCGGCCGACTACAACTACAACGACGAGCAGCACCGCTTCGGCCAGGCCGGCCGGCTGTGGAAGCAGGCCGCCGCGCCCGGCAGCCCGAAGTGGAACGCGGTGATGGACGAGCTGATCTCGCTCGGCTTCAACCTCGACCCCACCTTCACCATCTACGAGGCCAGCCGCGACCTGATGCGGGCCCGCCGCGCCGAGTGGCACGAGGAGCACACGCTGCCCTCGTTGTGGCGCTTCTACGCGCCCTCGCGCAAGGCCCACGGATCGTACTGGTTCTACTGGACCACCGAGGACGAGGTCGCCTGGCGCGAGAACTTCCGGCTGTGGATGGCCTTCGTGAACGAGTACAAGAACCGCGGTGGCAGCGTCACCACCGGCTCCGACTCGGGCTTCATCTACAAGCTCTACGGTTTCGACTACGTGCGCGAGCTGGAGTTGCTGCGCGAGGCCGGCTTCCATCCGCTCGAGGTGCTGCGCGCCGCCACCCTGAAGGGCGCCGAGGCGCTCGGCCGGGCGCAGGACGGGGGTTCGATCGAGGTCGGCAAGAAAGCGGACCTCGTGGTCTTGTCGAAGAACCCGCTGGCCCACATCGGCTCGCTGTACGGCACGGGCGCGATCGAGGTCGACGCCAGGAACGAGCCGGTCCGCGTCGGCGGCGTGCGCTACACGATCAAGGACGGCATCATCTACGACGCGGCGCGTCTGCTCGAGGACGTGCGCAAGATGGTGCGGGACGCGAAACAGAAGGAGGGCTTCACCCTCCTCCAGCCCGGAGTCGCACGATGAGCCTCGGTACCGAGGTGCTTCGCCTGCGGGCGCTGGTCGAAGCCGGGCGCCTGGTCCACCAGAGCCTCGACGTCGACCGCCTGCTCGACAACATCCTGGCGGCCGCGACCTCGACGGTCGGCGCGGCGCGCGGAACGGTCTACGTCTGCGACGACGACAAGCGCGAGCTGTGGTCGCGCGTGACCGCCGGCCCGGAGCGGCTGGAGATCCGCCTGCCCTACGGCAAGGGCCTGGCCGGGTTCACCGCCGAGAAGGGCGAGGTGCTGAAGGTCGACGACGTGCGCCAGTCGCCGCTGTTCGACCCCGAGGTCGACCGCCGCACCGGTTTCCGGACGGTGAACGCGCTGTGCGTGCCGATCCGCGACCGCCAGGGCAGCGTGGCGTCCGTGATCCAGTTGCTCAACAAGGAGGGCGGGTTCACGGCGGACGACGTCGAGTTCCTGACCCTGATGGGCGACCAGGTCGCGCAGGCGATCGAGAACGCGCGCACCCAGCAGTTGTTGCTGGCCAGCCAGAAGATGGCCCGCGAGCTGGAGCTGGCCCGCCGCATCCAGACCCTGCTGTTGCCGGCCCGGCTGCCGAAGGTCCCGGGCGTCCAGGCCGCGGCCCGCATGGTCACCTCGCGCGAGGTGGGCGGCGACTACTACGACGTGATCCCGATGCCCGACGGGCGCCACCTGTTCGTGGTCGCCGACGTCTCGGGCAAGGGGGTCGCCGCCGCGCTCGTGATGTCCAACCTGCAGGCCGCGCTGCTGGCGACGACCGCCCTGGGGCTGGACCTGCCGGCCTGGGTCACGCACCTGAACAACGTGCTCTACGACCGCCTCACCGGCAGCCGCTACGCCACCGTCGTGTTCCTGCTGATGGACCAGGACGCGTCGAGCGCGCGGCTCGTCAACGCCGGCCACCCGCCGGTGCTGCTGCGGCTGGCCGACGGCAGCCTCAAGCGACTGGACTCCACGGGCCCGCCGCTCGGCATGCTGCCGGGCTCGAGCTTCGAGGAGACGACGTTCGACCTGCCGCCCGGGTCCACGCTGCTGCTCTACAGCGACGGCCTCAACGAGGCCGCGGGGCCGTCCGGGGTCGAGCTGGAGATCGACGGCGTCGAGCGACTGCTCGTCGAGCAGGCCGCGCTGGGCCTCGAGGCCGCCGCCGATGCGATGCTGGCGGCTGTCGCCGCCCACTCCGCCGGCGGCCCCGAGCCCGACGACCGCACGCTGATGCTGCTGCGCCGCAGCAGCTAGTCGAGCCGCAGCGCCACCGGCTGGCGACGCAGGCTGCGTCGACGCAGCCACGCCATCAGCAGCACCGTGGGCAGCGCCACCAGCGCCGCCGCCACCGCGTCTTCCAACCGGATCGCCTCGCCCAGCATGCCGAAGTCCATGTCGCCTCCGTTCAGGAGGTGAGACACCGGCGCGGGGCGCCGGTTCCGTCCTGCCGGCGGCCAGCGCTAGAAGCGGGCGACGACGCCCACCTGGACGAGACGCGGCAGGCCCGGCAGCAGGCCGCGGCTGCGGTCCGCGATGTAGAGCTCGTCGGTCAGGTTCTTGACGGCGACGAACACGCTGCCGTCCAGCGCGCGCAGGTCGTACGACACGGTCGCGTTCCAGGTCGTGTAGCCGGGCACCAGGCCGCGCTGGCCGTCCGCCGACGACTCGACGCTGTTGAGGTCGTCCGCGAACTGGTCGCTCGTGGAGACGGCCTCGACCTGGGCCAGCACGCCACTCGGGTGGCGGTAGCCGACCATCGCGTTGAGCGCCTGCTCGGGCGAGTAGGGCAGCCGGTTGCCGCTGACGCTGGTGCGCGAGAAGCCCGACACGTTGCTGTAGCGAAGGCCCTCGAAGCGGGCGGTGGGCACGGCCGTGAAGGAGACGCGGGCGAACAGGTTGTGGCGGCTCTGGAGCAGGGTCCCGGTGTCGACCCGGGCGCCGATCTCGAAGCCCTGGTGCAGGGTCTCGCCGCCGTTGGTCAGCGCGGCACCGACGCCGCCCGCCAGGCTGGCCGCGACGACCTGGTTCTCGTAGTCCATCCGGAACCAGGTGGCGTCGAAGCGCAGGCCGGGACGCGGCGCGCCGCGCAGGCCCAACTCCAGGTTCCACGACAGCTCGGGGTCGAGCTCGACGGAGCCGCCGGCGTTGCTGATCACGTCCTCGGTGCGGGGCGGAGCGAAGCCGCGGTGCAGGCCGCCGAACAACGCGAAACGGTCATCTGCGTTCCAGGCAACGCCGAGGCCCGGCACCCACTGCGTGACCGAGCTCTGGCCGGTGACGCCGGCGCCGGAGTTGGCGAGGCGGTTGGTGCGCTCGTAGTCGATCGCCTCGAAGCGCAGGCCGGGCGTGACCGTGAAGCGGCCGAGCAGCAGCCGCTCCTGGACGAAGCCGGACCACGCCGTGTTCTCGCGATTGTTGGCCTCGACGACGCGGCCGTCGCGCGCCAGCGGCGTGTCGCCGTTCTTCTGAATGCGCTCCTGGACCTCGAAGTGGGCGCGCACGCCGACCTCGGTCTCGCCGCGGGCACCGAACAGGCCGTGGCCGAAGCGCAGCCGCGGCTCGACGCCCCAGGTGTCGTAGTCGCGCAGGCGGCCCTCGTTGCCGCAGGTCGTCGACAGGTTCGCCATGCCGCCGCACGAGGGATCGGCGACGTCGTTCGGGCGCTGGCCGGAGTTCGACGACTGGCGCCACCAGTCGCGGCTGAATCGCGACCAGTAGGCCTGGGTCGAGAGCAGCAGGCCGCTGCCCAGCAGCGCGTTGTGGCGGGCAGCGAAGCCGACGCGCCGACCGGTGAACTCGTCGTTCCCGAACGCGTTCTGGCGCGGGTCGGCCTGCCACTCCGCCAGCCGCAGCCCCGAGTAGGTGACCTGCGAGTCCTCGCCGTAGAAGTTGCCCTTGAGCGTCAGCGTGTGACGCGACGACAGCGAGACGACCGCCTTGAGCGTGGCGTCGGTCAGGTCGGAGTGGACCGCGTCGCGCGAGCCGTCGCCGCCCTTGCGCATCACGTCGAGCAGCAGGCCGGTGCGGCCAAACGTGCCCCCCGCCGTCGCGTGCGCATTCAGGTAGTCGCGGCTGCCGCCGCTCAGGCGGGCGGTGGCGTGCAGGTCCTGCGGCGGGTCGGGTGTCAGATAGTTGACGACGCCACCCACGGTGACCGGGCCGTAGCTGATCTGGCCCGCGCCTTTCAGGATTTCGACGCTCTCGAAGCGCTCGATCGGCGGGTGGTAGTAGCTGGCGTTGTCGCCGTACGGGGCGTAGGAGAGCGGCACGCCGTCCTCGAGCAGCAGCGTCTTGCTGGAGCGGGTCGGGTTCAGGCCGCGGATGCCGATGTTGGGTCGCAGCGAGAGGCCTTCTTCGTCGCGGACCGTCACGCCCGAGGCCTTGCGAAGCGCTTCGGACACGTCGCGCACCCGCGAGCTCTCGAGCAGGTCGGGCGAGAGCACCTCCATCGAGCCCGGGATCCGGCGCACGGCCTCCGGGCCGCCCAGGATGGTGGCGCCGACCACCGTCATCTCCTCGTCGAAGCCACCGGGATGCAGCGTGAAGCGCACCTCGGCGGGGCGCGCGCCGACCTCGATCCGCTTGCGCGAGAGGGAGAAGCCGTCGCTCTCCGCCGTGACCTCGTAGGGGCCGGCCGGGAGTTCGACGTGGAACTGGCCGGTGCCGTCGGTGACCGCGGCCTGCTCGAAGCCCACGGCCTCGCGACGAACCGTGACGCGGGCGTTCGGCAGGACGGCGCCGGTCTCGTCGACCACCTTGCCAGCCAGCGAGCCGAGGGGGTTGGCGGCGACGTCCGGCGCCGGGAACAAGGCCAGGAGGAGGGTGGCTGCCAGGGTGCCGACGAATCGAGTCATTGAGGTCTCCGTTGCGGTTTGAATCTGAAAGTGAAATTCAGTTTCATCTTGCGATCGAGAAGGTAGGCGCTGAAGTCGTCCGTGTCAAGGCCCGACCTCGAGCGGCTTCGGGAGCAAGGCCCATGCCGCAGTGGACTGCGCAATTGGTGCGCGCCCCGCCGGAGCAGACGGAACCGCTTCTGGTGGAGGTGGTTAGGTCGTGGAGGCCGGAAGGGTGACGACGGCCGGCAGTCGGACGGTGAACACGGAGCCGCGCCCGGGGTCGCTCGTGGCCGTGACGTCGCCACCCATCATGCGACAAAAATGCCGGCTGATCGCGAGGCCGAGTCCGGTGCCCCCGAAGCGGCGCGAGGTGGAGTCGTCGGCCTGAACGAAGGCCTGGAATAACCGCCCCAACTGCTCGGGCGTCATCCCGATCCCCGAGTCGGCGACGTCGACGACGACGGTGCCCGCGCCGCCGGGCTCCGGCTCGTGTCGCACGGCGAGCCGGATCAGGCCCTTCTCGGTGAACTTGCAGGCGTTGGAGAGCAGGTTGTAGAGCACCTGCCGCACCCGCGTCTCGTCGGCGCGCATCGGCAGCGAGTCCGGTGCGGACACCTCGAGCCGGTTGTCCTTCTGCGCGACCAGCGGTCGCAGGGTGTCCTGGATCTGGCCGATCTGGATCGCGAGGTCGAAGTCGTCGACCGTCAGCGTCATCTTGCCGGCCTCGATCTTCGAGATGTCCAGGATGTCGTTGATCAGCGCCAGCAGGTGCTTCGCCGCCCCCCCGATCTTGCGCAGGTCGCGAACCTGGCTGTCGTTGCCTTCGTCCGCGGCTTCTTCGAGCAGCAGGTCGGTGTAGCCGATGATCGCGTTCATCGGCGTCCGCAACTCGTGGCTCATGTTGGCCAGGAAGCGACTCTTGGAGCGGCTGGCCTCTTCCGCCTCGCGGGTCGCCGCCTCGGCCACCAGCCGCAGGTTGTCGGCCTCGGCGCGGGCGGCCTCGGCGCGCTCCTTCTCGTCGCGCAGGCTGGCGGTGCGCTCGTCGACCAGCCGCGTCAGCTCTGCTTCACGCTGCTTTGCCTGTTGCGCGATGGAGCGGGCGAGGGCCGCGTTCTCGAGCGCGATCGCGGCCTGGTTGGCGAAGCCCGCCAGCAGCCGCAGGTCGTCCTCGCCGAACATCTCGGTGCGGCTCACGTTGTCCGCGACCAGTGCACCCAGCATGCCCTGGCGGCCGCGGAGCGGAGCGCACATCGAGGCGCGGATGTGCTGGGCCTGGATCGATCCTGCCGCGTCGAACCGGGAGTCGTCCGCGGCGTCCATCGACAGCACGGCCACGCCGTTGTCCATCGCGTGGCGCACGATCTGGCGGCTGAACACGCCGGCCTCGGCATCGATTCCGGGCGCCACCCAGGCCTTGCGCGCGGACAGCTCCCCCGTTTCGTCGACCAGCACCAGCACGGTGCGTTCGACGGGGACGATCTGGGGCAGGATCGCGACGATCTGCTCCGGCAGCGAGTCCGCGGCTTTCGGGTCGGACAGCATCTGACTGACCTTGAGCACGACCTCGAGCTTCTGTCGCGCCTTCTGCTCGGCGGGGCTCGGCGCCGGGCCTCGGCGCAGGGAAGCGATCTCGGCCGGCTTCAGGATGTCCTGAAGCGAACGCAGGGTGAGGTCCGCCTTCAGCTCCTTGACGATGTTGCTCAAGATCCGCCGATTCTAGACACCTTCGGGCCGATCTCAGCCACGCGTCTTCGAATAGGCCAGGATCACCGCGCGCGTCGCCGCCTCGATCCCGAGCCGGGAGGTGTCGACCACATGGTCCGACGCGGAGTACAGCGGCTCGCGGGCGGCCAGCAGCCGGCGCAGCTCCGCCATCGCCTCCGGGTGGTCTGCCATCGGCCGGCGGTCGCCCTGCTGCACGACCCGGTTCCAGTGGTCCTCGGGCCGCGCCCGCAACCAGACGGTCACCGCCCGCTCGCGCAGCCGCGCGAGCGTGTCGCCGGCCGCCACCAGGCCGCCACCGGTGGCCAGCACCAGCGGCCGGTCCTCGCGCAGCACTGCCTCCAGCGCCTCGCGCTCGAGGCGCCGGTAGTACGGCTCGCCGTGGAGCGCGAACACCTCGTCGAGGGTGAGCCCGCAGGCTTCTTCGATGCGGCGGTCCAGCTCGACGAAGGGCAGGTGCAACTGGCGGGCGACCCGCCGCCCGAGCGTGCTCTTGCCCGCGCCACGCAGCCCCAGCAGCGCGAGCAGGCGCGGTCCCGAGGCAAGCCCTGCAGCCGGTTCGGCGAGCAGCGCGGACGCCGAGGTGCCGAGCGCCTCGGCCATCCCCGCCAGGCTGGCGACCGATGGGTTGCCGCGTCCAGCCTCGACCTCGGCCACGAAGCGCAGCGACAGGCCGGCCCGCGACGCCAGGTCGCGCAGCGTCTGCCCGCGCTCGGTGCGAGCCTCGCGCACCCGCTGGCCCAGCGCCGTCAGCAGCGCCACCCGCTTCATCGTGAGGGCACTATACTGCCGCTTACGATCCGCGCCAAGCACTATATTGCTTGACAGCCCGTGGGCCCGCGGCTAGCCTCGAAGGCGCATGGATCACCCCGCCTCGGAACCCGCGGCACCCGTCCGCTTCGACACCCACCCCTCGCGCTACGTGCACTGGAAGCTGCACGTCGAAGCACCCGTCGCCCGCCTGGTGATGGACGTCGTCGAGGAGCGGCCGCTGCGCGAGGGCTACACCCTCAAGACCAACAGCTACGACCTCGGCGTCGACATCGAGCTGGCGGATGCGGTCCAGCGCCTGCGCTTCGAGCACCCCGAGGTGCGGGTGGTGGTGATCTCCTCGGGCAAGGACCGCATCTTCTGCTCGGGCGCCAACATCTACATGCTGGGCAGCTCGACCCACGCCTTCAAGGTGAACTTCTGCAAGTTCACCAACGAGACGCGGCTGGCGATCGAAGACGCCTCGGCGCACTCCGGCCTCAGGTCGCTGGCGGCCGTCAACGGCGCCTGCGCCGGCGGCGGCTACGAGCTGGCGCTCGCCTGCGACGAGATCCTGCTGGTCGACGACTCGTCGTCCACGGTCAGCCTGCCCGAGGTCAGCCTGCTCGGCGTGTTGCCGGGCACCGGCGGCCTGACCCGGGTCACCGACAAGCGCAAGGTCCGCCGCGACCTGGCCGACGTGTTCTCGTCGCTGGGCGAGGGCATCAAGGGCAAGCGCGCGGTGGCGTGGCGGCTGGTCGACGAGGTGGTGCCGCTGTCGAAGTTCGCGACCCGCGTGCCCGAGCGGGCGAACGCGCTGGCCGCGCAGTCCACGCCCCGCACCGGCCCCGGCGTGCCGCTGCCCGACCTCGAGGGCCGGCGCTCGGCCGACGCCATCGAGCACAAGTACGTCTCGCTCGCCCTCGACCGCGCCGGCCGCGTGGCGCGTCTGACGGTGCGCGGGCCCGAGGCGGGCGAACCCGGCGAAGCGGCCGGCATGCGCGGCCGCGGTGCCGACCTCTGGTCGCTGCGTGCCTTCCGCGAGCTGGACGACTGCCTGCTGCACCTGCGCTTCAACGAGCCCGAGATCGGCGTGGTCGTGCTGCGCACCGAGGGCGAAATCGAGCGGGTGCTCGCCGTGGACGCGGCGCTGGTCGCGGCGGCGCGGGACGACTGGTTCGCCTCCGAGGTGCTGCACTACATGAAGCGGGTGCTCAAGCGGCTCGACGTGAGCGCGCGCAGCCTGCTGGCCGTGGTCGAGCCCGGTTCCTGCTTCGCCGGCAGCCTGCTCGAACTGGCCTTCGCCGCCGATCGCACCTACATGAAGGACGAGGACGGCGGCCCCGAGC
>JAMPXO010000160.1 GCA_023701125.1 Vicinamibacteria bacterium | reverse complement strand
GCCGAGCGGCGAGGCCGCCAGCACCAGGCCCGCGGTGGCCAGGTTGGCGCCGAGCCCGGTGCCGGCATCGAGGGCAGTGATGCCGAAGGCCATCGTGCGCGCGACGCGAGCGGCGGCGACCAGGCCGCCGAGGGTCATCGCCAGCGCGACCGCGACCAGTGCCTCCGCCGTGGGCAGGACCTGGCTGGCGACCGCGAGGGCCGCGATCTTGGGCGTGTCGTTGAGGCCGCGGGCCAGGCTCACGGCCGAGGCGCTCGCCACGTGCACCGCGTCGCGCACGAACGAGGTGGAGACGACGGGCTGCGCGCCGTGGCGGGCACAGTCGGCGCTGGTGCCGCGGACGAGCATCAGCGAGGATCGGGCCGTGGCGGCACGGCCCGCGGCAGCGACGGGAGCCAGTTCCGCGAAGCAGAGGCACTCCGGTTCGGCGGGGAGAGCCGGATGGTGGGCCAGGCGACGGCTCAGTCCCCCCAGCGCCACGGCCAGCAGCGGGCTGACCGCCAGCGGCAGCAGGAAGGCCGAGGCCAGCACGCCGAAGCGGATGCCGCCCGGGCCCACCAGCACGAAGCCCGCGCCGATCAGCCCGCCGGTCAGGGCGTGAGTGGTCGAGGTGGGCAGCCCGAACGCGGTGGCGAGCAGGATCGTCGTCACCGCGCCGAAGGCCGCGGAGGCGACGAAGGCCGGCCCGGTCGCGGCGTCGCCGACCAGCCGCGCGCCCGTGAACCCCACCAGCAGGTCGAGCGGCAGCGCCAGCGCGGCCAGCGCGCCGACGAGCGTGGCGCCCAGCGCCCAGGCCAGCGCGCGGCGGTAGCTCATTCCGCCCGAGCCGAGCAGCGTCGCGACACCCTTGAAGATGTCGTTGGCGCCGTTGGCGAAGGCCAGGGCCAGGGTCAGGCCGAGGATCACGAGGCTCACCGGGGAAGCCTACCGGCGCTGCAACGGCGTGCCTGTGAACGCGTTCACAAGGCGCGCGGTTCGTCGGGCGGCAGCGGGGCGCGGGTCAGCCGGGCGGGGTCGGTGCCGAGCGCGTAGCGGCCGAGGCACCAGGCGTGGGTCAGCGTCGTCGCCACGACCCCGTGCGCCTCCCAGCGCCGGGCACTCGTGAAGGCGCGCTCGCCCGGAAACGCGAGCGGCCCGACCCGGCGCAGGCGGCGCACGAAATCGACGTCCTCCATCAGCGGCAGTGGCGCGAAACCGCCCACCCGGTCGTAGGCGGCGCGCCGCGCGAACAGGGCCTGGTCGCCATAGGGCAGGGCGAAGAGCGAGCAACGCGCGTGCACGCCCCACTCGACGACCCGCAGCGAGCGGCGCCCGCTGTCGAGCGCGAAGCGGAACGCGCCCCCGCAGTAGCGCTCGGGCAGCGCGCGCAGGCTGTCGGCCCAGCCGGCCTCGAGGTGGGTGTCGGCATGCAGGAAGACGAGCCAGTCGCCGCGGGCCGCGGCCGCGCCGTGGGCGAGTTGTCGGCCGCGGCCGGCTGGCGCCTCGAGCACGTGCGCACCCGCCTCGCGAGCCCGCTCGCGAGTGCCGTCCCGCGATCCACCGTCGACGACGAGGATCTCGTCGGCGTCGCGCACGGAGTCCACGGCGCGCGCCACGTGGGCCGCCTCGTCGAGGGCCGGGATCACGACCGAAATCGAGGGCGAGGCCACGTGGGGAGCTTAGCGCCTGGCCACGGGGAAGCGGCGGCGCGGCTCGCGCGTCCCCAGCGCCACGCACGACAGCGCCAGCAATAGCGCCACCAGCACCTGTGTCGCGGCCAGGTCGCGCAGCCTCAGCGCCGTGCGCTCCGCGGAGACGACGACCCGCACGCGACCCGTGGCGGCGCCGTCCGCGGCCGCGACCGTGTGCACGCACTCGAGCGTCGGCGTCAGCGTCGACAACGTGACCCAGAATCGCGTCGACGCCGGCGCCGGCCAGGCCTCGCCGTCCAGGTCCCCGGCGCGGACCCGGCGGCCACTCCGCAGATCGATCACCTCGACGGCGCGCACGTCCGGTTCGTGGTGGAACGCCTCGGCCTCCCGGTGCAGGCCTTCGAGGTCGCCTTCGGGTTCCGGCGCCGGGGGGACCCCGTCGCCGGTCCCATGGGTGCTACGTCGCGAACGGAACTCCTCCGCCCCCAAACCCCCACCGCCAGCGGGAAGGCGACCGCCCGAGCCACCGAGCGGGCCAGCGTGTCGGCGCGCTCCTGCAGCGACTCGCGGAGCACGGAGCGCAGTGCCGTGGCGCCCAGCAGGGTGGCGCAGGCCAGCGCCGTCAGCAGGACCGCGAGGCCGACGCCGCTCCGGGCCAGGCCCCACCGCTCGCCGTCGATGCTGCCGGACGTGGTCTCGTCCTCGAGTCGCGGGTTCGCCACGTCGCGAAGCTTGGGCCTGCGGAGCGCCGCAGCCTGTGAGCGACTTCACCAAGGTCGCACCTCGCGACAACTGCCGGAGATGTGAGGCTTCCGACAGCTGCGCGGGGCGCCCGGGGCCACTCTTGGCGTCGGAGAACCAGAGCCCCCATGCCCCTCACGGTCCGACTCGGCGTCCTCGCCCTGCTGCTCACCCGCACCCTCGCCGCCAACGGCCAGGAGCCTGCCCCGACCGCTGCTCCGGAAGTGGAAGCGGATCGCGATGCCTCGCGCTTCCGGCGTCGCCACGCCAGCGACCGCTACGCCGACCACGAGAGCCGCTTCTCGTTGCAGGGCTACGTGACCGGGACCTTCGCCGACTTCGGCGAGGATTTTCCGGACCCGGGCTTCCCGGAGCCGGGGCAACTGCTGGTGCCGCGCACGAACGACAGCAGCTTCCAGTACGACTGGGCGCTGTTCCTCGGCTCGCGCCTCTCGGAGCGCTTCGAGTTCGTGGTCGAGACCCACTTCGTCACGGCCGGCGACGGTTCGTTCGAGCCCGACATCACGACCACGGAGGCCAACGTCACCTGGCTGGCGACGGCCGACGGCCACGCGCTGCGCCTGTCCATGGGGCAATTCTGGGCGCCGTTCGCCGGCGTCAACGACGACTGGTTTTCCGCCGTCAACCTGTTCTCGACGGTACCCTACGCGGCCCGGGCGTTTCCGCTGCACTACAACGAGCGGGGCCTGAAGGCCGAGGGCGAGTTCGACCTGGGCGGCAACCGCGGGCTCAACTACGCGGTGAGCCTGGGCAACGGCGTCTCCGGCTTCGCGCTCAGCGACCAGTATGGCGTCGACCAGAACGGCGACAAGACCGTGCAGGCCCGGGTCGGTTTCTATCCGGTCGGGCCACGCTTCGAGTTCGCCCTTTCCGGCGCGACGGGTCGGCTGCGTGACGGGGACGACGGCGCACGCCTCGACGCGCTGGCCGTCGACGCCCGCTACGAAGCACCGCGGCTCGAGGCGCGCGGCTACGCGCTGTGGTCGTTCGAGCGGCCCGACGCTGCCTCGCCCCCCGACCTGGCGCGCCGCGGCGCGATGCTCGAGGCCGCCGTGCGGCTGGGCGGAACGGTGCCGGGCCTGCGCGAGATCTGGGCCAAGGGTCGCTACGACCGCTCCCGCGTCGAGCAGCGCAGCGCCGCCGAACTGGACGACGAGGTCTTCGCCTTCGGCCTCGACGTGCGGCCAGAGCGGCGGGTGCGGCTCAAGCTCGAGGCCTTCCGCCACCGCGAGCGCGACGGCCGCGGCCTGTCCGACGACGGCGTGGCCGCGCAGCTCACGGCCTCGTTCTAGGCCGCGATGCTGCGCACGCTGCTGGCGAGCCTCGCGATCGCGGCGGCGGCTCCGCAGGCCGACCCCGGCGCGTCCGTCGCCGGGGTGCCGACCTACACGATCTTCCAGGGCATGCTGCGCTTCGCCGACGACGGCGCCGCCGAGAAGCTGCTGCGCTCGCTGGACCTGCTCGCGCCGGCGCTGGCCGAGCACGATCGCCTGCTCGGACCGCGGGACCTCGGGCGCGAGATCGGCGCGGCCCGCACGCCGGTCGAGCAGCGTCGCCTGATCGAGATCCTGGTGGCTCGCGACGTGGCGACGCTGCTGGCGCGTAGCGGGCGCGAGCCCGTCGCCGCCCGGCGCCGCACGCTGGTCAAGACCGCCCGCCTCGAGTGGAGCCTGGTGGAGGCGGCCTGGGCCCGCCGCGACCAGCGCCGGGCGTTCGAGCTCTCGGCCCACTTCCGCGACGCCGCGGCCGCTGCCCAGGCGGAAGACGCCGAGGCCCTGGGCCGCGCCACCCTGCACTTGCGTATGCTGCTCGACGCACTCATCGGCGAAGGGCCGGGTCGGGCTCGGGAATGAACGCGGCCGCGGGCTCGTTCCATGTCGGAGGAGGGGAAGGCCGCCCATGCGCTACGTGATCCTGGGGAATGGCGTCGCGGGGATGGAGGCGGCGCTCGCGCTGCGCCGCCGCGA
This sequence comes from Vicinamibacteria bacterium, assembly GCA_023701125.1. GTDB lineage: Bacteria > Acidobacteriota > Vicinamibacteria > Fen-336 > Fen-336 > WYBL01. Next base: position 6,700 of record JAMPXO010000160.1, on the reverse strand, counting down.
CGAGACGGCGCAGGTCGCGATCGTGTCGGAAGAGCACGACCACTTCTTCTCGCGCCCGGCGCTGATGTACGTCTTCGCCGGCCAGCTCGCGCTGAAGGACACCGAGCCCTACGACCGCGGGCTGTACGAGCGGATGGGCTTCGAGCGGGTGCGCGGGCGGGTGGCTTCGTTCGACACGGCTGCGCGCGCGCTGGTGATGGAGGGCGGCGGCCGCGTCGGCTACGACCGGCTGCTGATCGCCTGCGGCTCGAAGGCGCGGCCCGCGCCGTGGCCGGGCAGCGACGGCCCCGGCGTGCACGGGTTCGTGACCCTGCGCGACCTGGAGCGACTCGATGCCGAGGCGAAGCCAGGCGGCCGCGCGGTCGTCATCGGCGGCGGGCTGATCGGGGTCGAGGTCGCGGAGATCCTGAAGGACCGTGGCCTGCACGTGACGTTCGTCGTGCGCGAGAGCTGGTACTTCCCGCTGGCGCTCGACACCCGCGAGGCCGCGCTGGTCGCGGAGCACATGGGTCACCACGGGATCGACGTCCGGCTCGGCGCCAACGTGGCCGAGATCCTGCGCGGCGGCGACGGCCGCCCGCGGGCCGTGCGGATCGCGGAGAGCGGGGAAGAGGTGGCCTGCGACCTGGTCGCCTGCTGCATCGGCGTGGTTCCCAACACGGGTTTCCTCGCCGGCAGCGGTCTCGCGCTGTCGAAGGGGGGGGCGATCGAAACCGACGACGCGCTGCGCGCGACGGCCCCGGACGTGTGGGCTGCGGGCGACTGCGCGAACGTGACCTGGGCCGACGGCTCGCGGCGGCCCGAGCCGCTGTGGTACACGGCGCGCGACCAGGGCCGGGCCGCGGCGGCGTCGATGCTGGGCGACGAGGTCCGCTACCGGCGCGGCACCTGGTACAACTCGGCCAAGTTCTTCGACCTGGAGTGGACGACCGCGGGTTTCGTGCCGGTCACTCTGAACTTCGACAACAGCGAGCTGCCGCGGCCCGACGGCGTGCGCGAGTGGTTCCAGCGGGTGCCGGGCCGCTTCGAGAGCCAGCGCATCGTGCTGAAGGGCGAGCGCGTCGTCGGCTTCAACCTGCTCGGCTCGCGCTGGAACCACGAGCCGCTGCTGTCGTGGATTCACGAGCGGCGCGAGCTGCCCTGGGTGCTGAAGCACCTGCCCGAGGCCCAGTTCGACGAGGAGTTCTCGCCGCGGTTCGCCGTCTGGCCGACGGCGAGCGTGGCGTAGGGAGCGCGCGATGCAGGCCGGCCTGATCAACACCCAGCAGCACCCGCTCAGCCGCCGCGCGGCGCCCGCCTGGGCGCTGTCCGCGTTGCTGCTCGTCTCCTACGTGCTGCTCTACTTCGGGCCGATGCCGAAGCTGGGCCTCACGATCGACGTGTTCGAGACGCTGGCGAAGGCCACAGGCCTCGGCAGCAAGTGGACCTTGTACGGCCTCGCCTACACGCTGGCGATGGTGACGGGCGGCGCGTTCGTGCTCAAGCGCCACGGCAACAGCCCGTACCAGCGCGTGCGCACGATCACCGTGGTGCTGGTGCAGGTCGTGCTCGCCTTCGCGCTGCCGATCGTGCTGACGGTGTTCAAGCAGAAGGAATACTACTTCTCGTACTTCTGGCCACTGAAGATCGAGTACTTCTACCCGGGCGTGATCCTGCAGCAGCCATTCCTGATCGTGGCCTGGAGCTTCCTCGGCTCGCTGGTCGCGTTCCCGCTGCTCGCGTACTTCTTCGGCAAACGCTTCTACTGCTCGTGGATCTGCGGCTGCGGCGGCCTCGCCAACACGGCCGGCGAGCCGTGGCGCCACCTGTCGAACAAGTCGGCCGGCGCCTGGCGCCTGGAGCGGGTCTCGATCCACCTCGTGCTGTTCCTGTCGCTGGTCACCACCGCGATCGTGTGGATCAACTGGGCGGTCGGCAAGCAGTACCCGGCGTTCTCGCGCTTCGCGTTCGCGGTGCAGGACTGGTACGGCTTCGCGATCGGGGCGATGTTCGCGGGCGTGATCGGCGTCGGCCTCTACCCGCTGATGGGGACCCGCGTCTGGTGCCGTTTCGGCTGCCCGATGGCCGCCATGCTGGGCCTCGCCCAGAAGCTGGGCCGCTTCCGCATCACGGTCAAGCCGGACATGTGCATCTCGTGCGGCAACTGCTCCACGTACTGCGAGATGGGCATCGACGTCCGCCAGTACGCGATGGCCAACCAGACCTTCACGCGAGCGGCCTGCGTCGGCTGCGGGATGTGCGCCCACGTCTGCCCGCGCGGCGTGCTGAAGCTGGAGAACCAGCCGCGCACGTTCAAGGGCGGCACCCCGATCCGGGTCTACTCGATCGACCTCTGAACGACGGCGCCCGGGAGGAGCAGCGAGAATGAGCGAGGACAGCCCGGGCCGGTACGGTTTCCTGGCCGAGACCTACGAGACCGAGATCCTCAAGGTGCTCTCCACCTGGGCTCTCTTCCGGGACGAGGACCTTCCCGTGCGGCCCCGTCCGGGCGATCGCCGCGGTCGCAGCGTGCTCGAGCACATGGTCCACCAGTGCGTCAGCGAGAACCTCTGGTTCGAGACGATGCTCGGGATCGTGGTCACGTCCCGGCCGTTGCCGGAGGTCGAGACGCGCCAGGGATTCGTGGAGAGCTACGCCCGGAGCGCCCTTGCTCGCCTGGACCGCCTGCGAGGTTGTGCGGACGCCTGGTGGGAGGAGCCGGTAGCGTTCTTCGAGCTGACCCGCTCCCGGGCCTGGGTGGTCACTCGCCGGATCGCCCACACCGCCCACCACCGCGGCCAGCAGACGGCGCTCCTGCGAGTCCTGGGCCGCGAGCTGCACAGCACGTACGGCCCGACCGCGGACACCGGCGGGTTGATGCGCGATCACGCGCCGGTGATCTACCCGTACGCCGGGCTCGGCGAGTTGCTCGCCGCGGTTCGCGCGGGCACGCCGCCGGCACCGCTGCCCGGCCCGGGCCCGAACGCGCCGAGCGAGCGCCCCGAGAGATGAGGTCCGCGGTCGACCTGCGCGTCGAGCTTGCCTAGCATGGGCGTAATGAACCGGCCAAGCGACGACATCGGGCGCGGCGCGTCCAGCGTCCGCCACACGGCTCGCGCGCGCCGCGCGGCGCAGACCCTGGTGGACGAAGTGCGGGAGGGGCTGGCCCGCCAGCCGCTGCGCGAGCTGCCCTGCAAGTACTTCTACGACGACCGCGGCAGCGCGCTGTTCGACGAGATCACGCGGCTGCCCGAGTACTACCCGACGCGCACGGAGGAAGCCCTGCTCGCGGCCCACGCGGGCGCGATCGTCGCCGCCGTCGCGCCGCGCGAGCTGGTCGAGCTGGGCTCCGGGGCGGGGCGCAAGGTGCGCTTCTTCCTCGACGCGATGCGCGGCCGGGGCCGGCTCGAGCGCGTGCAGATGCTCGAGATCAGCGAAGGCTGGCTGCGCGCTTCCGTCGAGGCGCTGCAGGCCGACTATCCCGAAGCCACGATCGAGGGCGTCGTCGGCGACTTCGTCCACGACCTCGAGGCGCTGGGGCGCGGCGGCGAGCGGCTGATGCTGTTCCTCGCCGGCACCCTCGGCAACCTGCATCCCGAGGCCGTGCCGGGCTTCTTCCGCCAGGCGGCCGCCATCCTGGAACCGGGCGACGGCTTCCTGGTCGGCGTCGACCTGGTCAAGGACCCGGCGCGCCTGCACGCGGCGTACAACGACGCGGCCGGTGTCACCGCGCAGTTCAACCTCAACCTGCTGACGGTGCTGAACGCGCAGCTCGGCGCCGACTTCGACCTCGTCGGCTTCGAGCACGTGGCGTTCTACGACGCTGACGCGCAGTGGATCGAGATGCGCCTGCGCGCCCGGCGCGCGATGCACGTGCGCCTGCCCGGCGCCGGGGTCGAGCTCGACCTGGCTGCAGGCGAGGAGATCCGGACCGAGCTGTCCTGCAAGTACACGCGGGAGTCGTTCGAGCGGAGGGTGGCCGGCAGCGGGCTGCGGCTGGAGAGCTGGTTCACCGACGCCGAGTCGCTGTTCGCCTCCGCCCTGCTGAGGCGCGAGTGATGCTCGAGCGCTTGCACGACGCCTGGCGGCGCTCGGACCGGTTGTTCGGACTGCTGGCCGACGAGGCGTGGCTCGAGCAACCGATCCCGCTGCGGCACCCGTTCGTGTTCTACCTCGGTCACCTGCCCGCGTTCGCCTGGAACCACCTCGGCAAGCGCGTGCTGGGCGAGCCCACGATCGATCCCGGCTTCGAGGACCTGTTCGAGCGCGGCATCGACCCGGTCGGCGTCGACGCCTACCAGCCGCACGCGTCGTGGCCGGCGATCGAGGCGATCGTTGCCTACCGCGACCGCGCGCGCGCGGCCCTCGTCGCGGCGTTGTCCGGGCCACGAGCCGCCCCCGAGGCGGAATCGGTTTCGGCGATGGTGCTCGAGCACGAGCTGATGCACCACGAGACGCTGCTCTACATGGTGCAGGAGTTGCGCCACGAGCTGAAGGGACGGCCCGCGGGCTGGCCGGAGCTGCCGGCTCCCGCGCCGGCGGCCGCGCAAAGCCTCGTCGAGGTGCCGGCCGGGACGATCGAGCTCGGCGCGCCGCGCACCGAGACGGGCTTCCGCTGGGACAACGAACAGCGGGCGCACCGGGTGGAAGTCGCGGCGTTCGCGATCGACCGCCGCCCGGTCACCCACGACGAGTTCGACGCCTTCGTCGCGGCCGGTGGCTACCGCGAGCGCCGTTTCTGGAATGAGGGCGACTGGGCCTGGTGCGAGCGGCACGACCTGCGGCATCCGCATTCGTGGTCGGCCGTCCGGCGCGGGGAGCGCGTGGTACGGACGCTGCTCGAGGACGTGCCCTTCGAACTCGCGGCCTCCTGGCCGGTCTCGGTGAGCCACGCGGAGGCCGCTGCCTACGCCCGCTGGTGCGGCGCGCGGTTGCCGACCGAGGCGCAATGGCGTCGCGCCGCCCACGGGGCGCAGGACTCCCAGCGGCCGTGGCCGTGGGGGATGACGGGATTCGATGCGACGCGCGGCAACGCCGACTTTCGACGCGGCACGCCGACGCCCGCCGGAAGCTCTCCGCACGGAGCCAGCGCCTGGGGCGTGCTCGACCTGGTGGGCAATGGCTGGGAGTGGACCGCGACGCCGTTCGCGCCGTTCCCCGGCTTCGCGCCCGACCCCGGCTACCCGGGCTACTCGGCCGACTTCTTCGACGGCCAGCACTACGTGATGCTCGGCGGGTCGTGGGCCACCGACGCGACGCTGCTGCGGGCCAGCTTCCGCAACTGGTTCCAGCCCCACTACCCGTACGTCTTCTCGGCGTTCCGCTGCGTGCGCGACGCGCGCTGAACCCGCACTGGAGGAGTTCATGAAAGCGATCTGGAAGGGCACCGTGCTGGCCGAAAGCGACGACACCGTCGAGGTCGAAGGCAACCACTACTTCCCCGAGGCCGCGCTGCGCCGCGAGCACTTCCGCTCCAGCAGCCACCACACCGTGTGCGGCTGGAAGGGCACCGCGAGCTACTTCGACGTGGTGGTCGGCGCGGACGTGAACGCCAACGCCGCCTGGTTCTACCCCGAGCCCAAGGACGCCGCGAAGGAGATCACGGGGCGCGTCGCCTTCTGGCGCGGCGTCGAAGTGGTGCCCTGATCCGCTCCGCGCTCAGTGGGCGCGGGTCGTGCGCCACTGCTTGAGGACCGTGGTCGCGTCTGCCAGGAACGCGCGCCCGACGCGGGCGCGCTCCCCGGAATCGCCGCCCTCCAGCACACCAGCCGTGAGCAGGGCGCCGGTCCAGCCTCGCCTGTGCCACACGCCCGGTTCGGCCAGGGGCGGCAACGCGTCGGTGGCGGCAGGCGGCGGCCAGGCCGTGACGTAGAAGTAAGGCTGGTCGATGCCGTCGTCGCCGGGCGAGAGGCCGATCCCGAGTGACGCGACCTCTTCACCGTGGCCGCCTCCGAGCGGCAGGACCGAGCCGACGTCGAAGTGGTGTGGCCACACCCGCACGGGCGTCGCGCCAGGCCACGCGCCGGCCACCTCCCGCAGCAACGCATCGCCCAGCCCGAACCAGCTCGCGAGCGCCGCCATCGCCGCGGGGTCGGAGACCGTGAATGTCGCGCCGCTGGCGAGGTCGTTCGTGGGCAGCTCGTACGGAACGTCGAAGCCCGGCTCGAGAGCCGCGCCGCGCTCGGCGGCTCGTGCCACCAGCCAGGCCCGGGCGTCGGCACGCGTCAGGCCTGCCAGTGGCTGTGCCGCCGTGACCCGGCCGCCCTCGATCACCTCGAGGCTCAACGGTTCGACGCGCAGTGCTGCCCGCCACGGCGTCGAGCCGGAGACGGTGGGACCGACGAATGCGCCCGCCTCCCAGGTCAGGCTGGTGTGACCGTCGTCGGCCTGGGGTGGAGTCAGCGTGCGCCCGATGGCCGCTGCGGCCTGAAGGCCGTGGTGCAGCAGGACGCGAGCCCGGGAGAAGCTGGCGAAGTGATCCATGGCGTACCGTAGGCGCCCGCCCAGGTGGGGTCAAGGCGGCTTCCTTGCGGGCGCGGCCGCGGCCCCGGTAAGGTGCGGAGCAGTCGACTGCGGAGGGAACATGGACGAAGCGAAGTGGCATGACGTCGGCGCCGCGGCCGAGCTGGCGCAGCGGGCGGTCAGCGCGGTCCGCGCCGGGTCGACCGCGATCGCGCTCGTCCACCGCGACGGCGTCTTCACGGCGATCTCCGGTGCCTGC
>JAMPXO010000159.1 GCA_023701125.1 Vicinamibacteria bacterium | reverse complement strand
TACAGGCGGAGGGCCGCCTCCGGACACCAGACGACACACGCCCTGGCCGTGGCCAGCCGCGCGCGGTCCTCGTCGGAACAGGCGATGGCGTGGATCACGACCGTGTTCTGGCGCAGCACGTTGGCTTCGGCCAGGCGCGCGATCTCCGCGCTCGCGACTTCGTCGGTGCCCTCGGCGGCGTGGACCAGGAACGGGATGCGGCGGTCCGTCGTGCGGTAGGCCTTGCGAAGCTGCGGGGTGAGGCCGGGCGACTGGGCGAAGTCGTAGCGGTGCTGGACGCGGACGGGGAAGTCGTCGCGGCCGAGCGAGCGGTGGAAACCCGAGTGGTGCAGCACGCCGGTCGCCCCGCACAGCAGGTTGCGCAGCCCGCCCAGGAACAGCCGATCGACCAGCGGCACGGCCATCGCGGCGGCAGCCGCGGCGCCGTCGTGGGCGGCGACGTCCTCCCCCCACGCGTAGGCGTTGGGGTACGGTGGCCGGCCCAGCGGCGGACAGGTGGAGAGGTCGAGGTGGTCGTGGGCGTTGACGAGCCCGGGCAGCACCCGGGCCTCGCCCAGCGCGACCTCGCGCGAGACCGAGCGCGCGGCTTCGTCCTCGCCGGCGTCGATGCGACCGTCGACGATCAGCAGCGGGGCGGCGCCCGCCGTCGTCAGCCGCAGCGGCGCGCTCAGCGGGTCTCCACGCCCGGGGCCGCGGTCACCACGAGCTCGCGGAAGGCGGTGTGCGCGCCGGCCGTCAGCTTCACCTTGTATCGGCCCGGCGCCACGAACTTCTGGCCCTCGCCGCCGTACTCGGTCAGGTGCTCCTTGCCGATCAGCAGGTCCCAGGTCACGCGGCCGAAGCCGGGGACGCCGGGCGCCTTCAGCTCGGCGACCGGCCGGTCCTGCGCGTCGGTGATCGCCAGCGTCACGCCTTCGGCCGCGACCTCGCCCAGCCAGAACGTCAGCGGGGCGCCGGGCTCGGGGTTCTCGCCGCGGAACAGCGCCGTGCCGTTCCAGTCGGAGAAGCCCGGCAGCGGGTGGAAGGCCTCGGCCGGCCGCGGCTCGAACAGCAGGGCCGGTCGCGCCTGCATCTCACGGGTCAGGCCCTCGAGGCCGCCGACGTCGTCGATCACGTACAGGCTGCGGCCGTGGGTCGCGACCACCAGGTCGCGCTCGCGGGGGTGGATCAGCAGGTCGTCGACGGGCACCGTCGGGATCCCGGGATGGCGGACGAAGTGGACGCCGCGGTCGACGCTGACGAACAGCCCGCTCTCTGTCCCGGCGAAGAGCAGGTCGGGGTTGACCCGGCCCTCGCGCACGACCCGCACCGGCACGTCCTTGGGCAGGTCGAGGCCGATCCGCTCCCACGTGCGGCCGAGGTCCGCGGTGCGCCAGACCAGCGGCGCGTGGTTGCCGGCGCGGTGGGCGTCGACGACGAGGTACGCGCTGCGGGCGTCGAAATGGCCCGGCTCGACGCGGTTGATCCACTGGCCGCGGGCCTCGGCCGGCAGCGTCTTCGTCAGGTCGGTCCAGGCGCCGCCGCCGTCGAGCGTCACCCACAACCTGCCGTCGTCCGTGCCGGCCCACAGCAGGCCCTTCTCGAGCGGCGACTCCGCGAGCGCGTAGACCACCGCGTAGTTCTCGGCCCCGCTGCCGGTGGCCGTGATCTTGTCGGCCTCGCGCGCCGAGAGGTCGGGACTGATCGGCTGCCACTGCTCGCCGCGGGCCTCGAGCCGGAACACGCGGTTGCCGGCGAGGTAGAGCACGCCCTTCTCGTGGCGACTGGAGAGCAGCGGCGAGTTCCAGTGGAAGCGGAACCCGGGCAGCCCCTCGCTCGGTTCCGGCCGCAGGTCCTTGCTCTGGCCCGAGCGCAGGTCGAAGCGGTGCATGGAGCCGCCCTGGCTCTCGGCGTAGACGATGCCGGGCTCCTCGGGATCGAACGCGCAATAGAAGCCGTCGCCGCCGCCGATGTTGATCCAGTCGGCGTTGACGATGCCGTCCTTCGTGCGGGTGCGGCTGGGGCCGACCCAGTTGAGGTTGTCCTGCAGGCCGCCGCAGATCCGGTACGGCGTGCCGTCGTCGACGTTGACGCGGTAGAACTGGCCGGCTGCCATGCGGTCGAGGTGGCCCCAGCTCTCGCCGCGGTTGAAGCTCAGGTACGCGCCGCCGTCGGTGCCGAGCAGCAGCCGGCGCGGGTCCTTCGGGTCGATCACGAGCGCGTGCAGGTCGGGGTGCACCTTCTTGAAGCGGTCCTCGTGGAACGTGCGGCCGCCGTCCTCGGAGTAGTGCAGCCCGAAGCCCAGCACGTAGACGCGCTGCGGGTCCTCGGGGTCGACGCGCAGCTTGCTGAAGTAGAACGGGCGCGGGTTCAGCGGGCTGGTCCGGGTCCAGCTGGCGCCGCCGTCGTCGCTGCGGAACACGCCGCCGCGCTTGCTGTGGACCTGGTCGATGCCGCTCTGGCCGCCTTCGTCGCTCTGCACGATCGCGTAGACGACGCGCGGGTCCTTGCGGTGCACGCTGAGGCCGATGCGGCCGGTGCGCGCGGGCAGGCCGTTGGTCAGCTTCGTCCACGTCGCGCCGCCGTCGGTGGTCTTGAAGATCCCGCCCAGGTCCTGGCCGTCGGTCGCGTCCGGGCCGTACGTGAACGACCACGGCGTCCGCCGGCGCGCGTACAACGCCGCGTAGACGGTGTCCGGGTTCTGCGGGTCGATCGCCAGGTCGCCGCAGCCGACGCGGTCGCCGAACGGGGCGGGGGCCACCAACAGCGCCTTCCAGCTCTGGCCGCCGTCGGTCGTCTTGTAGCAGCCGCGCTCCGCCGAGGGCACCCACAGGTCGCCGACCACCGCCGCCCAGGCGACGTCCGGGTTGCGCGGGTCGACCACCAGGCGCGGGATCGCGCGGCTGCCCGGGAGGCCGGCCCGGGTCCAGGTCTTGCCGCCGTCCGTGGAGCGGTACACGCCGTCGCCCCAGCCCGAGCTGTTGCGGTCGTTGCCCTCGCCGGTACCGACCCAGACGACCTCGGGCTTCGAGGGCGCGACCGCGATCGTGCCGATCGACGCCGTGCCCTGCTTCTCGAACACCGCGTCGAACGTCTGTCCGCCGTCGTCGGTCTTCATCACGCCGCCGGTGGCGAGGCCGACGTAGAACGTCCACGGGTCCTCCGGGTGCAGCGCGACGTCGGACACGCGCCCGCCCATCACCGCCGGGCCGATCGCCCGTGGGGCAAGCGCGCGCAGGTCGGTGGCGAGCAACGCGCGGGCGGCGGGCGAAGGCGCGGGGCGGGGCGATGCCGCCGGCTTCGCCTGACCGAGCGCGGGCAAGGTGGCGGCGGCGACGAGCGAGACGGCGAACGAGATCAACCGCATGGACGGGCCTCCAACGAGCGTGGTCGGCGGACTCTACATCGGCTCGAGGCCAGCGGCGGCGAGCGCCAGGCGCAGGCCTTCGGCCTTGTGCAACGTCTCCTCGTACTCGAAGTCGGGGTCGGAGTCGGCGACGATGCCGCTGCCGGTGCTGAAGCGGGCGACACCACCTTCGACCACGGCCGAGCGGATCAGGATGTTGGCGTCGAGCCGGGAGTGGGTCGCATAGAACAACGCGCCGGTGTAGAAACCGCGCGGCACCGGCTCCAGCGCGTCCAGGATCTGCATGCAGCGCCGCTTGGGCACGCCCGTGATGGTGCCGCCCGGGAACAGCGCGAACAGCGCGTCGAACGCGTCGCGGCCGTCGGCCAGCTCCGCGCGCACGTTGGAGACGATGTGGCGGACCTGGGCGTAGTCCTCGACCGCCATCAGCTCGTCGACGTGGACGGAGCCGGTGCGCGCGACCTGGCCCAGGTCGTTGCGGGCCAGGTCGACCAGCATCAGGTGCTCCGCCCGCTCCTTCTCGGACAGCAGCAGCTCCGCGGCGAGCGCGCTGTCGCGAGCCGCGTCGGCGTCTCGCGGGCGGGTGCCCGCGATCGGCCGGGTGCTGACCTCGCGGCCGTCGACCAGGAGCAGTCGCTCCGGAGAGGCGGACACCAGCTCGAGGCCGGCGTGGCGGAAGTAGCCCGAGAAGGGCGCCGGGGAGACGCGGCGCAGCGCGCGCAGCAGGGCCAGGCCGCCTTGCGGGCAGGGCAGCTCGAAGCGCTGCGAGAGGTTGGCCTGGTAGATGTCGCCGCGGCCGATGTGGTCCTGGACCTTCGACAGCAGGCGACGATGCTCGTCGCGCGAGAGGCTCGAGTGCGGTGCGAGCTGCAGATCCGCGGCGGCGTGGCGTGCCGCGGCGCGGAACGCCTCCGCGTCCGCGACCGGCTCCGGGGCGAACTCCTCGAGCCGCTCCGCGGCCAGCGCGATCAGCAGCAGCGCCGGCTCGCCGGGTCGCGGCGGGCGAGCGAGGTCGTAGGCGACGAGCCCCGCGATCGCCCCGCCGGGCGGCACCTCCGCCAGCAGCGCGCGCAGGGCGGCGCCTGGATCGGTGTCGGCAGCGGTGGTCGTTCCGCGCCGCAGGGCGCGCCGGGTCGCGGTTGCACGCCCGAGCTCGAGCGCCGCGAACGGGTCACGCAACAGCAGCGAGCGGCGGGCGAGAGGTCCCCCGGTGCCGGGGCTCTCGAGCAGCGCGCAGGGTCCCCGCGTCGCGAGCAGCGCTTCGAGCGCGCCGCTCAGAAGTGCTCGGGCCGGGCGGCGACCAGGAACTCGGCGATGCCCGTGAACATCTCCTGCGCGCGGCGCAGGTCGGCGGCGGTGAAGTCCGGCCCCGCTTCGCCCGGGCTCTCACCCTTGCGCGAGATCTGGACGACGCCGAAGCCGTGCCCGCCGTGCAGGATCGGCAGCGTGATCATCTTCTGGATCGGGGCGGGCCGCTCGCGCAGCTTGACGCTCTCGAAGAAGGCGACGTGCTTGACCATCGGCACGTTGTTGTTGACGTCGCCCGTCTTGCGGTTGAGCACGCCGACCGCGATCGAATCGCGCTTGGTGACGGGAATGGTGCCGAGGTCGGCCAGCTTGCGCGGGGCGATGAAGCGCAGGTGCTTCTCGTCCGTCGTCAGCACCAGGATCGCGACCTCGTCCGGCTTGGCGCCGAACAGGCTGACCGCGGCCTTGACGACCCGCTCGGCCATGTCGAGGTAGAGCTCGCGCGGGCTGTCGACTTCGCCCTTCTTGGACGCCATCGCCCGCAGGATCTCGACCAGGTCGTTCACAAATGTGCCTCGCGTCGCCGGGCGAGTATAGCGCTCAGTCTTCGTCGGGCTCGCGGATCAGGCCCGACTCGTCGCCCGTGAAGGCGCGCAGGCCCGGCGCGAGCGGCGCAGCCCGGACCTGGAACTCCTCTTCGCCCAACTGCATTTCGAAGCGGTAGCCGCGGCGCTGGAAGCTGCCCAGTTGCAGCGGCACGTCGAGGCGCAGCAGGCCGGCCGCCTTCAGCTCGGCGAGCGAACCGTAGCGACCCTGGCGTCGGGCGTACGCGTCCTGGATGTTGATCAGGTGGCGCAGCGTGGCCACCGCGGGCCGCTCCGGCGCCTTCAGGTCCTGCGGGCTGCGGGCGCGCTGGGTGAAGCGGCCGCCCGGCGTGGCGCTGCCGCTGCTGCCGCTGCGGAAGGCCTCGGCCACCCGCCGGCCGGCGTCCGCGTCGTCGACGGCGCCGCCGTGGGTCTCGTCGTCGAGGTGCTCGAAGCCGGACCGGGTCGTGGCGGGGGCCCCGGACGGCGCCGCCGGCGCGGCCGGCGTGGGTCGGGCCGGCTCCGGTTCGCGGGTCGCAGGGCGGGCCTCGGCCGGACGTGGCGCCGCGGACGGCAGCGGCTGGGCCGCGGGCGCTTCGGCCTCGGGTTCCGGCTCTTCGTCGCCGGGAGCCGGAGCCTCGGCGTCAGCGGCCGGCGCGGTGGCCGGGGGCGGGGTGACCACGGGACGGGGATCGCTGGCCGCCGTGTTCACGGGCTCGGACGTGTCGCGGCCGAAGAACCAGTACGCGCCGCCACCGACGATCGCCAGCAGGCCGATCGCACCGACCGCCAGCAGGCCGAGCACCAGCGCGGGCACGCGGGCGGGCGTCGCGGCGGCGGAGGCCGGGGCGGGGGGCGCGACCGGGCCAGCCGCGCGCCGCGCTTGCGAGGGTGGCGGCGGTGGCGGAGGCGCGGGTGGGGGCGGCGCCGGCCGGCCCTGGGTCGGCGCCGGGCCGACGGCCGTGGGTGCTTCGCCGGTGAACACGGTGGGAGCGTCCGTGACCGCCGTCGCCGCATCGGGCGTGGGCAGCACGCGAGTCGGGCTCACCGCCCCCGGGGCCGCCGTCTTCAGGGTGGCCACCGAGCCCGGGGCGGCGACCGCGAGCAGCGCCTCGGCCATCTCGCGCCCGGAGGCGAAGCGGTCGGCGGGGGACTTGGCCAGCGCCTTGCGGACGATCGCCTCGATCGCGTCCGGGATCTCGGGATCGTCGTCGCGCAGCGGCGGCGGCTCCTCCGCGATGATCTTGAACAGCAGGGCCGTGATCGAGTCGCCCTGGAAGGCCTTGCGGCCCTTCAGCATCTCGTACAGCACGCAGCCGAGCGAGAACAGGTCGGAGCGGCCGTCCAGGTGCTGGCCGCGGGCCTGCTCGGGGCTCATGTACGAAGGCGTGCCGAGCAGGCTGCCCGTCGCAGTGAGTTGCTGCTCGCCCGCGTCCTTCACCTTGGCGATGCCGAAGTCGGCGACCTTCACCCGGTCGCCCGGCTCGATCATGATGTTGGCGGGCTTGATGTCGCGATGGACGACGCCCTGCTCGTGCGCGTAGTGGAGCGCCTCGGCTACCTGGGCGCAGATCGCCGCCGCCCGCCCGGCGGGCAGCCGACGTTCGCCGGCGATCAGGCGGTCGAGGCCCGTGCCGTCGATGAACTCCATCGCGAGGTAGTGCGCGCCATCGGCCTCGCCGACGTCGTAGATGGTGACGATGCTCGGGTGGCGCAACTGGGCCGAGACGCGCGCCTCGCGCTGGAAGCGCTCGACCAGTTCTTCGAGGGCGGTCTGGGTGGCGACCAGCCCGTCGAGGCGGATGGTCTTGATCGCGACCTTGCGCCCGAGCAGCTTGTCCTTGGCCTTGTACACGGTGCCGAAGGCGCCCGCGCCGAGGCGGCTCTCGACCAGGTAGCGGCCCGCGATTTCCTGCGGGAGGGGAGGTGTCGGCTGGGCCAAGGCGGGCTAGCCCGGGGGCCAGTGGAAGGAGCGGCCGCCGAGCAGGTGCAGGTGCACGTGGAACACCGAGTAGCCGGCGTCGGGCCCGCAATTGAAGTTGAGGCGGTAGCCGCGCTCCGCGAGACCGGCCTCGCGCGCCAGTTCCTTCGCCGTGCGCACCATCCGGCCGATCAGCGCGTCGTCGCCCGCGGCCAGGTCGTTGGGGCTGGTGATGTGGCGCTTCGGCACGACCAGGATGTGGGTCGGCGCCTGCGGGGCGATGTCGTGGAACGCGTAGAGCTCGTCGTCCTCGAAGGCCTTCTTCGAGGGGATGCGGCCGGCGACGATCTCGCAGAAGAGACAGGCCATGGCGAAGTCTAACCCCGGCCCCGGGTTCGCATTTGGTGTTCGAGCGCACGCAGGAAGGCGCGGATGTTGCGGGCGTTCTGGCCGAAGTCGACGCGGCCGAGGCGGCTCTTCGAGCGCACGCTGACCCGCGTCCCGCCGCCCTGGGGGACCAGCCGGATCGTGACGTCGTCCTTGAATCGCCACATCTGGGTCGTGGCCACCGCCTGGATCGCGTAGCCCTGGCGGCCTGAGCCGGACCCGACCCGCTCCCAGCGCGGGAGTTCCGCGATCGCCGCCAGCGCCGCCCGCTCGACCTCGGCCGGGGGCGCCGGGTAGTCGACCGGCTGCAGGTCGGGGTACTGGGCGGTGACGCCGGTTTCCACGTCGTTGATCCGTGGCCAGTACGTGTAGGCGAAGACGACGCCCAGCGCCACGAGCAGCGCGGCCAGCTTCTTCAACATCGGGACCTCACGAGAAGGAGAGCGGCCGCTGCGCCTCGTGCAGGCCGCGCAGGGCCTTGCGCGAGAGCGCGGAGAGCGGCAGCGACGACAAATCGTCCGGGGCGACGAAGCGGACGCGCTCGGTGTCGCGCGGCGGCCGCGCCAGCAGCTTCGCGGCGTAGGCCTCCACCCGGATGCGGCGGAAGGTGATGGCGTGGCGGGCGGTGGCCAGCAGCGCGCCGGGGGCCAGCTTCAGGCCGTGCCGCTCCTCGGCCTCACGCACGAGGTCGGGCAGGCCGCGCGATTCGAGCGACGTCTGCGGCACCTCCCAGAAGCGGCCCAGCAGCTTGCCCTCGGCCCGCCGCACCAGCAGCACTCGGCCTTTCTCCTGGACGAGGGCAGCGGCGACGGCGACGTCGACCGGGGCGCGGCGCTCGCGCGGCTCCGGGATGCGGTCGACCAGGTCCTGGGCCAGCGCGCGGCAGTCCCGCCGCAGCGGGCACACGGGGCAGGCGGGCTTGCGCGGCGAACAGACGACGGCGCCCAGCTCCATCAGCGCCTGGTTCCAGTCGCCCGGGTGGTCGCGGTCGAGCAGCTCTTCGCCCAGGGCGTAGAAGGCGGCGTCGGTGCGCCACGGGTCGCCGCGCAGCGCGAACAGCCGCGACAGCACGCGGCGCACGTTGCCGTCGACGACGGGCAGCGGCACGCCGTGGGCGATCGAGAGCACGGCGCTCGCGGTGTAGAGGCCGACGCCGTGGATCGAGAGCGCCTCCTCCAGCTTCTTCGGGAACGTGCCGCCGTGACTCTCGCGAACCAGCTTCGCCGCCCGCAGCAGGTTGCGGGCGCGGTGGTAGTAGCCGAGGCCGGACCAGGTGGCGAGCACCTCGTCCTCGTCCGCGGCGGCCAGCGCCTCGAGCGTCGGGTACTTCGCGAGGAACGCCTCGTAGTACGGGGTCGCCGTCTTGACGGTCGTCTGCTGGAGCATCACCTCGGACAGCCACACGCGGTACGGGTCGGCGCTCTCCCGCCACGGCAGGTCGCGGCGGTTGCGGCGGTACCAGTCGAGCAATTGCCGCCTGAGGGCGACGGCCAGTTCGGCGCTGATGCGGGGAACCGCCATCAGTTCTTCGGTGGGCCCGGCGGGGCGTCGGTGACGGCGTACAGCCGGCCTTCGCGCAGGTACATCCGGCGCTGCTCCGCGAGGTCGAGCGGGCGCGCGCCCTTGCGGCCGAAGACCGCGGTCTGGTGCCCCGTCTCGTCGACCGCGCGGTCGCGGTCCAGCCCGCGCGAGATCGAGACCGCACGCCCGTGGGTGTGGTAGGTCGCGATCAGGCGCGGCGTCGGTCGCGGCGAGAAGCCGTAGGCGCCGGGCGTGTGGTTGGCCGAGATCAACTGCACCACGCGCAGGCCGTGCTGGCCGTCGGCGACGTAGGCGAACACGGAGCCGTTGGTGATGCCGAGCTTGACGTCGAACACGTCGTCCATCTGGCCGCCCGCGTCGAAGCGCTCCACGAGCCACGGCGCCTCCGGCCGCGAGACGTCGACGATCGCCAGGCCCTCGCGGCCCGCGGCGACGTACGCGTACGTGCGGGCGACGTACACGCCGCGCGCGTCCGCGAGCGGCACCTGCGCGCCCGGCACGAGCTTCGGCGTCCGCGGGTCGGTCACGTCCAGCACCTTCAACCCGTCCGCGTCGACGACGAACGCGTAGCGGAACTGGATCGCGATCGCGCGCGGCTCGCGCAGCGGCAGCTCGGCCACCAGCGTCGGCTTCAGCGGGTCGTCGAGGTCGATCACCGCCAGCCCGCGCGGCGTCAGCCCGTAGCCCACCGTGCCCGCGAGTGTCAGCGTTCGCAGGCCGGCGAGGGCGCCGCCACCGTCGAAGGTCGCCTGGCGGGAGATGAAGTTGTTGCGCGGGTCGCCGTCGAGCAGCGTGCGCAGCGGCCCGATCACGACCAGGCCCTCTTCGCGGTCGGCGACGTAGGCGTAGGCGTAGAGCGGATGGACGGGCCGCTCGAGGTTCTCGGGCGCCTGCGGGCGCTGGGCGTCGATCGTCTGGGTCGAGGCCAGGGCGACGGCGGCCGCGTCCTTCGTCTTCACGTACAGCCGCTGGCCGAGCGGCGAGACCGGTGCGGTGACGATCCGCTCCGAGAAGCCCTTGTTGTCGATCGCCGCGATGTCGTAGGCGCGCACGCCCTGCTTGCCCTGCGCCGCGAACAGGTACTCGCCGAAGGCCTGCAACTGGCCGACGAAGCCGCCGTGGTGGTAGGCCTCCTTCAACTGGCCGCCGCCCTTCTCGTGCGCAGCGTGTTCCTTCGGGTAGACCACCTGGTGGAAATCGGAGCCGATCACCGCCGGCGGCTCGTCGCGCTCGGCGACGACCACGCCCTCGAAGCCGTGGTCCTCGAGCGCCACCCACGCGTAGCGGCCGATCCAGTTCATCAGCCCCGTGCCGTGGAGCAGCAGCGACGCCATCCACGCGTTGTTGTCGCCGGAGGCCGCGACGTGGCAGTCGGTGCAGCGCTTCGTCTCCTTGCCGCGGACCGTGTGCGGCACGTAGGTCGAGAACGCGGTGCCCGAGTAGCCGCCCGACGACACGGTCTGCTGCTGCCAGTAGATCCACTCGCGGTTCTGGTTTTGAGAGGAGACCAGGATCGAGCAGGCCGAGCGCGCCGGCGCCACCCGGTCGCTGACCTCCAGCGCCCCTTCGCGGGACACGACCGGGCCCTGCCTGGCCAGGAAGTAGGCGTCGTCGCGCAGGGTCTGGAAGTTGTAGCTCGTCCAGTTCCGGCTGGGGCCGCCTTCGCTGTGCAGGTTGTCCTTCTTCTCGTTGGCCTTCTGCGCCACGTGGCAGCCAAAGCAGCTCGTGGTCCACGCCGAGTGGCAGGCATAGCAGGTGATCTTGTCGTTGGCGTGGGCGAGTTGCGCACGCTCGGCGTCAGCATCGCCCCAGCTCAGGCCGTCGCGCAGGATCGTCTTCGCCAGCCGCGCGGCCTCCGAGTAGCGCGGGTGACCGGGGGTCACGGTGTCCTTCACCTGCGGCAGCTCCCACTCCAGGTCCGGCGTCACCATCGAGCGCTGGATCAGCACCTTGCGCCCGTCCTTCTCCACCTCGTCGAAGCGCGGCTTGCGGCCGAACGGCGTGACCAGCTCGCCGAGCGGCTTGCTCCTCGC
>JAMPXO010000024.1 GCA_023701125.1 Vicinamibacteria bacterium | reverse complement strand
GTCGGCCACGGAACCCAATGACTACTCGCGTCCACCGACTGCCCGACGATCTGGTCAACAAGATCGCTGCGGGCGAGGTGGTCGAGCGGCCGGCGTCGGTTGTCAAGGAGCTGCTCGAGAACGCGCTGGACGCCGGCGCGCGGCGGATCGAGATCGAGATCGAGCACGGCGGCAAGTCGTTGATCCGGGTCCGCGACGACGGGGCGGGCATGGGCGCGGACGATGCCCGGCTGGCGATCGAGCGCCACGCGACCTCCAAGCTCCGCCAGCTCGAGGACCTCGAGAGCCTGGTCACCCACGGCTTCCGCGGCGAGGCGCTGCCGTCGATCGCCAGCGTGTCCCACCTGGTGTTGCGCACCAGCGAGGAGGGTGCCAGCGAGGGCACGGAGATCGAGGTCCGCCACGGCGTCCTCGTCCACGCCCGCGCCGCCGGCCACCCGCGTGGCACCACCGTCGAGGCCCGCGACCTGTTCGGGGCCACGCCGGCGCGCCGCAAGTTCCTGCGCGCCGACAGCACCGAGGCTTCGCACGTCGCCGAGGCGGTCACCCTGGCGTCGCTCTCGCGTCACGATGTCGGCTTCACGCTGAGTTCGGGCGGGCGGCGGATGGTGGACGCGCCGCCGACCTCCGGCCTGGGCCCGCGCGTGTTCCAGCTCTTCGGAGCGGCGCTGCTCGACGACCTCGTCGCGGTCGAGGGTGGCGAAGGCGGCGTGCGGGTGACCGGGCTCGTGACCCGCGCCGACCGCCCGGCCGCGGGCCGGGGCACGCTGCGGATCTACGTCAACGGGCGCGCCGTGCGCGACCGCGGTCTGGCGCGCGCGGTGACCGAGGCCTACCGGCTCGCCGGCGCGGGCGATCGCCGACCCGAGGCGTTCCTGTTCGTCGATCTGCCGCCGTCGCTCGTGGACGTCAACGTGCACCCGGCCAAGGTCGAGGTCCGCTTTGCCGACGCCCGGGCCGCCTGGCTCGCCGTGGAGCGCGCGGTGCGCGGGGCGTTGTCGGCCGGTGCGCGGAACGCGGCGCCGCGGGCCGAGACCGGTCGGATCGAGGCCGGCCGTTATGCCGAGCGGCAAGCGGACGGCAGCGCGGTGGCGGCGGAGCCGTGGCGGCTGGACTTCGGCACGACGGAGCCCGCTGCCGATGGCACGGCTGGCGCCGCACCCGGGTCGGGGCCCGAGCGGCCCGAGCGCTTGATCCTGGTCCTCGGCCAGCACCGCAACACCTACCTGGTGGCCAGCGACGGCGACGAGCTGCTGCTGGTGGACCAGCACACGGCCCACGAGCGGGCCCGCTACGAGGCCATCCTCCAGCGCCTGCAGGGGCGGACGGTCGAGTCGCAGCGGTTGCTGGCGCCGCTGGTGATCACGCTGCCGCCCGCGCTGCGCGCGGCGCTCGAGGACCAGGCCGAGGTGCTGGCCGCGCTCGGCTTCGACGCCGAGCCGTTCGGCGGCGACGCGGTGCGCCTGGCCAGCGTGCCGACCCTGCTGCACGGCCGCGACCCGGCGACGGCCGTCGCCGCGCTGCTCTCCGACTACCTCGACCGCGAGGCCGCCGACTGGGCGGTGTCGACCGCGCGCGAAAGGCTGGCGGCCACGCTGGCCTGCCACTCGTCGGTGAAAGCAGGCCACCCGCTTCCGCGCGAGGCGCAGCAGGCGATCGTCAGCGGGGTGTTCGCCGCCCGCCACCCCACGCTGTGCCCGCACGGCCGGCCGACCTTCGTGCGGTTGCCGCGCGAGGAAGTCACCCGCTGGTTCGGGCGTGTGGGCTGGCGCCGCCAGTAGCGCCGGTTACAGCGCCTCGCTCGGGGCGTGGCGCTGAAAGGCGTCCAGCAGCTTCAGCGTGACGGGCCCGGGCTGGCCGGTCCCGATCGCCCGGTCGTCGACGCGGGTGATCGGCGCCAGCTCCTTGAGGGTACTGGTCAGGAACGCCTCGTCAGCGTCGAGCAGGTCGTGCGGCCGAAGCGGCGCCTCGTGGATCGTCACCTCGACTCCGGGCGCCAGCTCGAACAGCACCTCGCGGGTGATGCCCGCCAGGATGCCCGCGCCGAGCGGCGGCGTCAGCACCTGCCCCCCGCGCACCACGAACACGTTGGAGCCAGCGCCTTCGGCGATCTCGCCGCGGTCGTTGAGCAGGATGGCCTCGATCGCCCCCGCGGTCTGGGCCGCGCGCATCGCCAGGATGTTGTTGAGCAGGTTGCACGACTTGATCGCGGGATCGAGTGCCGTCGGGTGGTTGCGGCGGACGTCGACCAGCGACACACGGACGCCCTCGGTGCGCCAGGACGCCGGCGGCCGCTCGTAGGGCTTGACGACCATCACGATCGTGGGTCCCTGCACGCGCTCGAAGTGGTAGGAGATGTCGCCGACGCCGCGGCTGACCACGAAGCGGATGTAAGATTCGGCGTTTTCCGCGCGGGCCAGCAGGGCGTCGAGGCGGGCGGTCAGTTCGCCGTCGGCCAGGGGGATCGCGATCCCGAGCCGGGCTGCCGAGGCGCGCAGTCGTCGCAGGTGGCGCGCCAGCGCGAAGGGGCGGCCGCCGTACGTGCGCAGGGTCTCGTACACCGCGTCGCCGAAGGTGAAGCCATTGTCGAGCACGGAGACCCGCGCCTCGTGCGCGGGGGTGATCAAGCCGTCGACGGACGCGAAAAATCCCATGGAGCCTCGGAGTGCCGCCATTGTAGTCGCTGAGGCCGACACCTCGGCCCCGGGCGCGCGATGAGCCCCGAGTCGCTGCCGCCCGGGCGGGCCGCGTTGCTGGGCGCGCTGCAGGGCCTGGGCGAGTTCCTGCCGATCAGCAGCTCAGGCCACCTGATCGTGGTGCCGTGGCTGTTCGGCTGGCCCGATCAGAGCCTGGCCTTCGACGTGGCGCTCCACCTCGGCACGCTGGTGGCGGTGGCCTATGCGTTCGCCGGCGACTGGATTCGGCTGTTCCGCGGCTTCTTCACGGGCCTCGCCCAGGGCCGGCCGTTCGCGAACCCTGACGGCAAGCTGCTGGGGCTCTTGGCGCTGGCCTCGGTGCCCGGCGCGGTGGCCGGGCTGCTGCTCGACGAGTGGGCCGAGACCGTGTTCCGCTCGCCGCTGCTGGTCGGCTGCACGATGGCGCTGATGGGCGGCGTGCTGTGGATCGCGGACCGCCGTGCCCGCGCCGCCGGCCCAGAGCCCGACCCGGTCTCGTTGCGCGACGCGATCCTGATCGGTTGCGCGCAGGCGCTGGCACTGGTGCCCGGCGTGTCGCGCTCGGGCGCGACGATCAGCGCGGCGCTGTTCCTCGGCCACCGCCGCGAGGAGGCCGCCCGCTTCAGCTTCCTGCTGGCGACCCCGATCACCTTCGGCGCTGCGGCGCTCAAGGCGCCCGAGGTGTTGCGCGCCGCCGACTGGACGCCCGTGCTGGTCGGCATGGCTTCGGCGGCCCTGGTCGGCTTCGCCGCGATCCGCCTGCTGCTGCGCTACGTGCGCACCCGCGACTACAAGCCCTTCGTCTGGTATCGCTTCGCGTTCGCGGCGCTGACCCTCGGCGCGGTGTTGGTCCGCGCGGGCGGCCGGGGGTAGAGTCGGAACAGCCGTGAGACCGCTGCTGACTGCCGCCCAGATGCGCGAAGCGGACCGCCGCACGATCGAGGAGATCGGCGTGTCCGGCTTCGCCCTGATGGAGAGCGCGGGCGCTGCCGTTGCGCGCGCGATCCGCGAGCGCTACCCGGAGGCCCGCCGGGTGAGCGTCCTCTGCGGGCGCGGCAACAACGGCGGCGACGGTTTCGTGGTCGCCCGGCGGCTGCTGTCGGCCGGCCTCGAGCTGCGCTGCGCGCTGTTGGCGGAGTCCGGCCAGGTGCAGGGCGACGCCGCCGCGCACAAGGCGGCCTTCGAAAAGGCGGGTGGCGCCGTCGAGGTGATCGGCGACGAGGCCGCGTGGGTGGCCCGCCGCGCCGAGCTGCTCGCCTGCGACGTGCTCGTCGACGCGCTGCTGGGGACGGGTCTGAGCGAGGCGCCACGCGGGCTGGTGGGCGCTGCGATCGTGGACCTCGAGCAACTCGATCCGTCCGGCCCGCGGGTGGTGGCGGTCGACCTGCCCTCGGGTGTGGCGTCGGACTCCGGCGCGCTGCCCGGCGCCGCGGTGCGAGCCGCGCTGACGGTGACCTTCGGGGCGGCCAAGCTCGGCCACCGCCTCTCCCCGGCGTGCGAACGAGTGGGCGAGCTGCGGGTCGAGGACATCGGCATCCCGTCGTCGCTGCTCGGGGCGTCGCTGGGCGAACTGGAGGCCGCGGACGTCGTGGCGGCGTTCCCGTCGCGTCGCCGCGAGGCGCACAAGGGCGTGTTCGGCCACGTGCTGGTGCTGGCCGGCTCCGAGGGCAAGAGCGGAGCCGCGGTCCTCGCCGGCCTCGGCGCGCTCGTCGGCGGGGCGGGTCTGGTCACGGTCGGTGTGCCGGCGGCGATCCAGTCGCTGGTCGCGGCGGCCCGGCCCGAGCTGATGACCGAGGGCCTTCAGTTCGACACGAGCGGCGTCGAACAGGCCGTGTCGCTGGCGCGAGGCGTCGACGTGGTCGTGCTGGGACCCGGGCTCGGCCAGGCGGCGCCGGTCGCCCAGTTCTGCCGCGGCCTGCTGCGGCGTTTTTCGGGGCCGATGGTGATCGATGCGGACGGCCTTCATTTCGCGCGCGGGACGCCGGCGCTGCTGCGGCGGCCGGCCGCGACGGTGCTGACGCCGCACCCCGGCGAGATGGCGCGACTGCTGGGCGTCGTGGCCGAGGACGTCCAGGGCGACCGCGTCGGCTGCGCCCGCCGCTGCGCCGAGGAGTCCGAGGCCGTGACGGTGCTCAAGGGCGCCGGCACCCTCGTCGCCCAGCGCGACGGCACGGTGACGCTCAACCCCACGGGCAACCCCGGCATGGCCACGGCGGGCAGCGGCGATGTGCTGGCCGGGCTGGTCGGTGCCCTGCTGGCGCGCGGCACGGACGCGCCGCTGGCCGCCCGCGCCGCCGTCTGGGTCCACGGACGGGCAGGCGACCTCGCGGCGCAACGCGTGGGCGAGGAGTCGCTGACCGCCCTGGACATCGTCGCGGCCCTGCCCTCGGCGATCGGGGAGCTGACCCGGGCGTGACCCTTTCGTCGGTGCACGAGACCGCGGCGCCCGAGCAGACCGCCGCCGTCGCCCGAGCGCTGGCGGAGAGCCTGCGCGGTGGCGAGGTGATCCTGCTTCACGGCGAACTGGGAGCGGGGAAGACCGCTTTCGTGAAGGGCCTGGCGGAAGGCCTCGGCGCGGACCCGGGAGAGGTGGCGAGCCCCACGTTCGTGCTGCTGACGTGGTACCCCGCCCGCCTCAAGTTGTGGCACGCCGACCTCTATCGGCTCGGCGCGGCCGACGCCGCGGACCTCGGACTGGAAGAGTTGCCCGGGGCCGACGGCGTGCTGGCGGTGGAGTGGGCCGAGCGGCTGGCGGAGTTGCCGTGGCCGCGGAGGATCCTCGTCCACATCGAACACCGCGGCGAGGATCTGCGCGAGGTGCGGGTGGAGCGACCGGAATGAAGCGGCTGACGCTGGCGCTGGCGTGTGTGGCGCTGGGGCTGGCGACGGCGGCGTGTCCCGGCCGCAGGCCCGAGCCGAAGCCCGCAGCGGCCGCGACGCCGCGGCCGGGCAACGGCTGGAACGTGCTGCTGCTGACGATCGACACGCTGCGCGCCGACCACCTCGGCGCCTACGGCTACCGGCGCAAGACCAGCCCGACGCTCGACGCGCTGGCCGCGCGCGGCGCGCTCTTCGAGCAGGCCTACTCGTTCTGGCCCAAGACCCGCGGCAGCTTCGTGATGATCCACACCGGCCGCCACCCGTCGCTCAACGGCTACAGCAAGCACCACCCGATGCTGCTCGACTTCAACCCGACCCTGGCCAGCGTGCTGGCCGAGGCGGGCTACGCCACGGCGGCCGTCGTCGACAACCCCAACGTCGCCGCTTCGCTCGGCTACGCGAAGGGCTTCGCCTCCTACCGCGAGACGTGGGAAGAGAAGGAGCTGGCGACCGAGATGGACCGCACGCGGGCGATCACCGCGGCCGGTGTCTCGTACCTGGAGAAGGCGCCGGCGGGGAAGCCGTTCTTCCTGTGGCTGCACTACGTCAACCCGCACGCGCCGTACGACCCGCCGGCCCCGCACGACCAGGCGTTCATGGACACCGAGTCGAAGCAGGGCCCGGTGCTGAAAGTCGTCTCGGGCTTCCACGGCGGGGTGCCGATGCAGTGGGCGATGCCGGGCAAGCGCAAGCTGTCCGAGTACGTCGCCCTCTACGACGGCGAGATCGCGACCGTCGACGCCGAGGTGGCGAAGGTGCTGCAGGCGCTGGAGCGCAGCCCGCACGCCTCGCGCACGCTGATCGTCGTCACCTCGGACCACGGCGAGAGCCTGGGCGAGAACGACTACTACTTCGACCACGGCGAGGACGTGTTCGACCCGTCGCTGCGGGTGCCGCTGCTGGTGGTGGCGCCCGGCGCGCCCGCCGGCGTCCGCGTGCCGGCCCTGGCCTCGACCCTCGACGTCGTGCCGACGGTGCTGGACGCGGTCAAGGTCTCGTACCCGCCCGACCTCGCGGGCCGCAGCCTGCTCGGCGCGGCGAGCGGGGGCACGGCCCCGGGCCGGGAGCGGCTCCACGCCCAGAACGACCGCAACCTGAGCGCCACGTTCGACGTGGCCACGAAGGTGGTGGCGACCCCGGGCGAGTCGGGCCAGCGCTTCGAGCTCTACGCCCGCGAACCGGGTTCGGCCGACGAGCGGCGCGTCTCGCGCGAGCGCGCGGACGACCTGCGGGCCTGGCGCCGCGAGATGGAGCTGTTCCTGGAGGCCCGCGACAAGGAGTGGCTGACCACCCGCCGCAAGGTCGAAGGCCGCAGCGGCGAGGAGAAGGTGAGCCCCGAGGCCTGCGAGAAGCTCAAGGCGCTCGGTTACGTCATCGCGGGTTGCTCGTGAGCCACAGCCTCCGCGAGCGGGTGCTGGCGCTCGCCGCGCTGCCGCCGTCCGCGTGGGGCGCCGCGGGGCTGGCCGCGTTCGAGGAACTGGTCGCGGGGCTCGAGGCCGGCGACCTGCGGCCCAGCGAAGAAGGCGACGAGGGCTGGTTCGGCCACGCCTGGATCAAGGCGGGCCTCGTGCTCGGCGTGCGCCTCGGCCGCGTGATCGAAGCGGAAGCCGGGCCGCTGCGCTTCCTCGAGATCGACACCCTGCAGCCGCGCTCGCTGCCGGCCTCGGCCGGGCCGCTGGTCCGCCCCGGGGTCCACGTCGGTCGCGGGGCGGTGCTGCGGGCGCGCGCGTTCCTCGATCTCGGGGCCCGGGTCGGACCGGAGGCCGAGGTCGGCCCCGGAGCCTGGATCGGGGCCTGCGTGCACGTCGGCCGCCGCGCTCACGTCGGCGCGGGGGCGAAGCTGGTGGCCGACCTGGAGCCCGTCGCGGCGCTGTCCCCGGTGGTCGCGGACGACGCCTGGATCGGCGCGGGGGCGCTGGTCGAGGGGCCCGTCGTGCTCGACCGGCGCGCGGTCGTCGCCCCGGGCGTCGTCGTCTCGCCGGCGCTGCCGGTGTTCGACCTGGTCCGCCGCGAGCGGCTGCGGCCCGTGCCCGGCGGCCCGCTGCGCTTCCCGGAGGGGGCCGTGGTGGTGCGCGCCGTGCGGCGCTCGGCGCATCCCTACGCCGAGCGCACGGGGCTGTCGCTGGAGGCGCTGGTCGTCGCGGGCTATCGCGAGGTGGAGGAGAGCGCCGAAGAGGCGCTCCTGCGACTGTCGGCTACTTGACGCCGATGCACTTCGCGCAGACGTCGAGCAGGCGGCCCTCGAGCATGTCCTGCTTGCGGCGCCTGAGCGCCTCGCCCGTCCACACGTCCTCGATCGACTCGCGGAACACGTTCGCGATCTTGGTGCCGCCCTCGTAGTCGGTGCAGCACGAGACCACGTCCCCGTTCCACTGGATCACGAACTGGTCGTACGGGGCAGGGCAGTAGGTGTCCTTGACCTCGGCCAGCTTGTGGCCGCCGATCACGTTGCCCCACGAGTGGCAGCGCTTCCAGATCAGGGTCACGCCGTCGAGCAGGTCGTAGCGGCTGCCGTTCTCGTCGGCGTCGAGGAACTGGCGGTTCTCCAGCGTCGACCAGTCGTGGGGCCGGGGCGTCAGCCCGTAGCGCTGCTCGAGCTCCTGGGCGAACGAGATCCAGTCGCGCAGGAAGGCCTTGGCCTGCTCGTCCTCGGAGACGATGGCGTAGCCGTCGGCGTGCTTGGTGTTCATGATGTCGATCTCGAGCCGCGTGCGCGCGCCCCGCATCACCTTGCGCTCGACCGCCATCCGCACCTTGTCGCGGTAGTCGTCGAACTTGAGGCTGGGCGCCTTGCGGGTCTTGAACGACAGGGCGTCGGGCGTCTGGTACGACAGGATCAGGCTGGTCAGGCCCGCGGCGTAGAGGGCGTCGACGTTCTTCTCGGTCAGCAGCCCGCAGTTGGTGTTGAGCTCGATGCCGACGCCCTGGCGCTCGGCGTGGGCGACGATCTCGGCCAGGTCGGGGTGCAGGAACGGCTCGCCCATCTGGTGCAGCTTGACCGGGTAGAGCGGCCCCAGCCGCGGGCGCTTCTGCGCGATCTCGTCGAGGATCGCGAACGCCTTCTTCTTCTTCATGAAGCCGCGCTTGCGGCCCATGATGTCGTCCGGGCACCACGTGCACTTGAAGTTGCACGCGTTGGTGATCTCGATGAAGAGGTAGTTGATCGGGTAGAAGCGGCCGGGCAGCTTCTTCAGCTCCGGCAGCGGCGCCACGACCGGATAGGCCTCCGCGTCCGGGGGCGGGGCCAGCCGGGCCCGCAGCGAGGCGATCTTCACCTCCTCGCGGAACTCGACCCGGAACGATGCCCCGTGGTTCTGGATCCGATCGGGGGCGAAGTCCGGCAGCGGGAACAGGGCCGTGCGGAAGTGGGCGAGGCCCGTGCCGCTGCCGCTCCAGCGCTGCTCGGCGCTCTTGTACAGCCCGTCGAACTCCGCGCCGTGATCGCGCGAGGCGTACTGGACGCGGAAGCGGGCGTAGGACGCGCCGTGGTACTCGATCTCCAGCCACAGGCCTGCCGTCGCCCGCGACCGGAAGGAGTCCGGCAGCGTGAAGTAGAGGTAGTGGGCGGACTCGGCAGGCGTCAACACCGGGCGGCCGCCGGCGCTGGCGACCTGCCACGCGCCGTCGCCGGCATTGGGGACGTCGATCGGCCCCGTCGGGCCCTCGGTTCCGACCTGGACGTGCAGCTCGTCCTCGCCGCCGAGCAGGCCGCGGAGCGCGCCGGTGAAGCGCGCGAGCGCCGTGCTCATCGCGCCGCCGCCGGGCCCAGCTCGAAGCTGCCGGCGATGCGGTCGAACCAGCGCGCGTAGCGGTGGAAGACGTCCTCCCGCGCTTCGTAGGAGAGCACGTAGCCGCGCCCGTCGCGCACCCGGTAGTAGCGCTTGACGCGGACGCCCGAGAGGGTGGTCTCGCTCTTCATCACGTCGACGAAGCCGTCCTGCCAGGGAGCGTGGGACACGACGGCATAGGAGTCTCCGAGCTTCATGCGTACGTCATTGTAGAACGCGTCCGCGTCGGCGACCCCGGCGGACAGCTTCTCGACCGTGACCGAGAACGAGGCGTGGACCGGCTGGCCGCCGGCGTCCATCGCCATCAGCGGAGAGGAGTGGACGATCAGCAGGCGGTCGTTGCCGGCGAAGCGACGGGCCTCGGGCCAGCTCTCGGGCACGCGCAGCGCGAAGCCGTGCCCGGCCTCGCGCCGCAGCGGCCAGTCTTCGGCCCGCTCGACGCGCAGGCCGGCGCGCATCCGCTCCAGGGTCGGATCGAACGCGTCGAGGTCCGCGCGGGGACCTCGCGCGTGCAGGCCGTAGAGGCGGTCACCGGCCTCGAGCAGCAGCAGGGCGTGGGCCGTTCGGCCGTCCGCGTCGCCGTAACGGTACTCGCGGCCGGCCAGGCCGGCGCGGGTGGTCTCGCGTTCGGACTCGGGCGTGCCACCCTCGAGGTAGGTGGAGGCGTAGTTGCCGAGCGTGCGTCCGGCCAGCGGCCCCACGAACAGCGTCACGCTCAGGCCCGTCCCGCGGGCCGCGCCCGGGGCTGCCGGCGGCAGGAAGTAGCGGTACCACTGGCCGTCCTGGGTGGCCTGTTCGGTGGTCCAGCCCGCCGGGTAGGGGATCGAGAGCGACACCGCGTCGTCGTAGCTGAGGACGAACGCCGCACCGCTGCCGCCGCGGCAGGCTGGCAGGGCGAGCGTCGTCCCGGCCAGGGCCAGGGCGAGACCGACCGCGGCGGCCGGGTGCGCGGGGCGCACGCTACTCGATCCGGTAGTTGGGGGCCTCCTTCGTGATGGTCACGTCGTGCACGTGGCTCTCCTTGAGCCCGGCACTGGTGATCTTCACGAAGCGGGTGCGGGTCTGCAGCTCGTGGATGTTGGCCGTGCCGCAGTAACCCATGCCCGCGCGGAGGCCGCCGACGAGCTGCAGGATCATGGCGTGGAGCGGGCCCTTGTAGGGGACCATGCCCTCGATGCCCTCGGGCACCAGCTTGCCGACGTTGCCCTCGAACTCCTGGAAGTAGCGGTCCTTCGAGCCCTGCTTCATGGCCGCCAGCGAGCCCATGCCGCGGTAGCTCTTGAACGAGCGGCCCTGGCGCAGGATCAGCTCGCCCGGGCTCTCGTCGGTGCCGGCGAACAGCGAGCCGATCATCACCGAGTCGGCGCCGACCGCGATCGCCTTGACCACGTCGCCGGAGAACTTGATGCCGCCGTCGGCGATCACGGGCACGCCGAGCGGCCCGCAGGCGCGGGCGGCCTCGGACACCGCGGTGATCTGCGGCATGCCGGCGCCGGAGACGACGCGGGTGGTGCAGATCGAGCCGGGGCCCATGCCGACCTTGACGGCGTCGACGCCGGCCTCGGCCAGCTCGCGGGCCCCCTCGTAGGTGCCGACGTTGCCGGCGATCACCTCGACGCCGGGGAACGCCTTCTTGACCCGCTCGATCGTCTCCAGGACCTTCTTCGTGTGGCCGTGGGCGGTGTCGATCGCGACCACGTCGACCTTGACCTCGACCAGCGCGGCGGTGCGGTCGAGCACGTCGGGGCCGACCCCGATCGCCGCGCCGACGCGCAGCCGGCCGAGGCTGTCCTTGCAGGCACTCGGGTACTTGATCTGCTTCTGGATGTCCTTGACCGTGATCAGGCCCTTGAGGTTGCCGTCCGCGTCGACGACCAGCAGCTTTTCGACCTTGTGGCGGTGGAGGATCTCCTTGGCCTGCTCCAGGGTCGTGCCGACCGGCACCGTGATCAGGTTGTCCCGGGTCATCAGCTCCGAGACGCGCAGCTCGGTGCGGGTCTCGAAGCGCAGGTCGCGGTTGGTCAGGATGCCGACCAGCTTGCGGCCGACGGTGACGGGCACGCCACTGATGCGGTAACGCGCCATCACGTCGAGGGCGTCGGCGACGCGAGCGTCGGGCGCGACCGTGACGGGGTCGACGATCATGCCGGACTCGGAGCGCTTGACCTTGTCGACCTCCGCGGCCTGCTGCTCGATCGTCATGTTCTTGTGGACGATGCCGAGCCCGCCCTCCTGGGCCAGCGCGATCGCGAGGTGGGCCTCGGTGACCGTGTCCATCGCCGCCGAGATGATCGGCACCTTGAGCGCGATGTTGCGGGTCAGCCGGGTCGAGATGTCGACGTCCGACGGCAGCACCTCGGAGCGCTGCGGCACCAGCAGGATGTCGTCGAAGGTCAACGCCTCGGAAATGCGGTCCTCGATCATCTGGACTCTCCCGGGGGTTTGGGGGCGGAGGAACCCGTCATTGCCCGTGGCACTTCTTGTACTTCTTGCCCGAGCCACAGGGGCAAGGGTCGTTGCGGCCGACCTTGGGCTGGTCGCGCTTGACCTGCTCGACGCTGCCGTCCATGCCGCCCTTGGCCTCGGTCCGCTCGGCGCGGGCGAAGGCGGAGGGGGCCTCGGACGGGTCGTTGAAGCTCAGGTTGCGCGCGATCGCCCGGGCCCCCGGCAGCGGCAGCGGAGCCGCCGCGTGAGGCACGCGCGACGCCGAGGCGGCGGCCGCCGCCAGGGCGGGCTCCACGGAGCGTTCAGCGGACTGGGCCTGGGCCTCGGCCTCCGCTTCGGCCCGGGCGCGGATGGCGGCGGGCGGCTCGGGGGCGGGCGCCGCGACCGGCTCGTAGAGGAAGATCCACTTCAGGGTCTCCTCGTCGATCCGGTCCATCAGCGCCTGGAACATCGTGTACGACTCCTTCTTGTACTCGACGAGCGGGTCGCGCTGCCCGTGGGCACGCAGGCCGATGCCCTCCTTCAGGTGGTCGAGCGAGTAGAGGTGGTCCTTCCACTGCGCGTCGACGATCTGCAGCATCAGCATCCGCATGTGGAACAGCATCAGCTCGGGGCCGATCCGCTGCTCCTTGGCGACCAGCGCCGCCGCCACGTCGGCCGAGATCCGCTCCTTCAGCTCGCCGCGGCCCAGCTTGTGGAGTTCCCCGGTACCCAGCTCGAGGCCGAAGGTCTCCTTCAGCGCGAGCTGGAGGCCCTCCATGTTCCACTTGTCGGGCTCGCCCTCGCAGTAGTTGTCGAGGTACCAGTCGCCGACCTCGTCGATCAGGTTGGTGACGTGGGCGCGGGTGTCCTTGCCCTCCAGCACCATGCGGCGCAGGTCGTAGACGGCCTTGCGCTGCTTGTTCATCACGTCGTCGTACTCGATCAGGTGCTTGCGGACGGCGAAGTTCTGGGCCTCGACCTGCTTCTGCGCGCGCTCGATCGAGCGGGTCACCATGCCGTGCTCGATCGGCACTCCTTCTTCCATGCCCAGCTTCAGCATCAGGCCGCTGATCCGGTCGGAGCCGAAGATCCGCATCAGGTCGTCCTGCAGCGAGAGGTAGAAGCGGGAGGAGCCGGGGTCGCCCTGGCGGCCGGCGCGGCCGCGCAACTGGTTGTCGATGCGGCGCGCCTCGTGGCGCTCGGTGGCCAGGATGTGCAGGCCGCCGAGCGCGACCACGCGCTCGCGTTCGATGCCGTCGAGTAGCGCCACGACCTGCGCGAACTCGGGGGCGTCGGCCAGCGCGTGCAACTGGGCCTTCATCGGGTGGGTGCCGAGGAAGTCGATCGGGTCCTCGATCTGCGGGTAGAAGGCGCGGGCGATCGCCTCCTTGTTCTTGCGGGTCAGCGCCTGGGCCGCGTCGAGGTAGGCGCGCAGCGCCGTGCCGGGGGCGGCGATCTCCTGCAGCGCGGCGATCGTCGGGTGGTCGGTCGAGAACGCGGCGGCGAGGCCGAGGTAGCGCAGCGACAACTCGCGCTTGGCCTCGGGCGTCAGCTTGCGGTCGTCGAGGCCCTTCTTGAAGTCGCGCGCCATCTCGGTCAGCGCCTGCTGGCGGGCGGCCTCCTCGGCCTCGGGCCCGAGCGGCGGGGCGTCGGCGGGCCGGTCCTTCGCCTGCTCGCTGAGGATCGCCTTGACGCGGTGGTCCGTGATGCCGCCGAGGATGATGTCGGTGCCGCGGCCGGCCATGTTGGTGGCGATGGTGACGGCGCCGAAGCGGCCGGCCTGGGCGACGATCTCGGCCTCGCGCTCGTGGTACTTGGCGTTGAGGACGACGTGCTTGATGCCCTCGCGCTTGAGGAGCGTCGAGAGCTGCTCGGACTTCTCGATCGAGATGGTGCCGACCAGCACGGGCCGGCCGCCGCCGTTGAGGTTCTTGATCTCGTCGACGACCGCGCCGAACTTCTCGGGCTCCGTGCGGTAGACCACGTCCGGGTTCTCGATCCGGATCATCGGCCGGTTGGTCGGGATGACCAGCACCTCGAGCTTGTAGATCTTGTCGAACTCGGCGGCCTCGGTCTCGGCCGTACCGGTCATCCCGCACAGCTTCCCGTACATGCGGAAGTAGTTCTGGAAGGTGACCGTGGCGAGGGTCTGGTTCTCGCGTTCGATCTTGACCTTCTCCTTGGCCTCGATCGCCTGGTGCAGGCCGTCCGACCAGCGGCGGCCGGGCATCAGCCGGCCGGTGAACTCGTCGACGATGATGACCTGGCCGTCCTTGACGACGTAGTCGACGTCGTTCTCGAACAGGGTGTGGGCGCGCAGCCCCTGGTTGACGTGGTGCAGCGTCTCCATGTTCGACGGGTCCCACAGGTTCTGGACGCCGAGCAGGCGCTCGACGTGGGCCATGCCGGCCTCGGTCAAGGTCACCGTCTTGGCCTTCTCGTCGATGATGTAGTCGCCGGTCTTCTCGAGTTCGGCCCGCTCCTCGGCCTTCTTGTCGCCGCTGATCCGGGCGCCGGGGATCAGCTTGGGGATGATGCCGTTGATGCGGTAGTACTTGTCGGTCGACTCCTCGGCCGGGCCGCTGATGATCAGCGGGGTGCGCGCCTCGTCGATCAGGATCGAGTCGACCTCGTCGACGACCGCGAAGTGGTGGCCCCGCTGCACGTAGCTGCCGAGGTCGAACTTCATGTTGTCGCGCAGGTAGTCGAAGCC
The DNA here is from genome assembly GCA_023701125.1 of Vicinamibacteria bacterium. GTDB lineage: Bacteria > Acidobacteriota > Vicinamibacteria > Fen-336 > Fen-336 > WYBL01. Next base: position 34,688 of record JAMPXO010000024.1, on the reverse strand, counting down.
GAGCTCGTTGTTGGTCGCGTACGTGATGTCGGAGTTGTAGGCCTTCTGCCGCTCCTGGTCGGAGAGCGAGTGCTGGATCACGCCGACCGAAAGGCCCAGGAAGCGGAAGATGCGGCCCATCCACTCGGAGTCGCGGCGGGCCAGGTAGTCGTTGACCGTGACGATGTGGACGCCCTGCCCGGACAGCGCGTTCAGGTAGGCCGGCAGCGTCGCGACGAGGGTCTTGCCCTCGCCGGTCTTCATCTCCGCGATCATCCCGCGGTGGAGTGCGATGCCGCCGATCATCTGCACGTCGAAGTGCCGCATCCGCAGCACCCGCCAGCCGGCCTCGCGGACCACGGCGTAGGCCTCGGGCAGCAGGTCGTCGAGCGTCTCGCCCCTGGCGAGCCGCTCGCGGAACTCGATCGTCTTGCCGCGCAGGGCGTCGTCGGAGAGCGGGCGGATGTCCGCCTCGAGCTCCGCGATGCGGGCCACGAGCGGCTGGATCTTCTTCAGCTCGCGGTCGTTCTTGGTGCCGATGATCTTGGTCAGGAGGGTGTTCAGCATGTCCTTCCAGAGCGCCGCGGGTGGCCTTCGGATGCCCCGTGCAGGCGAGCTTCCGCGGAGGGCGAGGGGATCGGGTGTGGGATGCCGTCTCGGCTCCCGGGGCAGGGCATCACGGCCAAGAGACCTCTAGGATACCAAAAGCAGAAGGGGCGCCTCGTGGCGCCCCTCCCTCCAGCCGGTCAACCCCGTCGGCTATCCGAACGAGCGGTACTCGTCGAGGATGTAGTGGATCGGGTTCTGGGCCTGGTCACGCACCCAGACCTCGTAGTGGAGGTGGGTCGAGGTCGAGCGGCCCGTGGAGCCCATGAAGCCGATCACCTCGCCGCGGCGCACCCGTTGCCCGGGGCGCACGTTGAAGCGCGACATGTGGGCGTAGCGGGTGACGACGCCGAAGCCGTGGTTGAGGACGATCGCGTTGCCGTAGGCGCCGGCGACCCCGGCAGAGACCACCAGGCCGTCGGCCGGGGCGATGATCCGGGTGCCGACCGGCCCCGAGATGTCGAGGCCCGCGTGGAAGTCGCGCTGGCCCGTGAACGGGTCGGTGCGGTTGCCGAAGTTCGAGGAGAGGTAGCCGCGAGCCGGCCAGATCGAAGGCGTGGCCGCGAGCAGTGCCCGCTGGTCCCGGTAGAACTCCTCGAGCTTGCCCGACTTGCGCTCCAGTTCGATCAGGTTGCGGCCGAGCAGGGGCAGCGAGGTGCGCGGCGCCTGCGCCTCCACCCCGAGCACGCCACCGAGGCCCGCCGATGTCGGCCCGGCCGGGACGACCGTCTCCAGCCCGGCCATCACGCCGAGCTTGGCGACCATCCGCTCCAGCCCCTCGACCTTGGCCTGGAGCTGGCCCGCGTGCTTTTCGTACTCCTGGTTCTTGGACAGCAGGCTCGCGTTCTCGGAGCGCAGGCGCTCCACCTCGGCGACCTCGTAGGCCATGCTCGCGTAACGCCCCACGACCACGAGAAAGACCACGACGGCGGTCGCCGCCAGCCCGCCGGCCCAGCGGGCCAGCTTGAGCGGGACCTGGATCTTGCGGAACCTCGCCTTGGCGTGGGGAACGACGATCAGGGTAAAAAAATCGTTGGCCATCGACCGCACGAACCTAGCAGACGTTCTCTCGTCCAGTCAAGCACTTGTGGGAGTCGCCGGGCACCGGAAGTGCAGCGCCTCGGCGACGTGGGCGACGCCGATCCGGGGCGCGCCGTCGAGGTCGGCGAGGGTCTGGGCCACGCGCAGGACCCGATCGTGGGCCCGGGCACTGAGCCCCAGCCGGGCGAACGCGGCGGCGAGCAGCCGGCGCGCCGCGGTTTCGGGCTCCGGGAGCTCGCGGAGGGCGCCGGCGGGCAGGTCGGCGTTGAGGCGCCCGAGGCCGTTGGGCCGCGCCTGCTGGCGGTCCCGGGCGGCGCCGACCCGGTCGCGCACCGGGGCCGAGGCTTCACCCGGTGGGCCGTCCAGGTCCTCGAGCCCGAGCGCCGGCATCTCCACGTGGAGGTCGATGCGGTCGAGCAGCGGGCCGGATAGCCGCCGAAGGTAGCTCTCCGCCGCTCGCGGCGTGCACCGGCAGCCGTGGCCGGAGACGCCGCGCCGGCCGCAGGGGCAGGGGTTCGAGGCGGCGACGAGCTGGAACCGAGCGGGCAGCTCGAGGCGCTCGCGCACCCGCGCCACGGCCACCGCCCGGTCCTCGAGCGGTTGCCGCAGCGCCTCCAGGGCGTGGCGCGGGTACTCGGCCAGCTCGTCGAGGAACAGCACGCCGAGGTGGGCCAGGCTGACCTCGCCGGGCCGCGGCGGGGTGCCGCCGCCGACCAGGGCCGGCGCGCTGCAGGTGTGATGGGGAGCGCGGAACGGGCGCTCGTGCAACAAGCCGCGCGGGCCGAGGCCGGCGGCCGAGTGGATGGCCGTGACCTCCAATGCCTCGCCCGCCGTGAGCGGCGGCAGCAGGCCGGGCAGCCGGCGGGCCAGCATCGTCTTGCCGGAGCCTGGCGGGCCCCACAACAGCAGGTTGTGGCCGCCGGCCGCCGCGACCTCGAGCGCGCGACGGGCGAGCGGCTGCCCGCGCACGTCGGTGAGGTCGCCGGCCACGGCCGAAGCTCCTGTGCCGGCGCTCGGCGCGATGGGCGGGGGTGGGGCCAGCGGGTCGGAGCGGAGCAGGCTGAAGGCGTCGGGCAACGACGCCAGCCCGTAGACCGACAAGCCGGGCACCGCGGCGGCCTCGGCCGCGTTGGCCTCGGCGCAGACCACGTGCTGGAGCCCCGCCTCGCGAGCCGCCAGGCACATCGGCAGCAGGCCGCCGACGGGCCGCAACGCGCCGTCGAGCGCCAGTTCCCCGACCAGCAGGAACTGGGCGAGGCGGGAGGCCTCGATCGCCCCGTCCGCGCCGAGCAGGCCGATCGCGAGGGCGAGGTCGAAGGAGGAGCCCACCTTGCGCAGGTGAGCGGGCGCCAGGTTGACGGTGACCCGGCGGTCCCACTTGAAGTCGAACCCGCAGTTGCGCAGAGCGGGCCGGATGCGGCCCTCGCTCTCGCGCACCGCGGAGTCGGGCAGGCCGAGGATGGTGAAGCCCGGAAAGCCGGCGGCGAGGTCGGCCTCGACCCGGACGAGGCGGGCACGGACGCCCGACAGCGCGGCGGTGAGCGAAGTGGCGAGCACACGAACCCCCGAAAGAATGAGCGGGGGAGAGCCGCGGCCAGAGTGGAAGACGACACGCCGAGGATCGCACCGCGGGGCGCCGCGCCAGGTCCTGGGGTTTTGGGGGCGGAGGAACTCCGTTCGCGACGTAGCCCCCATGGGACCGGTGGCGGGCTCCGCCCGACACCGGAACCCGGTGGCTAATTTCGGCGCTGGCTGTAGAGCGTCAGCACCTGTCCGACCGCCAGCTTCGTGCTGCGCAGGCCGTTCCAGGACTTGATCGCGCCGACCGTGGTGCCGTACTGCGAGGCGATCCCGGACAGCGTGTCGCCGCGCTTGATCTTGTACGACAGCCGCACCGCGTCCTCGCGCGTCTGGAGCGAGGGCGCTCTCGGCGCAGGCGCCGGTCGTGCGGCCGCGGCGCGGGTCGCTCCCCGCGGCGGTTCGTAGGGGACGATCAACTCCTGGCCGATCGAGAGCCGGCGGGTGACGGGGAAGCCGTTGGCCGCGGCCAGGTCGCTGGCGGTCAGCCCGTACTTGCGGCCGATCACGGACAGCGTCTGGCCGCGGGCGACCGTGTGGGTGCGGAAGCGCAGGCGCTTGTCGGCGGGCAACGAGTCGAGGCACGCCTTGGCGGCCTGGCCGCCGCCCGGGGGGATGCGCACGTCGAACGTGCGGTTGGCGGGCGTCGCCATCCGCCGCAGCTCCGGGTTGAGCTGGCGCACGGCCTCGAGGTCGGCCCCCGCGCACTCGGCGACCGTGCGCAGGTCGACCGCACCTTCCACCGCCACCCGGTCGTAGGCCAGCGGCGCGTCGGGCGTGACCGTGAAGCCGTACTTCTCGGGCGCCTTGGCGACCACGATCGCCGCGTGGATCAGCGGCACGTAGTTCTTCGTCTCGCGGGCCAGCGCCCGGGTCTGCGCCAGGGACCAGAAGTCGTCGACGCCGTACTTCTTCAGGCCGCGGCTGATGCGGCCCTCGCCCGCGTTGTAGCCGGCCAGTGCCAGGTTCCAGTCGCCGAACAGCTCGTACAGCGTCTTCAGGTACTTGGCCGCCGCCTCGGTGGCCTTCTTGGGGTCGGAGCGCTCGTCGATCCACCAGTCCTGCCGGAGGCCGTAGCGCTTGCCCGTGGCCGGGATGAACTGCCACACGCCGCGGGCCTTGGCCCGGGAGTAGGCGCTCGTCTTGAAGGCGCTCTCGACCAGCGCCACGTAGGCCAGGTCCTGGGGGATGCCCTCCTTCGCGAAGGTCTCGCGGATGTGGGGCAGGTAGCGCCCGCCGCGGGCCAGCGCCTCGCCGAACCAGTCGCGCAGCCGGCCCTGGTACAGGTCGATCGAGGCCAGCACCGTGTCGTTGAGCTCGACGGGGAAGTCGTTGACCTCTTCGGCCACCGCCGCCTCGGCCGTGCGCCGGGACTCCGCGCTGGCGTGGGTGTTCATCGGCAGGTCGCCGACCTCGTCGATCAGCGCGGGCTCCAGCCCGGTCTCGCCCAGGCCCTGGCCCTGGGCCATCGCCTCGACCTCGGCGACGTGCACGGTCTCCAGCGTCTTGCGATACGCCTCGGCCAGCCGCGGGTCGGAGTAGGCGCCGCCGGGGGCCTCCAGGTACAGCTCCACCGCGGCGTCGAACCGCTCGCGAGCGCCGTTGACGTGGCCCTGGCGCAGGTCGGCGAGCCCCTCGCGCAGCAGTTCTTCGGCCTGTGCGATCCGCTTCGTCACCGCGTCGGCCGCGCTGGCGACTGGTTTCGGCACGGTATTCGGTGGCGTCGAGCGGCCCGCGCCGCAGCCGACGAGGCCCGTGGCGACGACGGCGAGCGCGAGCGTCCCGAAGCGCCTCACGCCCACGGCTCCCCGTCCGCCCGCACCAGCACGCGATGCCCGGAGGCCGCGTCGCGGGCCGCGGGGGTGACGATCGCGCGCTCCAGCAGCCGCAACGTGCGGCCGGCGCGCAGGGCGCGCTTGACGTCGTCCTCGGCCACGAAGTCGACAGCGTCGTCGGCTTCCGCCTCGGGCGCCGTGGCGGAGCCCGAGGGCACGCACGTCGGCGGTGGCATCACCGAGGCGGGCGCGGGCGGGCGATCGTACAGCGCCTGTCGCTGCTCGCGCGGCAGGCCCCACACCACCCGCTTCAGGTGGAGCAGGTGCAGGGGGGTGACGTTGTCGGAGGTCGCGTTGCCGGCCCAGGCGCCGCAGCCCAGGCTCATCGAGGGGGAGAGCGCAGTGGCGTAGCCCGTCGCGCCCATCGAGGTCTGGGTGTTGACCACCACCCGGAACGCGGGCTGGGCCAGCGCGAAGCGGCGGATCGCCGCGTCGTCCTTCGCGTGGATGCCGCAGGTGTGACCCGTGCCGCCGAAGCGCAGCAGCGCGCGGCAGCGCTCGATGCCCTCGTCGAGGCCCGCCACGACGTAGAACGCGAGCACGGGCGAGAGCTTCTCGATCGACAGCGGGTGGTCGCGGCCGACCCCGTTCAGCCGCGCGAGCAGCACCCGCGTGTCCGGGGCCACCGTCACCCCGGCCAGCGCCGCGATGTACGCCGCGGGCTTGCCCACGATCCTCGGGTTGGGCAGCAGGTTCGGCTGGACGACGGTCGCCGCGACCTTCCCGGCGTCCGCGTCCGACAGCACGTGGGCGCCGTTCTTCTGCAATTCCGAGAGCAACGCGTCGGCGACGGCCTGGTCGCAGACGACCGCCTGCTCGGAAGAGCACAGCGTCCCGAAGTCGAAGGTCTTGCCGGCGATCAGGTCGCGCGCGGCCTGCGCCACGTCGGCGCTGCGGTCGACGTAGACCGGCACGTTGCCGGGGCCCACACCGTAGGCGGGCTTGCCCGACGAGTACGCCGCGCGCACGAGGCCGATCCCGCCGGTGGCCAGGATCACCGCGATCTCGCGGTGCTTCATCAACTCCTGGGTGCCCTCGAGGGTCACGTCCGTCATGCAGGAGAGGGCCGCCTCCGGCAGCCCGGCCTGGCGGGCCGCGGAGAGCAGGACGGCGTGGGTCTCGAGGATGCACTTCTCGGCGGACGGGTGCGGGGAGAGCACGCAGGCGTCGCGGGCCTTGATCGAGACCAGGGCCTTGAAGATCGCGGTCGAGGTGGGGTTGGTCGAGGGGATCACCGCGGCCACCGGGCCCATCGGCTCGGCGATCTCGAGCACCCGGCGCTCGCGGTCCTCGCGCAACACCCCGACCGTCTTCATCGGCGCGATGAACGCGGCCACGTCCTCGGACGCGAACAGGTTCTTGCGGGTCTTGTCGGCGACGTTGCCGTAGCCGGTCTCCTCGTGGGCGAGGCGGGCGAGGCGCTCGGCCTCGGGCCGGGTCGCCGCGGCCATCGCCGCCACGATCGCGTCGACCTGCTCCTGGCTGAAGCGCGCCAGCGCCGCCTGGGCCTCGCGCGCGCGGACCGCGAGGTCTCGGGCCTGTTGCACGGAGCGCAGGTCGCGGTCGGTCACTCTTCCTCCAGCCCCGGGAGACTCCTCGATCGGCGCAGCGAGCCCCGCCAGAGAGTCGGACGAGTCTAGCAAAGGGGCCGGGAGGCGTCACCCGCTTTTCCGGGAACTCGTTGACGGTGCGAGCCTTCCTCGACTATCCTAAACAGGTTTTTTGCCGTGTCTGGCATCGAAAGTCCCACAGCCCCGCCCCTGTTCCGGCACTTGGCGGCGGGAGGAGAACGAAAAAGATGAACGTGCGACGCTCTGCGGCGACCCTCGCCGTGATCGGCGCTCTTGCGGCCGTCGCCGGCTGCAAGGGCCAGAAGCCCTCCGAGGTGAACGCGATCGTTCCCAGCTTCGCGGTCAACCGGCCGCAGGCGCCGCTCGGCAGCGCGATCGAGGTGACCTACACCTGGACGCTGGAGCCGGGGGCCAAGAAGATCGCCGGCGACTACCGCGCCCTCGTCCACTATCTCGACTCGCACAAGGTCGTGCTGTTCACCGACGACCACACGCCGAACCCGGCGCCGGCGACGTGGGAACCGGGCAAGACCTACAGCTACAAGCGCACGGTGTTCGTGCCGGTCTACCCCTACGTCGGCGACGTCCAGGTCGTGATGGGCCTGTACCCGGCCTCCGGCCGTGGCGAGCGCGTCGCGATGAAGGGCGAGGACCTCGGCCTGCGGGAGTACAAGGTCTCCAAGATGGAGTTCCTGCCGCAGACCGAGAACATCTATCTCGTCTACAAGGAGGGCTGGCACAGCCCCGAGTCCTCCCCGCAGAACCCGGGCCTGGAGCGCACCTGGACCAAGAAGGAGGCGCTGGCCTCCTTCAAGAACCCGAAGAAGGACGTGATCGTCTACCTCGAGGCCGACACCAACGCCAAGGCCTTCGACCAGCCGCCGGTCCTCACCGTGTCGGCCCAGGGCAAGACGGGCGTGACGATCCCGATCGCGGATTCGGAGGTCTTTCTGAAGCGCATCCGCTTCAAGGCCGCCGACCTCGGTGACGCCGAGTGGGTCGACCTGAAGCTGGCGATGAACCAGTCGTTCGTGCCCAAGGCTCGTGGCATCAGCAACACCGACGAGCGCGAGCTGGGCATGATGGTCTACCACCTGTACGTGGGCGAAGCCGACCGCCTCGGCGCGATGGCCGAGGGCAGCGTCCAGGACGCCATGGCCCTGGCTTCGGCCGCGCCCGCTGCGGCGGCGAAGGCCCCCGCGAAGAAGTAGGCGCGCCGCCCGACGCCGATTCGAGGCCCGTTCCCGCAGCGCCGGGGACGGGCCTTTTCTATTCCCTTGGCCGGGCCTCGAGCGCGAGCGCGAGGTCGAGCTGGAGGCGGGTGCGGGGCGCGGGCGTCAGGCGCACCTCGAGCGGCATCACCCGCTGCTCGCCGGCGGGCGTCTCGAACACCAGCTCCACGCGGACGTTGGTGGCCTGGGCCAGCACCAGCGGGGACAACTCGACGCTGGCGCGGCGCCGGATCTCGGTGCGCTCGGGGCCGCGCAGGACGTCCTCGAGCTGGTCCTCGGCGCTGCGCCGCGGCGCAGCCTTCGCCTTGCCGGCAGCCAGCGTGCGCAGCTTCTCGAGCTCGTCGTGGATGTCGAGTTGCTGCTTGGTCTGCACCGCGCGCAGCTGCTTGTCCGTGTCTTCTTCGGCGAACTCGACGCTGCCCTGACCGAGCAGGTGGCCGAGCGGGTCGATGGAGCCGGACGGGGGCGCGGCGGCCGGCGCCGGGACCCGAGCGGCTGCGACGGGCCGGGTGGGCGGTGGGCCGGGGGCCCTGGGCGCCGGGGCCGCCGGCAACGGCGGCGCCACGTGCGGCGCCGCTGCCGCGTGCGGCGCCGGCACGGCGGGCCGGGGGGCCACGGGCCGGCGATCGGCCTGGGCCCGGGTCCGGATCCCCGTGATGACCTCTTTCGAGATGCCTTTCAGCGTCTCGAACACGCCGATCCCGTGCAGGGCCGCCGCCTCGAACTTGGGGAAGCGCCCCTCGGGGTTCAGGTTGCGGTCCAGCTCTTCGATCGGCAGCGTGTTGCGGATGTCGCGCTTGTTGTACTGGAGCACCAGCGGCACGTCGGTGCCCGGGGCCAGGCCCAGCTCGCGCAGGTTCTCCGCCATGTTGTGGAACGACTCGAGGTTCGCGTCGAGCATGGCGGTCTGCGAGTCGGCCACGAACACGATGCCGTCGACGCCCTTCAGCACCAGCTTGCGGGTGGCGTCGTAGAAGACCTGGCCGGGCACCGTGTAGAGCTGGAGCCGCACCTTCATCCCGCCGATCACGCCGACGTCGAGCGGCAGCAGGTCGAAGAAGAGGGTGCGGTCGGCCTCGGTCTCCAGGCTGACCATCTCGCCGCGCGAGCCCGGTGCTGTCTTCTTGTGGATGAACTGGAGGTTGGTGGTCTTCCCACACAGGCCAGGACCGTAGTACACGATCTTGGCCGTCATTTGCATCGTGGTGTAGTTCAGGAAGACCACGGTGGCGCGAGCATAACATCCCCGCCACCGCCCGCCGGGCCCGGTTAGAAGGACAGCCCGAGGCCCAGCGAGTAGCGCTTGTCGAGCGGCAGCAGCGGGTTGTCCGGCAGCGAGTAGCTGCGGAACTCGGCGCGGGCAAAGGCGGGGCCGAGCTTGGCCCGTACGCCGAGGATCAGCGCGGAGAGCCGGCCCGTGTCGGACAGGTCCCCCGAGGTCTGCCGGAACAGCCCGACCCCGAGGCCGCCGTAGGGCACGATCAGCTCGAGCGGGGGAGAGATCAGGGCCGCAGCCGTGAAGGCCACCACGGAACCGTCCGGCTTCAGCGCCTCGATCGGCAACCGCATCGCCTCGCCCTCGAACGTGACGAGGCCCAGCACGCGGACGCCCAGCGAGCCGCCGTAGCCGCGGCTCCAGGTGGCCTGGGGACCGCCGGCGGCCACGAACGCGGTCAGGTCGACGGCGGTCGCCGGGGCGGCGAACAGGGCCAGCGCCAGGCCGGCGACGAACCAGCGCGAGAGACGGCTCAGGGGGCACCTGCCTTCTTGCGGGGCCGTTCCGCCCCCAGCTTGTTGTAGAGGGTCTTGGGGTCGATGCCCAGCTCGCGCGCGGTGCGCCCCCTGTGGCCACGATTGCGCTGCAGCGCGGCTTCGATGTAGGCGCGCTCGACCTTGCGCAACGGCAGCCCCTGCGCCAGTTCGAGCCCGCCGCGGCTGCCGGCGGGCACGGCCAGGTCCGGGGCGTCGACGCGGTCGCCCGCGGCTCGCGCCGCCGCCCAACGGATGGCGATGAGCAATTCCGCCACGTTGCCAGGCCACGGCATCTCGCGCAGACGTTCGAGCGCCTCGGGCGTGAGGTGAAGCCGCCCACGGCCGTGGACGGCGAGGAAGTGGCTGGCGAGGGCGCCGACGTCGGCGAGGCGCTCGCGCAACGGAGGCAGCCGGAAGCGCAAACCGTCCAGCCGGTCGAACAGCCCTTCCTGCAACCGGCCGGAGCGGACGAAGGCGTCGAGATCGCCACGGCAGGTGGAGATCACCCGGACGTCGGCCGGGATGGCGCGGGCGGCCCCGGCGCGGAACAGGTCGCGGGTCTCGATCAGCCGCAGCAGTCGCGCCTGCAGCGCGGCGCTCAGCGTCTCGACCCCGCGCAGCAGCAGCACCCCGCCGTCGGCTGCCTCGGCCAGGCCGGGTGCGCGGCCGGTGCCGAACAGCACCGCTTCCAGCTCGGCCTCGTTGCGGTCGCGGCAGTCCGCATCGACGAACGGGGCGCTGGCCCGGGCGCTGCGCGCGTGGATGCGGCGGGCGAGCGCGGCCTTTCCCACGCCCGCTTCGCCTTCGATCAACACCGGCAGCTCCGAGGCTGCGGCGCGGTCCGCGGCCGCCACGAGCTGGCGCATCGCGGGGTCCGCGGCGACGAAGTCGGTGGCGACCGGACGTGCCGCGGCGAGCCGGGCCGCGAGACGCTGGACCAGGCGCTGGTTGCGGGCCTCGCGGGCGGCCTCGCGCACGCGCAGGTCGAGTTCGTCCTCGGGGCCGTCGGCGGCGATCCAGCCGGCGCCGTCGCGAACCAGGACGCGACCCTCATGCGCCGGCGTGCGCGCCAGCACCAGCACCCGGGTGGGCAGGTCTTCGCTGTGGACTCGGGCCTGGACGTCCTCGCTCCCGCCATCGGGCAAGGCCGGGTCGAGCAGCACGACGTCGAACGACTCCTCGTCGAGATGGGCCAGGGCTCCCGCCGCGTTGTGGGCGAGCGTGGGCTGGTGCCCGAGCTTGGCCAGCACCTCGCGCAGGCGGTCCCCGTCTTTCCGCGAGCCGGCCACGATCAGCACCCGCGCGGAGGGCAGGGAGCGCATGGCGCCTACTCGACCACGATCCGGCGGCCGCGCCGCGGCTTCTTCGGCGCGGGCTCGGCTGCGGTCGCCTCCTCCATCCGCTCGAGCTGCCAGCGGCACATCAGGATCACGCCTTCCAGGATCTGGCGCCTGGCGAGCCGCAGCTTCTCGCGGTCGACGCCCGATTCTTCGAGCAGCTCCGACACCATGCAGCACGCCTTGCGGGACCTCTCACGCTCGGGCATGGCGCATTCTCTCTCCGAAGGCGACCCGCAGGCGACGGTCGCGGAAGGTGGCGCCGGTGACCCGGCGCCCGGCCAGGGTCCGCGGCAGCAACAGCGTGCGGCGCTGGTTGTCGACCTGGATCACCAGGTCCTCGCCCGAGGCGTGGACGTCGATCGAGTCCTTCTCCGCAAACGGCAGCCGCACGTAGAGGGCGTAGAAGCGGCCCTCGCGCTTGACCTCGACGGGGCGCTCCTCGTGCATCACCGCTGCCGGGTCGAGCGAGTCGAAGACCTCGCGCGCGAACTCCGAGAGCCGCGGCAGGCCGACCATCTCGCGGTCGAACAGTCTTGCCTCCAGGAACGGCAGCGGCTCGAAGGTCCGGCGCGCGTGGGCGAGGTGGCCCTTCTGGATCTCCAGCCAGCGGTCGAAGTAGCCGCCCCCGGCTTCGGCCGGCAGCACGCGGTTGGCGACCACGGCGTCGACCGCGAAGCCGAACAGGTTGAGGTAGGTGTACAGCCGCTCCGACTCCTTGACGACCATCCGCTCGGGGTTCAGCACCAGCCGGATCGAGGTCAGCTTCGGGTCCTGCAGCAGCGGGCCGAGGTCCTGCATCTGGTCGTAGAGCGACTTGACCGCGCTGAACACGTCGTCCGGGGGCAGTGGCAGGTCGGTCATGTGCTGGGCGATCGGCCGCACCGTGCGCACGATCGAGCGCTGCAGCGGGAAGATGCGGGTGAAGTAGAAGGAGAGCACCTCGGGCACGGCCAGCATGCGCACGGTCTCGCCGGTCGGCGCGCAGTCGACCACGACGAAGTCGTAGTCGGGCGCGTAGCGACGCACCTTGAGCAGGCTGAACAGCTCCTCCAGCCCGGGCAGGATCGCGATCTCCTCGGCCACCGCGTCGGCCACGCCCTTGGCCGTCATGAACCGGGTCAGCCACTCGTGGATCACGCCCCAGTGCGACTCCAGCTCGAGGTTGACGTCGATCTCGAGCGCGTCGAGGTTCTTGGCGACCGGCGTGGGCACGCCGCCGACCGGCACGTCGAGCGCGTCGGCCAGCGAGTGCGCCGCGTCCGTGCTGACGACCAGCGTGCGGTGGCCGAGTTGCGCGGCCCGCACGGCCGAGGCCGCCGACAGGCTGGTCTTGCCGACGCCACCCTTGCCGGAGTAGAGGACGATCCTCACGCCCGCGCTCCTGCCGCGCGCCGCACCCGCCGCCGGGGCAGGGTCCGGGCGCCCAGGATCAGGTCGCCGGCCTCGCGCAGGCCGCGCAGGTCGTGGATGTCGGTCTCCAGCTCCGGCACCAGCAGCGGCGGCTCGCCGGTGTCGACCTCGAGCCGGATCAGCGTCTTGGCCTCGGCCCGGGCCAGCGCCTGCATGTCGCGGTGCACGGCGATCAACTTGGCGTCGAGCCCGGCGGGCAGTGTCGGCAGCGGGCCGCCAGGGTCGGGTTCCTGCGCTGGGTCGGGGTGAAGGCGGTTGACGATCAAGGCGACGAACGGCATCTGCTTCTCCGTGAGCCGCTCGTGGAAGTAGCGGGCCTCGTCGAGGGTGGCGGCATTGGGGGCGGTGACCAGCACGAAACCCGAACTCGGGTCGCGCAGCAGCGCGTGGACCTTGGCCGCCCGCTCCTTGAAACCGTCGTACATCGACTCGAAGGCGAGGAAGAACTCCGACAGGTCCTGCAGGAACTGCAGCCCGAGCAGGCGATCGGCCAGCTTCAACGCCAGCGCACCGGTGCGGGTGGCGATCCGCAGCGTCACCCGGCCGGCCGCGAAGTAGGGGCGCAGGAAGAAGCGCAACACGCTCGCGTCGAGGAAGCTCATCAGGCGGTCGGGCGCCTCCAGGAAGTCGAGCGCGTGGAGCGTGGGCGGGGTATCGAGCACGACCAGGTCGAAGCGCTCGTCGAGCGTCAGCTCCAGCAGCTTCTCCATCGCCATGTACTCGTGGGAGCCGTGGAGCGCCGCCGAGACGTGCTTGTAGAAGCGGTTCTGGAGGATGCGGTCGCGCGCCGCCTCGTCCTTCGCGTAACGGTGGACGAGGGCGTCGAACGTGCTCTTGGTGTCGAGCATCATCGCGGACATCTCGCCCGCGGCATCCGGCGCCACCCTCGCGAGGGTCAGCGCGCGCGGCTTGTCCGAGAGCCGGGTCAGGCCGAGGCTCGTCGCCAGCCGCCGCGAGGGGTCGATGGTGCAGACGAGGACGCGGCGACCGAGCATCGCGGCCTGCACACCCAGCGCCGCGGCGGTCGTCGTCTTGCCGACGCCGCCCGCGCCGCAGACGACGATCACGTGACGCTCCTGCAACGCCTCGCGCAGCGCGGCGGCCGGCTCGCGGCGCGGGCTCATGGATGGGCCTCCAGTCGAGCCGCCAGCCCCCGCAGGTCGTCGAGGCCCAGTTCCTCTGCGAAGATGCGGGGCAGGCGCAGCAGCGGCAGCGGCGTCGCCCGCTTCAACCGCGTCTCGTAGAAGCGGGTCAGCTTGCGGCGCCGCATCTGGCGCCGGGCGGCGACCAGCGCCCCGCGCAGGCTGACGCCGCGCGCCAGGCGCCCACCGGCCTCGCCGGCCAGCAACTCGAGCACGCGGGCCTCTTCCGACTCGTCGAAGACGGCCTCGTGGCACTGGTTGAGGATCACGGCCTCGGCCGCGATGCCGACCTCGCGCTGCGCCTGCTCCAGGAACTCGAGGCCCTCGACGACCGCCATCTCCTCGGGGATCGCGACGACGGCCAGCGCCGTGTGCTCGTGGTCCTGGAGGTGGCTGATCACGCGCCGCGCGGCGTTGCCGACGGGGCCGATCGGGATCGCGGCCGAGGCCGCGAAGGGCACCTTCAGGAACGAGAGCCCGTGCCCCGTCGCGGGCGAATCGACGATCACCAGGTCGTGGTCGTGGCGGTCGTCGGTCAGGTCCATGATCTTGCCCAGCAGCATCAGCTCGGGCAGCCCCGGCGCGGCCGAGTAGAAGCGCTGGTAGATCGGGCTCTGCACGATCCGCCGCACGAACATCTGGATGTGCAGCGTGCGCTTGATGTACTCCTCCATCACCGCCGCCGGCTCGAGGTTGACGGTGAGGATGCCCGGCAGCACTTCTTCGGGATGGATGGGCGACGCGCCGGGCCGCCCGCCGAGCAGTCGCGCCACCGGCAGCGGCGCCTCGACCTCGACCAGCACGACCCGCATCCCGCGCTTCTGCGCGCACAACGCGAGTGCCGCCCCGACGACGCTCTTGCCGACCCCGCCCTTGCCGGACAGGAACACGAGCCGCCGCGCGAACAACCGGTCGAGCACCACGGGTGAATTGTCCCTCATCCGGATCGTCGAGCGTCGCGCGTGCGGGACCTTGCAAGGCCGCGCCGGCACTGGCATGGTCGTTGGAGCGATGAATTCTTCGAAGCGGCAGGCGCTGGTCGACGCGGTCGTGGAGCGGATCGCCGCGCTGGTGGCCAAGGCGCCGGAGGGCGGGAAGATCGCGGACGCGCGGGCGCGGGCCGAGAACGAGCTGTTCCGGCTGGTCCGCGACGCGGGCGCCTCGGGCGCGCAGGCGCTGATCGAGCGGCTCAAGGCCTCGGGGCACGCGCTCGAAGCCGTCGTGCAGGCCGGGCCGTTCCGCAGCTGGCGCGAGGTCCGCCGCGACGGACGCGTGCTCGAGATCGTGGTCAATCCCGGCCCGGTCGTCTTCAGCGCGCTGGTGAAGTGGGAGGTCGCGGTCGCGCCGCGCCCGCAGAAGCGGGGCGAGCGCGCGCGGGCGGCGCTGCACGAAGCGTTCTACGCGCGCTTCGCCGCCGCCGCGGGCCTCGGGCCCGAGGCGGGGAAGCCGCGCCCGCGCCGCCTCGCGAAGGGCGATCGGCTGGTGCTGCTGGTGGGCGACCTGGAGGCCGACGTCAACAACGGCGGGTTCTCGCAGTACCTCCTGAACAAGGGGCGGCGGCGGGCAGGTGACGCGGCCCGGGCGCTCGAGCAGATCGGCGCCGCACGCACGGCGCGCTGGTTGCGGACAGCGCTCGAGAAGGCCGACGACGAGGCGGCCCTCGGCCGGCTCGATACGGCGTTCTACGACCGCCCCGAGGACCTCGCCGCGCTCTGCATGCGTTACGTGCAGCCGATGGAAGAGGCGCTGTGACGCTTGTGGGCGCGTCCAGGATCGAGGTCGTGCGGGCCGACATCACGACCCTCGACGTGGACGCGATCGTCAACGCCGCCAACGCGAGCCTGCTCGGCGGCGGGGGAGTCGACGGGGCGATCCATCGCGCCGCGGGCCCGGAACTGCTCGCCGAGTGCCGCGCGCTCGGCGGCTGCGCGACCGGTTCCGCGAAGATCACCCGCGGCCACCGGCTGAAGGCGCGCTACGTGATCCACGCGGTGGGGCCAGTCTGGCGCGGCGGTGGCCAGGGCGAGCCCGAGCAGCTCGCCTCGTGCTACCGGGTCGCGATCGAGCTGGCCACTGCCCACGGCTGCGCGAGCCTGGCCTTCCCGGCGATCAGTTGCGGCATCTACGGCTACCCGAAGGACCTTGGCGCGGACGTCGCCGCGCGAACCGTGACGCGGGAACTGCAGCGCCACCCGTCGATCACGCGCGTGCTCTTCGCGGTGCTGTTCGACGACGAGGTCGAGCGCGAGCTCCGCCGCGCCGTGGCGAGCGCGGTCGGCGACTAGAACATCGCGCGGAGGACGCGCTCGGCCTCCCCCGCGCACCACACGATCGCCGGCCAGGTGGCGCCGAAGGCGAGGATGAACATCTTCAGGCCCATCAGCCACGCGATCGACGCGTGGAAGACGAGGGCCGCTGCGCAGAAGGCGAGCGCGCCCCACTCGCCGCAGACGAGCGCCAGCGGGAACGCGCACTCGAACGCGATCACCGCCTGCGAGAGGCCGCGCGCGACGCGGCGGTCGGCGGTCAGCCAGGCGCCCAGCGGATGACCCATCGTGCGGCTGCGGAAGACGGCAGCGAGGTATCGGCCGTCGCGCCAGGCCGGGACCCGCAGCTTGGTGACGCCGGTGGCCGCGTAGGCGATCACGGCCTGCAGGGCGACGAACCACAGCACGCCCTGGCGCACGGCGGGATCTGCGGGTGCGAGCGAACCGAGGGCGAGGGCGCCGATGACGATGCCCATCATCAGGTCGGCGCCGGTCGTGCCGTAGCGCAGGCGGTCGTGGACGAGGAAGCCGATCAGCAGCAGCGTGAACAGCGCGAGCGCGCGCCCGAGGCCGTCGAGCGCGCCCAGCGCCAGAGCGAGGGCCAACGCCAGCCGCAACCCGCACGCCACCGTGTAGCCCGGCTCCGCATAGAGCGGCTGCAGGGGCGCGGGCCGTGCGACGTGGTGCGGGCTCCACGCCCAGGCCCGGCCGGGCTCGCGCTCGCGGTGCAGGCACAGGCCCTCGAGTGACGACAGCGCGATCGCGCCGCCGACGCAGGCCTCGACCAGCCGCTGCGCGTGTTCGGGGCTCACAGCGGGTGAGCCTCGGACAGGAACACGATGCGCGGCCGCTCTGCGGGCCAATCGGGGTCCTCGGTGCGCAGGCAGAAGCGCACGCTGCCTCCGGCGCCCTGCGCCGCGTGCCGAGCCTGGTCGAGCAGGGCGCGGTAGGCCCGGCACTCGGCGACCTGCGGGCGCGGCAGCGCGAGCCGCGCCTGCACGAGCTCGCCGGCCAGGTCCGCGTGGATCTTGCCGTAGCGGCGCTCGAGCCCCCACGGCGCCTCGTAGCCCGTGGGCGCGCGGCGCGGCGGCAACTCCAGCCACTCGCTCGCCGGGCCGCCCTCGTCTTCCACCCGGTACAGGGCGACCATGCTGAGCCACGGCACCGGCGCGGTGAACAGGCCCCACTGCGGCGCCAGCATCCGCGCCAGGCGGAAGCCGAAGGCTCCGCCCGCGCGCTGCGCCCACAGCAGGGCGCCGAGCCAGGCCGCCAGCGCGACCAGGATCGCGGTGGCGATCAAGACCCCAGCCCGCAGGCTTCGGCCAGCAGGTGGTAGGCCTCGAGCCGCTCGGAGACCTCCTGGTACGAGCTGGCGATCACGACCTCGTCCGCGCCCTTTTGCGCGAGCAGGCGCTCGATCTGCTCGCGGCACAGCGCGGGCCGACCGAGGATCGCAGGCCGGAAGCCGGCCGAGTGCAGGCGGGCCCGGTTGAGCATCGCCGCCGCGTCGTTGTTGGTGGCGCCGCAGAGCATGTTGACGGCCAGCAGCGCGTACGGCCGCGGCAGCCAGCGGCTGGGCTGGAACGTCTCGCGGTACTCGGAGATCACCTCGCGCGCGTGGTCGGGCCCGCTGTGGAACAGCGAGTAGCAGAAGGGCAGGCCCAGCTTCGCGGCGATCGCCATGTTGCCGCGGCCCTGGCCCGCGCCCAGGCAGATCACGATCGGCCCGTCGACGTCGCGCGGGGCCACGTCGGGGCCGCCGAGCGGGCCCCGGGCGGGCTCGCCCCGCAGGTGGGCGACGAGCTGTTCGACGCGACGGCCGTAGAGGCCCGAGCGCAGGACCTCCTCGGGCTCGACGCCGTAGGCCTTCTCGTGCTCGCCCAGCAGCCGCCCGCCGGCGACGCCGAGGTCGATCCGCTCCGGGTGCAGCGCCTCCAGCGTGCGGAACACCTCGGCCACCCGCACCGGCACGTGGACGTTCATCAGGATGCCGGCGGGGCCCACCCGCAGGCGGCTGGTGACCGCGGCCGCGTGCGCCACCAGCGGTTCGGGGGAAGCGTAGACGTGCTGGTCGGCGTGGTGCTCCGCGAACCACAGGCGGTGGTAGCCCAACCGTTCCAGCACCTGCGCCGAGGCGGCGATCTCGCGCACCACCTTGGCGGGCGAGTCGCCGGGCAGGCGGTAACCGAGTTCGAGGACCGACAGCTTTTTCACTGCCACAGCAGCACCGAGGGCAGCTCCGGACGAGCCGCGCGCAGCAGGGCCCAGCCGACGCCGGCCGTGCCCTGGAAGAACGAAGGAACGCTGGGGCCCGACTCGAAGCCCAGTGCGTAGCGACCCCGCCGCTCCGCGGCGTGGACGACGGCTTCGACCCGACGGCGGCCCTCGGCGACGAGGTCGGGGCGGTCCAGCCGGCGGCCGGCCTCGAACAGCAGCTCGACCCGGCCCAACTCGCCGCAGCAGAGATGGTCGATGTCCGTCACTCGGGCCTCCAGCGTCTTGGCCACCGCCCGCTCCACGTCGCGGCGGGCCGTGTCGTCGAGTCCGCCCGGGCGATCGACGCGGCCGAGGCCGATGCCCGACGCGCCGTGGCACCAGGTGCTCTGGAACGCGTGGCCGCGGCCGGTGCGCGGCGAGCGGAAGTCGGGCCAGTTGCCCTCCGCTTCGTCGTAGATCGAGTTCTCCCACTCGCGGCCTTCGAGCGCGGCCTGTCCGAACTCGTCCAGGCCCGTCGCCGCGTGCAGCCGCTCCAGCGCCAGCACGATGCCCGCCGCGCCGTGCGAGAAGCCGGCCAGCACCGTCGCGTTGAGCGTCGGCCAGGCCCGAAGGCCGCCGTCGGCGGCGCGCCGCTTGTCGAGCAGGTGACGCCCGCAGGCCACGGCCAGGTCGAGCGTGTGGTCGTCGCCGCCGGCGCGGTGCAGGGCGAGCAGCGTCACGGCCGCGCCGGCGACCCCGCCCAGCAGGTCGAGCCGGGCGTCGTGGGCGATGCGCTCGGGCGTCACGCAGGCGACGCCGCGCAGGGTGGCCTGGAGCAGCTCCGGCTCGTCGAGCAGTTGGGCGCCGCGCAGCAATCCGTAAAGTAGCGAGGTCGCGCCGAGCCCCGCGCCGATGCCGGGCTCGAACAGCAGCCGGAACCAGGTCGGGTCGAGCTGGGCGGCGGCCCCGCGGAAGGCCTCGCGGGCGAGCCGGCCTGCGGCCTCGTGGCCCGTCGCGTGGTGCAGCCCGGCCAGGAACAGCGCGGTGCCGGCGACGCCGTCGTAGAGCCGCGGCGCCATCGGCTGCAGTTGCCAGCGCTGGGCCTCGGCGTGGTACTGCAGCGTGATCCAGGTCGCGGTGCCGCCGGCGCGGATCGAGGTCCGTTCCATCTCGTCTGCCAGTCGCACGGCAGCGGCGATCAGCGCGTCGTCGGTCAAAGGTGGAGCCTCGCCGACGGGCTCCTCGGCGGCGGCGGTCGCCGGCCGCGCGAGCTCCGGCAGCTGGAACGAGGCGCGGATGTACTGCGCCTGGCGCGCGAGGTCGGCCTCGTCGAGGTCCTCCAGTCGCCGGCGGAGCGCGTCGAAGCTGGGCTCGGCGAAGAAGCCGGGCAACTCCTCGCCATCGGACATCTCCAGCGCGTCGCGGTGGGCCCACGAGCCCAGCAGCGGGATGTCGGCCTGCAGGAGCTGGCGCGACTCGGAGGCGATCAGCGGCCAGAACGGGTGGCGCTCCTCGGTGTGCAGCAGCGGCCGCGCCAGGCGGTCGACCTGCAGCGAGGCGTCGAAGCCGTCGCGGAGGAACTGCGGCAGCAGGTACGAGCCGAGCAGCACCGTGTAGATCTTGGTGTGGCGGTAGATGAAGCGCAGCGGCAGCTCGGCCATCGCCCGTAGCGGCCCGGCCAGCAGCTCCTTGCGGCGCTCGCGGAACAGGCCGTGCATCTCGGCGAAGCCCTGCACCATCTCCTCGACGTGGAGGGCGGGCGAGACGACGCGCTCGCCGACGCGGACCACGTTCTGCGAGGGCTGTGTCTTCAGCACCTCGCGCGCGAGCTCCATGCCGTCGGTGTTGATGTGCTTCCACGCCTTGCGGGTGAACGACGTCGCCTGGGCGGACACGCCGCCGAGGCCGCTCACGTCGTAGCTCTCGCCGCCCGCGCCGAACTCCCAGCGCGGCAGCAGCGCCGTGCGGAACACCGAGTCCCAGTAGAAGACGCGGTTGGCGAGCGAGTTGGCGCCCTCCTCCTCGAGGCCGAGGTCGCGCACGCGGTGGCAGAGGATGGTCTCCAGGTCGATGAAGACGAGGTGCTCGCCGGAGGCGATCACGTTCTCGTGGTGGAAGTCGCTGCCGTCGAGCAGGTAGGCGAGTGCCAGCATGTGGCCCGCCCGCTGGTAGTAGCGAGCGACCGCCGCTTCGTCGTCGCACGAGCCGGGCTTCACGACCTCGACCCAGCCGTGGGTGGGGCGGTGGACCGCCGCGAACACCCGCAGCGGCAGCGGGGCGCCGTGGGTGTTGAGCCAGGCGAGCAGCTCCAGGAACACGCGCTCCGACTCGAGCCCCTTCGGCTTGTAGATGCAGCAGGCGCCGGACTCGAACGTGACGTGCCAGGTCGTGCGGCCCCCGCGGTGGCGGTCGGACAGGCCCGCGTGGGCGGCGGCGACGCGGCCGAGCGGAGCCTCGCCCCCGAAGGCGCGCTGCAACTCGCCCCGATCGGCGCGCAGGCGATCGACGAACTCGAGGCTGGACTCGGTCCACAGCTCCGTGACGCGGCCGAGCAGGCGGCCGAGGAACGCGAACTCCTCCACCACCCGCGCCAGCCCGCCGCCGAGCAGCTCGCGCACGAAGGCGTCGTAGCGCTCGCTGCCCGGCGCGCCGCCGCCGTCCGCGTGGCCGAACCAGTAGACCTGGAAGCCGGAGCCGACCGGGGCCAGCGAGCGCGCGAGGCTGAACTCGAGGCCGAGCGTCTCGGCCCCGGCGGCGCACAGCCACTGCAGCAGGTGGCGCTGCATGTCCGCCAGTGCGGCGGGCGTGACGAGGGCGTCGAGGTCGGGCGCCTCGGCTGTCAGCCGCTCGCTGGCGATCTCCACGAAGGGCGCGAGGACCTGCTCGAAGGCGCAGGGCTCGTCGGCCTTCAGGAACGCACAGCGCTGCGCGATCTCCGCGCGCGAGAGCGGGGCGAGTTCCGTCGCCCGCGCGACCCCGCGCCGCAGCACCTCGGTCCACGTGGGCAGCCCCGCACCGTCGGCCAGGCGCACGCCGTTGGCGACCGCGAGCGCGCGCTCCGCGTCGAGACCGTCCCAGGCCAGGCGCCGCGCGAACAGCGCGTCGTCGCCGATCGCGCTGCCCTGCTGCCAGCGGGCGATGCGGGCCTGCGCCCGCTCCCGTTCGTCGTCGGTTCGCGGCGGCGCCGGCACGAACGGCGCGTGCAGCCGCTCCTCGAGGGTCGCGGCGCGGCACACGATGCGGCGGAGGGCGTCGTCGTCGAGCGTCATCGAGCGGGATCTCCGACAGCCTTTGCCTGCGGCACCAGGACCTTGCGCGCCACCTTGCTGACGGCCACGCTGGTGAGCCACGGGCGCAGGTGGCGCCCGAGGAAGTTGAGCATCATGCGATTGGCGACCTCGAGGTCGCAAGAGCCTTTCGGGACCCGCGCGCCCAGCCGCTCGTGCTGGCGCCAGAGCGACTCGCCGGCGAGCGCGAAGCCCGCGCCGCGGGCCGCTCCGGGAAACAGGAACAGGCGCGAGTAGCGCACCGTGTCGGCGGCGATGCGGTGGTTGACCATGAAGCCCTGCACGCGGCCGGCGTGCTCGAGCACGACGCTGTTCGCCGGCTCGATCCGCGCTTCGTCGAAGAACGGCCACGCCCAGTCGGGGCAGGCGCCGGGCCGGCTGGCCTCCTCGTGCAGCGCCTCGCGGGTGTGCGCCCCCATCTCGTCCCAGCCGACGATCCGACCGCGGCGCGGCTGCCGGCGACCGGCGACCAGCGGGGCCTCGACGAGGGTGGCGATCAGGGCCCGGCAGACGAGCATCCGCGGCTGCGGCGGCGCGAAGTCGTGGTGCTGGAGCAATCGCTCCAGTGCCGGCGTCGAGGGCTGGCCCGCGATGTAGACGGCCTCCACGCTGTCGGCGCCGTCCGCGCTCAACTGCTCCAGGGTCGCGGCGAGCAGGCGGCCGCCGATGCCCTGCTTGCGCCAGGGCGAGTCCACGGCGATCGACAACAACTGGGCGGTGCGGCCGCGGCGGGCCACCGCCAGGCCCACCGGCTGGCCGCCGCAGGACGCGGCGACGCACAGCACGTCCGGCTCCTGCAGTTGCGGCCGGAAGAGCGGGAAGGTCAGGTGCTCCCAGGCCGGAGCGTCCTGGGCGGGGAGTGGCGCGACCGCGATCATGAGGAGGCGGGCATGATAACCGCGGCACGCGTGGCAGAATCCGCGCCGGTGACATGAGCTCGCTGGTGGTGGTCGTCTTCGTGACGTGGGCGCTGCTCGCCGCGCTCGGCCAGATCCCCGCCGTCGGCGCCCGGATCGGCGGCCGGCGCAGCCTGGGCCTCGTGCCCAACTTCATGTTCTTCACCTCGCGGATCGTGGGCCACGAGCTGGAACTCGTCGTGCGCGAGGAGTTGCCGGCCGGCGGTCACGGGCCGTGGCGAGTGGTCGAGACGGCGCGCCCGCGCGGTCCGCTGTGGTTCCTGTGGCACCCGGAGCGGCGCCACGCCAAGGCCTACCTCGACCTCGCGCTGCAACTCACCGGGCTGCGCCTCCAGGGGCGTCGGGCCGAGGCCCCGTCGGACCCCGCCTATGCCGTGTTGCGGCAGCGGGCGGCGGAGTACGTGCCGGCGGGGGCCGGGTTCCAGTTCGCGGTGCGCGCCCGTGACGTGCTGGCCGCGGAGGCGGCTCCGCAGTTGTTGTTCGTCTCCGAGAACTGCCGCGGCTGATGCTCGCCGACCCGCTCGACGCCCTCGCCTGGTTGCGCCTCTTCCTCGGCGCGGCGCTGGTGCTGTCCTCGCTGGAGTGGCTCGCGCTCGTCCGCGAGTGGAGCGCGGCTTCCTACTGGGGGGAGAGCGGCGGGCGCGGCCCGTGGGTGCTGGTCGCGGCGCTCCGCGCGGCGGCCGGCGTCGGCGTCGCCTGCGGGAGCTGGCCCGACCTCGTGCTGCCCGCCGCGGTGCTGGCGGCCGTCTCGTCGCTGCTGTTGATGCTGCGCGCGCGCTGGGGCCTCGAGGGCGCGGACCAGCTCCAGTTCGTGCTCGGCGTCGCGCTGGCGCTGGCCGCGGCGGCGCCGACCGACGCCGTCGTGCGCGCGTTCCTGGGCTTCGCCGCGACGCTCTCCGTCGCGGCCTACACGACGGCCGGCGTGATGAAGGCGTGGATGGCCTCGTGGCGCGACGGCAGCCTGCTGGCCGCGCTGTTGCGCACGCGCCCCTACGGGCACCCGCTGATCGCGCGGATGGTGATCCCGGGCCGCACCGCGCCCGCCTTCGGCTGGATGGTGATCTTGTTCGAGAGCGCCTTTCCGCTGGCGCTGGTGAGCGGCGAGACGGGGGCGCTCGCCTTCTGCCTCGCCGCTCTCGGCTTCCACTTCGCGACGGCCTTCGCGATGGGCCTCAACGTGTTCCCGTGGGCGTTCGCGGCGCCGCTGCCCGCCGTCGTGTTCTGGGCCGGCGAGATCCGTCGGCTCGTTCAGTAGACGAGCCAGTCGAGGTTGGCCGGACGCCAGGCGCGTGGTACCGGCAGCGCCAGCGCGTAGGTCTCCGTGGCGTTGGAGCCCGCGAGCCGCGAGAGAGCCTCTTCGAAAAGCAGCCCCGCTTCGCGCAGCGGAGCGAGGCACGCCTCGGGGTCTGCGCGGAAGGCGCCCGCGTCGAAGTGGATCGCGGTTTCGTCCGCTCGCAGCGGGGGCGGGGCGGGCACGGCGGCACTCGCGGCGGCCGCCGCGGCTCGCGACAGGGCCAGCAGCGGCTTCGGCTCGTCGAGCAGGCGCAAGACCTCGACGGCGAAGCCGCTGACGCGGTAGCGACGGGGCCCGAACCCGGGCCGCGTGTCGTCGACGACCACGTCGTCGCCGTCGGCCTCCCACACCAGCGTGCAGCGCTGCTCGTCGTACAGCGCGTGCCAGCGCCGCACCTGTTCGAGCAGCCGTCGCAGGTGCGCAAAGTCCGGCGGCACCCCCTGCGAGCTCTCGAACACGTAGGCGACGCGCGCGACCTGGTCCTCGGGCAGCGGGTAGATCTCCGCGTACTCCCGCCAGGGTCGCAGCGCGAGGCCGAACTGCGCGGGGTCCTGGTGATAGGGACTGAAGCGGTGGAACTCGATCGGGGTCAGCGCCACGGGCGGGCGCAGGTGGCTGAGCCTGGGCAACTCCAGCGCGAGGCGGTCGTACTCCTCCGTCTCTTCACCCGGGAAGTTGACGAGGAAGCCGTAATCGACGAGCACGCCGTACTCGCGCGCCAGTCGCAGCAGGGCGACGTTCTGGATGCCCGTGACCCCCTTGCGCATGCGGGCCAGGATCGCGGACGAGAAGTGCTCGATGCCGGGCTTCACGTAGCTGACGTGGCCGGCGGCCAGGCTGGCGACCTGGCGGCGGGTCACGTTCGACTTGATCTCGTAGAAGAACTCGACGTCGCGCGGGCGCATGCGTTCGAGCAGGCCGCCGTAGTAGTCGACCGCGAGGATGTTGTCGGCCATGTAGAGATAGCGCACGCCGTAGCGGCGCACGACCTCGTCGACCTCGGCCTCGAAGCGCTCGGGGCTCTTGCGCCGGAACGCCATGCCGCCGGCGTTCAGTCCGCAGAACGTGCAGTGGTGGCGCTCGCCCCACCAGCAGCCGCGCGACGACTCGAGCGAGAGCGTCAGCCGCAGGAAGCCGTCGAGGCCGTGGCGGTGGAAGGCCTCGGTGTAGTCCTCGTAGTCGGGAACGGCGAGCGCGTCGAGTGCGCCGAGCGGCGGTGCCGGCGTCCCCGTCACGCGGCCCGCGCCGTCTCGGGAGATGAGGCCGGGCACGTCGCCGGCCGGCTGTCCGGCCGCGAGCGCCTGCACGAACGCCGGGAAGGCGAAGTCGACCTCGCCCGAGAAGACGTGATCGAGAAACGGGAAGTGCTCGAGCAGCGCAGCCCCCATCTCGCCGTCGCAGTTGGCCCCGCCGAGCACGACCGTCTTGTGCGGCCAGCGCTGCTTGACGCGGCGGGCCAGCGCCAGCGCCGCCGTGTTCTGCAGGAACGTCGTGCCGATGCCGACCACGTCGTAGGCCGCGAGCTGGTCGACGCAGCGGTCGACCACCGCGGGCGCGTCGCGGCGCAACCCGAGCAGATGCTCGGCCAGCGCCTCGCCGTTGCGGCGGCTGCGGGCGAACGGGCGCAGCCGTGCCGTCAGCGCCTCGGCGCGGTGGTCGAGGCGGTCGTCGTGCACGACCTGGGCGAAGACCCACTCGTTGAACGGGAACCACGGCCGCGACGTCAACTCGGAGAAGCCCTGGAAGCGCTCGCGCGCGGTGCGTCCGGGGATCTCCGCGAGCAGGTCGAGGTCCCAGTAGAAGATCCGGCACTCGAGGCCGCGCTGCAGCAACTCGCCCTTGAGCAGCGCGAGACCGAGGCCGGGCAGGATGCCGGAGCCGAACGGCGGCTGGACGAGCGCGACTCGGACCGCGGTGGAGGGGAGCAAGCCGCGATTCTAGGGGCAGCCGTCCGCCGCGCGCGCGAGGGCCAGCAGGCCCGCGTCGTCCGCGGGCCACGCTTCCACCAGCACGTCGACCGGCAGACCGAGGCCGTCCACGGGCCGGTCGGGTCCCAGCGGGTCGAGTCGCCCCGTGGCGAGCTGGAAGCCCACCCGCGAGCGGGGCAGCACCAGCCGCCCGGGCCGCACCCAGCCGCAGGCGCCCGCCGTTCCGCGGCCGACCAGCCGCGCGCCGGGGCGGACCGCCAGCAGCATGGCGAGCAACTCGCCGTCCGAGCCGCAGCGATCGTCGACGAGCACGATCAGCCGCGGTTCGTCCGTCGGGGCGGGCCGCGGGGAAACCGGCCAGCGCCAGTGTCCCGAGCGCCTCACGACCTCGCGTCGCGGGCACGAGCCGAGGCCGTCGAGCACGGCCTGAGCCTGGGTTCGCAGCGGCTCCTCGAGCGGGGAGTGGTGGCCCACGACAGCCGCCTGCGCCACGCCCCAGTGCAGGGCCGGCGTGCGCGGCGACCTCACATCCCAGCCGCCGACCTGGCGCCACGGGTCGAGCACGGACGCCCCGAGCCAGGCGCACAGGTAGTCGAGCCAGGGGCCGAGGCCGCCGCCGCGGTTGCCGCGCAGGTCGCAGACGACGAGGCGCCATTGCGAGGAGGGCAGGCGCGGGGCGACGTGCGCCGGGGTCGCAGTGGGGATGCGAATCGACCCGACGTCGGGCGCGAGGGCCCCGGTTGCTGGCTCGTCGGCCAGCGGAGGAGTGGGGAGGGGCAACAGCGGACGCACGACATGCCACGCGCCCGCGCTGCGCACCGCGGCGGGAGCCGGCGCCTCGGCGAGGGCGCGCACGACGCCGACGCGGCGGGACTCCGCGTACGCGGCGTGCACGCGCACTCCATGGTCGAGGGCGTGCTCGACGCCGCTCGCGTCGCGCCAGGCCTCCGCGCCCTCGAGGGCGCCCTGGACGACCCCCGTAAACGGCTGTGGTGTCGGCGAGCCGGGCCAGGGGCCGGTGTGGCGATCGGGGCAGCGGCCTTGCCACGCGGTCCAGGGAGCGAAGGCGTCGCGCGGTGCCGGCGTGCCGCGCAGGTGGCGCTCCCACGCGGTGAAGAGCGTGCCCCAGTCGGCCTCGCTCGCGGTCTCCCAACCCGCGTACGCGTCGCGCAGGGTCTCGCGCAGCAGCGGCAGGTCGTCGGCCAGCGCGTGGGGATCGACGCTCGAGGCGGGGTGGGCGAACCAGGCCGTGGGCTGCACGAACGGGTCGGCGAAGAATCGCTCCGGCACGCGCAGGCCGAGGGCGCGCAGCCAGGCGGCCTCGCGCTCACGCTCGTCCGCCGGGAACCGATCCATCGCTCGCTATACTAACGACCCTCGATGCAGCGCGGCCACGTCGAACCAAGCGTGCGCGCGCTCTGCGCCCTGTCGGGGGCGCCGTGAGCGCGGGCCCGCCGCGGATCGGCTACGCCGTTCGCGCCCTGGTCTTCGGCGCGCTGCCGGTGCGCCCCTTCCGGTCCACCACCTGGACGCGGCGGCTTGGGCCCAGCGAGGTCCAGGTCTTCGGCGCGCCCGAGTACGGGGTGCCGTTCGGTCAGGATCGAGCGTTGCTGCTGCTGGCCTGCACGCGCGCGGTCTACGCGAACAGTCGCGAGGTCGACCTCGGCTCGGCCTTCGCCATCCTGGGCGACCTGGGCCTGCCGCCGGACGGCCGCAACTACCAGCGCATGGCGCAGCGCCTGCTGCGGGTCTGCAACGCCGCCCTGATCGTGCGACAGCAGTTCCGGACGCCCGACGGGAAGCCAGCCCAGCGCAGTTCGCTGCTGTGCTTCGACCATGCCCACCTGTGGTGCGAGGGCGCCACTCCACCCGCCGCCGACGACCCGCGGGGGGTCAACCGCACCCGCTTGAGCAGCGACTTCTGGCGCGAGTTGCGGCGCAGCTTCGTGTCCTTCCCGTGGGAAGCGGTGCGACAGCTCTCGGACAGCCCGGCCAACCTCGACTTCTACCTCTGGACCATCGCCCGCGCCGCGGCCATCCGGCCGGGCGGGATGACGGCCATCACGCTGACGGGCGCGGCCGGGCTGATGCGCCAACTGGGCCTGGTGTACGCCCAGGAACGCGACTTCCGGGCCAAGGTGCGCGGCTGGCTCGAGCGGGTCCGGGGCTTCGATCCGAGCTGGACCGCCGAGCTCACCGGAGACGGTTGCAGCCTGCTGATCGGCCATCGCGAGCCCGAGCACGAGCCCGCGGCGCTCGCCTTCCTCCGCGACGTCCGGGCGGCCCGCTCGAGCAACACACGTGCATGAGGTCGCGCGCGGCGGATTTTTTTTGAGAGCCTGACCTCGTGCCTGAGGTCGCGGGAGCCGCGAGCGTCGCTCGTCGCTCGCGACCCGCAGGGGCTAGCGCGCCGTGCGCTTCGGCCTCCGCGCGGCCGTTCGACCGCACCCCGGCCGAGGCGGCGTTCCCGGCCGCCGAGCGCCCGCGAGGGGGTTTACGGAGTGGCGTCGCTCGCCCAGATTGCCGCCATTCGCCATTCCCAATCGCGCACCGCGCACAGGAGGATTCGATGACCCAGGAGACGAACGGCTGGACGCAGGAGAAGGCCAACGAGAAGCTGCGGGTGCTGGCCAAGCGCGCGCAGACGGACATGGAGTTCCGCAAGCTGGCCCTGGCTGACCCGGCCGCGGCCATCGCCAAGATCGACCCCGCGCCGATGCCGGCCTGGTTCAAGATCCGCTTCGTCGACAACGCGGGCGCGACGCTGACCGTCGTCCTGCCGGACCCGATCAAGGCGGACAGCGAGCTCTCCGACGCCGAGCTCGAGCAGGTGGCCGGCGGCGGCGGCTCGGGCAACCGCTGCGGCGGGAGCTGCGTCGTCTCCTGCGGCATCTCCGCGATCGTCTAGTCGCTCACCCGTCGGAGCGGGGGGCGCCCCCGCTCCGCCTTTCTGCCTTCTGTAAGGAGAAATCGAATGGTCGAGACCAACGGCTGGACGCAGGACAAGGCGAACGAGAAGTTGCGCGAGCTCGCGAAGCGCGCGCAGACGGACATGGAGTTCCGCAAGCTGGCGCTGGCGGACCCGGTCGCGGCGATCGCGAAGATCGACCCCACGCCGCTGCCGAAGTGGTTCAAGGTGCGCTTCGTGGACAACGCGGGCGCGACCCTGACCGTCGTGCTGCCCGACCCGCCGTCGCAGAGCAGCGAGTTGTCGGATGCCGAGCTCGAGCAGGTCGCGGGCGGCGGCGACGCCAACCGTTGCGGCGGCTCGTGCGTCGTGTCCTGCGGCATCTCCGCGATCGTCTAGCGCTAGCCAGGGAGGATCCAGGAGATGGCCGAGCAGTGGACTTCCGAGGAGATCGACCGGGTCATTCGTGAGACGGTGCGTCGCGGCCAGACGGACGCGGAGTTCCGCAAGCTCGCGCTGAAGGACCCGAACATGGCCGTGATGAAGGTCGCGGGCCGCGGCATACCGGAGAGCCTGAAGATCAAGTTCTTCGACGGCACCGGCGCCCACGTCAGCATCGTGCTGCCCGAGCTGGTCGCCGACGACGGCGAGCTGAGCGACACGCAGCTCGAGCAGGTCGCCGGCGGCGGGCGTTGCGCGGCGTCTTGCGCGGCGTCCTGTGGGGTCACCTCCACGATCAGCGTCGGTCTGCCCGGGGTGGGAGCTGTCGGCGGCTGCATCTAGGGCGGGGGAGCGGGGTGCAGCGGTCTCCGCTGCGCCCCCCACTTCGCCGGTGCACGTCCCGCTGCGCCTGACGCCGGCGCAAGCCACCGGCTTCGCCGACCTCACCTTCCCCTACTTCCGCCCCCTGCTCGAGCGACCCGACAGCGTCGCCGTCGGTGTTGCGGCGCTGGGCCAGCCGATCGGCCTGGCGCTGGCCGGTCCCGACGGCGAGTACCCGCGCGTCGCGCGCATCCACTCGCTGGCGGTGGCCGTCCCGTTCCGTGGCGCCGGCCTCGGTCGCCTGCTGTTCGATCACGTCGAGCACGAACTCGCGGGCGAGGGTTATGCCGGGGCCTCCGCCGTCTACATGGAGGGGCTGGCCTACTCGCCGCGCGTGGAGCGCGCGCTCGACGCCCGCGGCTGGCTGCCCGCGCGCCGCCGGATGCTGATCTGCGAGTCGGACTTCGCGACCATCACCCGCGCGCCGTGGATGGCGCGGCCGCAGTTCCCGCCGGAGTACGAGGTGTTCCGCTGGGTGGACCGCAGCGCGGCGGACGACGCGTCGATCCGCGGCCGCCAGCAGGCCGCGCCGTGGTACCCCGAGACGCTGTCCCCGTACCCGGAGCCCGAGCGGGTCGAGCCGGTGAGCAGCCTCGGCCTGCGCCTGCACGGCGAGGTCGTCGGCTGGTGCATCACCCACCGCATGAAGCCCGACACGATCCGCTTCTTCCGGCTGTTCGTGCGCCGCGACCTGCAGCGACTCGGTCGCGCCGCGCAGTTGCTGGCCGAGTCGATCTGGCGCCACGAGGGCACGGAGGTCGACAAGGCCTACTTCGACGTCGCCACCCACAATCCCGAGATGCTGCGTTTCGTGGAGCGGCGGCTGGGACCGTGGCTGCTGGTCAAGCGCTGGATCGTGCGTCGCTCGCACGCGTTCGCCGGCGGCGGGGAGGTCGCATGAAGGCCGTGCCGCTGGTCGTGGTCGAGGAGCACCACGAGGCGTTCTTCGCCTGGAACAAGGCCGCCGTCGAGGGCTGGATGCCCTCCGGCGAGGTGACCCTGCTCCACGTCGACGAGCACTCCGACATGTCGGTGCCGCGGTTGCGGCGGCCGCTGCCGCAGCGAACGGACGTGCAGGCGCTGGCCGACTTCACGTACCAGGAACTCGACATCGGCAACTTCATCTGGGCCGCCGTCTACCAGGGCCACTTCAACCGCGTGCTGTGGCTGCGCCACAAGCACAAGGGCGCGGGCGGCTGGCGGGAGATGGCGATCTGCGCCCGCAACGCGAGCGGGCTGGAGTTCGTCACCGGCAAGCTGGAGGGCACCGAGTGGGAGCACGCCGCCGACCGCCAGCGCATGGAGTTCGCCCCGATCCACCCCGGTGACATGGTGCGCACCGACCAGCCCGTCGTGCTCGACGTCGACCTCGACTACTTCTGCTCCAACGACTACCCGGACTACGCGGGCCGGGAGCTGGAGATCTCGGCCGATGGTTATCGCGACTTCACCGAGAACCCCTACCACTTCCTGCGCATCGCTCCCGGCAGCCGGATCTCGGCGTTCCGGCGCGACGGCCGCCACTACCTGCGCTTCAACGACTACCCGGAGCCGCCGGGCCGCACAGCCCAGGTGGACGAGATCCCGGCCCGCATCGCGGCGCTGGCGACCCAGTTGCGCGAGAACGGCGTGCGGCCCGAGCTGGTGATCTTCTGCCGCTCGGTCGAGAGCGGCTACATGCCGCGCGACGTGATCGAGCGCATCGAGAGCGGGCTGCGCGCGGCGCTCGCGGAGTTGTGGCCGCTGGCGGAGCGGAGCATCCACGACCTGCTGCCGGAGCCGTGGCGAGCGCGCACGCTGGCCCGGGTCGCGGAGATCGCGCGATGAGCCTCGACGTCCACTACAGCCTGACCTCGGTGCCGATCGAGCGCGTCGCCGGCGTCGACCGGGTGGAGTTCGAGCGGCAGCACCTGAACGGCGTCGGCCGGCCCGTGATCGTCACCGACGCCATGCGCTCGTGGGCGGCCACGGAGACCTGGAGCTTCGACTTCTTCGCGGACCGCTACGGCGAGGAGACGGTGATCGTCACCGATCGCCTGGCGGGCGCCACCCGCGGCCGGCGCTGCAAGTTGGGCGATTTCATGGTCTACAGCCGCTTCCCGGCGCTCACGTCGCTGGCCGCGGTCGCCGGGCCCACGCCCTTCTACCTGACCAGCTTTTCGCCCTTCGCGCGCCACCCCGAGCTGCTGCGCGACTTCGACGAGCCCTACTTCGTCGACAACGCGCTGCGCGAGTTGCAGGGGCCGCTGTGGGACTGGTACGTGGAGCAGTTCTCGTGGATCTTCATCGGCCCGCCGGGCACGCTGTCGCCGCTCCACGTCGACCTGTTCGGCACCCACGCGTGGCTCGCACAGGTCTGCGGCCGCAAGCACTTCCTGCTCTACTCGCCGGCGGATCGCCCGTACCTGTACGGGGGCGCCTTCGATCCCGATGCCCCCGACCTCGAGCGCTTCCCGCTGTTGCCGCAGGCGCGGCCGATCGAGGCCGTGCTGGAGCCGGGCGAGGTGATCGCCATCCCGCGTGGCTGGGCCCACCGCGTGATCGCGCTGGAGCCGGCGATCTCGCTGACCTTCAACTTCGTCAACCGCTCGAACCTGGCGTCGCACCTGGTGGAGGTCGGCCGCAACCTGCCGCTGTGGGCGCGCAAGCTGCAGGCCCCGGGTTTCCGCGAGGGCAGCGGGGCGACCTGGGGCCCGGACGATCTCGCGGGCGCCTCGCGCGATTGAAGGTCGCGCTCGTCCATCCGCCGTTCGCGCCGGCCGGGGTGCCGAGCCTCGGCCTCGGCCTGCTCCACGCGGGGGTGCGGGCGCGCGGTCTCGAGTGCCGCACCTTCTACTGGGGCCTGGACCTGGTGCCCGAGTTCCCGGGCGCTCCGCGCGAGCGGGCCGACCTCTACGACGCGCTGACCAGCCGCCGCTTCCATCCCTTCAACGAGTGGATCTTCGCGGGCGCGCTGCACGGCGACGCGCTGCCCGCGCAGCAACCGGCCCTGCAGCAGGCCTACTTCGCGCGCCACGGCGACGCGCCCGCGTCCATCGCTCGCGGGCGGGCGATCCTCGCCCTGCGCGAGCGGGCCGTGGAGTGGGTCGAGGCGATGGCCGAGCGGCTCTCGGGCTTCGACGTGGTCGGGCTGGCGTCGACCTTCTTCCAGAACGTTCCGGCACTGGCGTTGGCGAAGCGGCTCAAGGCGCTGCGGCCGCAGCAGCACGTGGTGCTGGGCGGGGCCAACGCGGACGGCGGCATGGGCCGGGCGCTGCTCGAGCTGTTCCCGTTCCTCGACGCGGTGTTCGAGGGCGAGGTCGACCACGCGTTTCCCGACTACGTGCGGCGACGGGCCGACGGTCAGGCGACGGACGACGTCGCCGGCCTCGTGCGCCGGGGACCCGACGGCCAGCCGCTCACCGGCCCCGCGGCCGTGCCGCTGGCGGACCTCGACAGCCTGCCCGTGCCCGACTTCGACGACTACGTCGAGGCCTTCACCCGCTCCGGCCTCGGCGAAACCCGCGAGCTGACGCTGGCGCTCGAGTCGTCGCGCGGCTGCTGGTGGGGCGAGCGCCAGCACTGCACCTTCTGCGGTCTCAACGCCTCTGGCATGGGTTACCGCACGAAGAGCCCCGAGCGCTTCTTCGACGAGGTGACGGCGGTGGTCGAGCGCCATCGCGTCGGCCACCTGCTGATGACGGACAACATCCTGGCCCCGCGCTACGACGAGCGCTTCGCGGAGTGGACGGCGCGGCGCGGCGTGCGCGTTCAGTTCTTCTACGAGATCAAGGCCAACGTGCGCCGCGCGCAGGCGGAGCGGCTGGTGGCGGCGGGCATCACCGCCGTCCAGCCGGGGATCGAGAGCCTGTCGGCGCGCCTGCTCCAGCAGATCCGCAAGGGCGTCACGCCGCTGCAGAACGTCGCCTTCCTCAAGCACGCGCGGGAGCTCGGACTGCTGCCTGCGTACAACCTGCTGGTCGGCATCCCCGGCGAGCACGCGGACGACTACGCACCGCTGCGGGAGCTGCTGCCGAAGCTCGCCCACCTGCACCCGCCCGCGGCGGTCGCGCCGGTCGAGTTCCACCGCTTCAGCCCCTATCAGCGGGAGCCGCAGGCGTTCGGCCTCGAGCTGCGGCCAGCCGCCGACTACCACTTCCTGCACCCGTTCGGGGACGACGCGCTGGCGCGGATCGGCTACTTCTTCGAAGACGTGCGCGGCGCCCAGCTCGGGCCCCACGTGCGGGAGTTCGCGCAGGCCGTGATGGCCTGGTGCGCGGCCTGGCGCGAGGACGACTGCCTGCTGACCTGGCAGCAGATCGGGGACGAGGTGGTGGTCGACGACCGGCGCCCGGGTTTCGGTCCGCGGCAGTGGCGGCTGGGCGGCTTCGCCGCCGCGATCGTGCCCGCGCTGACCGACGTCGGCACCCTGTCCGGACTGCTGCGCCTGGCGCGCGAGCACGCGGACGGGGGTTCGGGGGCGGAGGAGCGTTCGTTCGCGACGGAGCCCCCGGGGGCCCGAGCGCCGGGCTCTGCCCGGCGCGAGCCGCCCGACGGGGGTTCGGGGGCGGAGGAGCGTTCGTTCGCGACGGAGCCCCCGAGGGCCCGAGCGCCGGGCTCTGCCCGGCGCGAGCCGCCCGACGGGGAAGCGACCCGTGGCGCGGATGCGACGGCGCTCCGCTTCTGCGCGGCGGACTTCGTCGCGCGTCCGCGCGAGTGCCTGCAACCGCTGTTCGAGGCGGGGCTGCTGCTGGAGGAGGGCGGCGGCGCCCACGACTGCCGCCTGCTGGCGCTGCCGGTCGCCGCCGACTGGCGCCGCACGCCCGAGAGCTGGACGCGGACTCGCGCATGAGCGGCGATTGGGCTTTGCCAACGCTGGGTGGAGAACATACACTCCCGCCCTCTTCTTCACAGCCTTGGGGTGTCATGGACCTGGACGTCGCCCGACGACTGCGAAGGCGTACGCTCGAAGCGCACGCCGCCTCGCCCGAGGTCGTCGAAGAGGCGCTGCGCTACTGCGAGAGCCCGTTCTCGCTGGAGCGGACCTGCCCGGCGCCGGTGCTGCCGCAGGCCGACGAGCCGCACGTGGCGGACTGGCGCGTTTATGCGGCCGAAGCCGGTGCGGACCCGCTGCGTTACCTGCAGGCGAAGCTGCCGCAGCTCGGCGTGCCGATCGTCGCCGGCGTCTCGGCCAGCGACGCGTACCGCGCCGTGTCGCGTCGCGGCGAGGCCTTCGACGAGCGCGACTTCGGCGGTCGCCTCCAGCTCGCGGCGCCCTTCGAGCTGAAGCTGCACATCCACGAGCACCCGGCCGGGGCGCTGCCGGTGTTGGCGACGCCGAACCGCGCCGACTTCGAGGCGCTCTCGCGCGCCTTCGCGTTCCGCTCCGAGCCGGAGCCGATCAGCCCCGCGGTCAACGCCCGGATGATCGCGGGCTTCATCAACTGGGACCGCGTCCACCGCTACCGCGTGCGCTTCGAGGCGGAGCAGGGGCCGCAGGCCTGGCCGGACGAGATGAAGCGGGTGGCGAAAGCGGAGCCGTGGCGCTTCCACGACCGGCTGATGCTGACCTGCGCGCGGCCCTACAGCGCGGTCTCCGCCGCG
>JAMPXO010000158.1 GCA_023701125.1 Vicinamibacteria bacterium | reverse complement strand
GCCATCGGCTTGTCGAGGAAGGCCAGGAACGGCTTGGGATAGATGCCGATCCAGAAGCACAGCACCACCAGCGGCACCAGCGTCCAGATCTCGCGGGTGTTGACGTCTTTCAGGGTCTTGTTTTCCTCGTGGGTGATCTCGCCCCAGAACACGCGCTGGTACAGCCACAGCAGGTAGGCCGCGCCGAGCACGATGCCGGAGACCGCGAAGTAGGCCCACAGCGGGTTGGCCGCGTAGGCGCCCATCAGGATCATCACCTCGCCGACGAAGCCGTTGAGGAGAGGCAGGCCCATCGAGGCCAGGAACAGGATCAGGGTCAAGGTCGCGTAGATCGGCATCACCTTGGCGAGGCCGCCGAACTGCGAGATCTCCTTGGTGTGGCGGCGCTCGTAGATCATGCCGACGATCAGGAACAGCCCGCCTGTCGACAGGCCGTGGTTGATCATCTGCAGCACGCTGCCCGAGAGCCCGATCGGGTTCAGCGCGAACATGCCGAGCATCACGAAGCCCAGGTGGCTGACCGAGGAGTAGGCGACCAGCTTCTTCATGTCCGTCTGGACCAGCGTGACGAGCGCGGCGTAGACGATGCCGATGATCGACAGCGTGGCCATCAGCGGCACGAACTGCAGCGTGGCGTAGGGCAAGAGCGGCAGCGAGAAGCGGACGAAGCCGTAGGTGCCCATCTTCAGCAGGACGCCGGCCAGGATCACGGAACCCGCGGTCGGGGCCTGGGTGTGGGCGTCGGGCAGCCAGGTGTGGAACGGGAACATCGGCACCTTGATCGCGAAGCCCAGGAAGAAGGCGAGGAAGACCCAGATCTGCAGGTCCGCCGGCACCCCCATCTCCAGCCACTGGGTCAGGTCGAACGTGCCCGTGTTCTCGAGGCCGGGCAACTGCCGCGAGCGGAAGTACAGGGCCAGGATGCCGAGCAGCATCACCACCGAGCCGACCAGCGTGTACAGGAAGAACTTGATCGCCGCGTACAGCCGGTTCTCGCCGCCCCAGATGCCGATCAGGAAGTACATCGGCACCAGCATCACTTCCCAGAACACGTAGAACAGGATCAGGTCGAGCGAGCAGAACACGCCGATCATGCCGACCTGCAGCAGCAGCAGGAACACGTAGTAGGAGCGCACCCGGTCGTGGATCGCACTCCACGAGCACCAGATCCCGATCATGCCGAGGAAGGTGGTGAGCAGGATCAGCAGCGCCGACACGCCGTCGATGCCGAACAGGTAGCTGATGCCGAGCGACGGGATCCACTCGTGGCGCTCGACGAACTGGAAGCCACTGGCGCCGCGGTCGAACCACGACCACAGCGGCAGGCTGACCAGGAAGCCGGTGACGCCGAAGAAGTTGGCGGCGGCGCGCGCGCGCACGGCGTCCTTGAACGGCGGCAGCAGCAGGACCAGCGCGCCGAGGAGCGGCCAGAACGTGATGATCGAAAGCAGGTTCTCGCGGAGGAAATCCATGGTCGCCCCTAGTACGTGACCAGCCGGGTGAGGCCGACGAGCAGCAGCACGCCCATCGCCGAGTAGAGGATGTAGTGCTGCACGAAGCCGTTCTGCAGGTGCCGCAGGTAGTAGCTGCCGTTGTCGAAGACGAAGCCCGTGAAGTTGACGGCGCCGTCGACCACGTAGCGGTCCCACAGGTTCGACAACTTCGAGATCACGTCGCGGGTGAACCAGGCGAGGCCGTTGACGCCGAGGCCCGCCTTGACCTCGCCGCCGCCGCCGTCGAAGACCATCCGGTCCGAGCTGAACAGCGCGCGGCCGCCGCCCAGCACCAGGCCACGCACGAACACGGCGCCGTAGAGCTCGTCGACGTAGTACTTGTGGAGCAGCACGCGGTGGACCCCGGCGAAGCTCTTCGCCAGGCCCTCGGCCTTCGACAGGTCCGCCGCGTAGAGCACCCACGCGAGGCCGATGCCGAGCGCCGCGACCGCGACGCTGACGCCCATCAGCATCAACTCGGTGCCGTGGCCCGCTTCGCCCGCCGCCGCGGCGCCGTGACCGCCGA
The DNA here is from genome assembly GCA_023701125.1 of Vicinamibacteria bacterium. Classification (GTDB taxonomy): domain Bacteria; phylum Acidobacteriota; class Vicinamibacteria; order Fen-336; family Fen-336; genus WYBL01. The sequence goes on along the minus strand of JAMPXO010000158.1, from coordinate 9,207 downwards.
GGGTCGCGATCGCCGGGTGCAGGAAGTGCTCGATCCAGTTCGAGCCGCCGAGCGCCGCCGGGATGCCGAGCAGGCCCGCGAAGACCGCGCCGACGGCCAGCAGCGCCAGCGGGATCGTCATCACCTTCGGCGACTCGTGCAGGTGGTGTTCCTGCTCGTGGGTGCCGCGGAAGCGGCCGGAGAAGGTCAGGTGGTAGAGCCGGAACATGTAGAAGGCCGTCATCCCCGCGGTGAGCAGGCCGGTCGCCCACACGAGCTGGCCGTAGCCGCCGTGGCGGAACGCCGACCACAGGATCTCGTCCTTCGAGAAGAAGCCGGCGAGCGGCGGGATGCCGGCGATCGCGATGCAGCCGATCAGCATCGTGGCGTGGGTCCACGGCAGCTTCTTGCGCAGGCCGCCCATCTTCGGCAGCTCCTGCTCGCCCGACATCGCGTGGATCACGGAGCCGGCGCACAGGAACAGCAGGGCCTTGAAGAAGGCGTGGGTGCCGAGGTGGAACACGCCGGCCGAGAAGGCGCCGACGCCGCAGGCCAGGAACATGTAGCCGAGCTGGCTGACGGTCGAGTAGGCCAGCACCCGCTTGATGTCGGTCTGGACCAGGCCGATCGAGGCCGCGAACAGCGCGGTGAAGGCGCCGACCAGGGCGACCACCAGCAGCGCGTTGGGCGCCAGCACGTAGAGCGCCGACGAGCGCGCCACCATGTAGACGCCGGCGGTGACCATCGTCGCCGCGTGGATCAGGGCCGAGACCGGGGTCGGGCCCTCCATCGCGTCGGGCAGCCAGACGTAGAGCGGGACCTGCGCGCTCTTGCCGCAGGCGCCGAGGAACAGCATCAGCGCGGCGAAGGTCAGCGGGCCGTTCCAGCCGGCCTCGGCGTGGCCGCCGGACAGCGCCGCGGTGACGGTCGCGAAGTCGAGGCTGCCGAAGTTCACGAACAGCGTGAACATGCCGAGCAGGAAGAAGGCGTCGCCGACGCGGTTGACGATGAACGCCTTCTTGCCGGCGTCCGACGCGCTCTGCTTGTGGTACCAGAAGCCGATCAGCAGGTAGGAGCACAGGCCGACGCCTTCCCAGCCCACGAACAGGACCAGGAAGTTGGCGCCCATCACCAGCGTCAGCATCGCGAACATGAACAGGTTCAGGTAAGAGAAGAACCGCGCGTAGCCGGGGTCGTGGGCCATGTAGCCGGCCGCGTAGACGTGGATCAGGAAACCCACACCGCAGACGACCATCAGCATCACGGACGACAGCGGGTCGACCCGCAGCGCCCAGTCGATCGCGAACGGCCGCGGGCCCGCCACGGTCTCCGCCATGCCGCCCGGGATCCACGAGAACAGAACCTGGCCGATCTGGTGGTCGGGAGCGCCGGCGGCCTCGATCACCGCGAAGACCGACAGCACGAGCGAGAGAGCGACGGTGCTCCAGGCGACAGCCGTGGCGAACGGCTTCGGCTTCGCGAGGCGGGTCCCCACGACGAAGTTGAGGACGAACCCGAGGAGCGGGAGAAGGGGGATCAGGAAGAGGTATCCGCTCATGGCTCCTTGTCTCAAGGAGACCTCATGCCGGCCGAGGGCCTCCGGGGTGCGGGGGCGAAAGCCGCGTCCGGTCGCGGCGTGAGCCCCTGCGGGTCTATCGCCGGGGTTCCCCCGGCGATAGCCACCCGACGCCGGATGCTAGCAGAAAGCGCGCCACCGCCCCGGCGGTCAGGGTTTCGGGGGGTGCTCCGTGCGACCCTCGAGCAGATCCTGGACGTGCGGGAGGAGCGGAAGCAGCGTCGCCAGGCCGTCGCGGACGCCGCCCGGACTGCCCGGCAGGTTGACGATCAGGCAGGCCCCCCGCAGGGCCGCCACGCCACGCGAGAGTGCAGCCAGGGGCGTGCTCGCAAGCCCTCTCGAGCGAAGGAGTTCCGCGATTCCCGGGGCCTCGCGTTCGAGCACGTCGCGGGTCGCCTCGGGGGTCACGTCGCGAGCCGCGAAACCGGTCCCGCCGGTGGTCACCACCAGCGCCGTCTCCATCGCCAGCAGGCGCAGCGCGGCGGCGATCTCTGCGCGCTCGTCGGGCACCACGCGGCAGGCCACGACATCATGCCCAGCCTCGCGCAAGAGCTGCGCCGCTTCGGCACCGGAGCGGTCCTCGCGCACGCCGCGCGCGACCCCGTCCGATACCGTCAGCACTGCGGCTCTCATCGCCACAAGAGCTTACACGCCGGACCCCCCCGGAATTGATAGAGTGTTTTTGATGATCTCCGCCGCCACGTTGCTGCTGCTCCTGGCCACGGCCGCCCCCGACGTCGAGGTGCGCGGGCTCGAGGTCGCCTTCGTCGACGCCGCCGGCGCTCCCGTCACCGACCTCAGCTCGGACGAGGTGGCGATCGTCGAGAACGGCACGGCTCGCGCGACACTTTCATTCCGCCGCGATGACCGGCCGCTGACGCTGGTCCTGCTGGTCGACAGCTCGCAGCCGGTCGGCAACGACTTCCGCCTGCAGTTCGTCGACGCGGTGGCGCAGGCGATCGCGCGACTGCCCGAGGGCACCCGCTACTCGTTGTGGACGACGGGCGACCGGCCGACCAAGGTCGTCGACTTCACCGACGACCGCGGTGCGGCCGTGGGTCCGCTGCGGCGCGTGTTCCCGCAGGGCGGCAACCGGGTGCTCGACGCGATCGTCGAGGCGGCCGCCGAGTTGCGCAAGACCGCGGAGGGCGCGCGGGCCGCGATGCTGATCGTGTCCGGCACCGGCGTCGGCTTCACGGACGTGCCCCGCGAGCGGGTGCTCGACGAGGGCCTGCGCCAGCCGCTGCGTTTCCTGGTGCTGCAGGTGTCGGACCTGGGCGCGCCGGAGAGCGGCGAGGTCAGCCGCTTCGACTACGAGTACGTGTTCCAGAACCTCGCCCGCCGCAGCGGCGGTCGCCACGAGGTGGTGCTGTCCGCGATGGGGGTCAGCAAGGCGCTGCCCGCGCTGGCCGCCGAGCTGGCGGCGGGCTACCGCCTCGTCTACGACGCGCTGCCCGGCGCGAAGAAACGCAAGCTCGAGATCAAGGTGGCGCGGCCCGGCGTGGTCGCCCGCTTCGGCGAGAGCCAGCCGGCCCGCGAGCCGTGAACCCGCGCCGGCTTTTCCTCGCCTCGCTGCTCGGCACCGCGGCACTGCCCGCGCGTGGCCAGGCCCCGCCGCGCCCCGGCAGCACGCCGCGGCCGCCGGTGTTCGAGGTCGAGATCGACGTCATCAACCTGACCGTGTCGATCACCGACGCGGACGGGCGCTACACGACGGGCCTCGGCCAGGCCGACTTCGCGGTCTACGAAGACGGCGTGCGCCAGGAGCTGTCGCTGTTCACGGCCGAGCGGTTGCCGATCTCGTTGTGCCTGATGGTCGACTGCTCGGCCTCGATGGACGAGAAGCTGAAGGCGGCGCAGCAGGCGGCGGTCCGTTTCATCGGCACGCTGCAGGCAGTGGACACCGCCCAGGTCGTGCAGTTCAACGACCGCCGCACCGTGCTGCAGGACTACACGGGCGATCCGCAGGCGCTGGAGAAGGCGGTCGGCAGCCTGCAGGCGTGGGGACCGACCGCCCTGCGCAACGCACTCTACGTCAGCCTCAAGGAGCTGGGCCGCATGCGCGACCGCGAGCTGCGGCGGCGCGCGATCGTGCTGCTCTCGGACGGCGAGGACACGGCCTCGCTGGTCAGCGACGAGCAGTTGATCGAGCTGGCCAAGCGCACCGAGGTGGCGATCTACTCGGTCTCGCTGCGCGAGCGCGGCCAGGATCGCCGCGGCCAGGCCTTCAGCCAGGCCGCCTACCTGCTCACCACGCTGTCCCGCGACACCGGCGGCCAGGTCCACTTTCCGAACGGGATCTCGGAGCTCGACGCGGTGTACGGGCGGATCGCCGAGGAGCTGCGCTCGCAGTACAGCCTCGGCTACGTCTCCAGCAACAAGCGGCGCGACGGCAAGTGGCGGCGGATCGTCGTCCGCGTGCCGAGCCGCGACGACGTCGTCATCCGCTCCAAGCTCGGCTACTTTGCGGCGAGTTGAGGCCGACGACGGGAGGTCGGGGCCAGTCCTCTATTCCACCCAGACCCGGATGCGCTCGGTTTCCTGTTCGATCTCGACCAGCGGCTGACCTTTCTGCAGCAGGGCCAGCGTCTCCTTCAGCTTGAGGCCGCAGTGGTCCTTCGGCGCGGCTTTCTCGCCGCAGCCCCAGCGCACCGGCACGTCGTCGCCGAAGGCCTCGACCAGTGCGATCGGCAGGTTGACGCTGACCCGGCGCTTGCCGCTCAGCTTGTCGACCACCTCGACCTTGAACCAGGTCGGCTTGTCGGTCGGGCGGGCGGCCGTCTTGTCCGCCTTCGCCGAGGGCGGCGTCGGCGCCGCCTCGACCTGGGGCGGCGCCTGGGTGGCGCGCTTGACGACCTCGAGGTCGTCGTCCGCCGCGAAGGCGGCCCCCGCCAGGCTGGCGGCGAGCGCCAGGGTGATCCACGCGGTCTTGCCCATCGTCTCCCCCGTCATTCGATCCAGATCTGGATCCGCTCGTCTTCGCCGGCGACCTCGAGGATCTGGGTCGGCGGCAGCGCCCGCAGCTTGTCCCACAACGAGTCGGCGTCGTAGCCCTCGGAGCGCAGCTCCTTGCGCACGTCGTCGGGCAGCGCCTTGAACAGCAGGTCGGCCAGCGCGAACGGCACGTTGATCGACAGCTTGGGCGCGCTGTTGCCGCGCGCGAAGACCCGCACCTTGACCCAGGTGGCGGCGCCCGCCCGCGAGGACGGCTGCGGCGGGTTGCCCGGGCCTGCGGCGAGCGCGCCGGGATCGAGCCGCAGCAGGTGCAGCCGGGCGCGGTCGACCAGGTCGGGGTCGCGCTCGGAGGCCACGATCTCCTTCAGCACGGGCACCGCGGCCTGCCCGGCCTCGGGGCCGAGCCCCGCCATCTGCAAGGCCGCGAAGTAGCGCACGGTGCGGTTCTTGTCGGCCAGCGCCTCGCGCAACGAGCCCAGGTACGAGCGGTGCCCCGCCCGCACCAGCCGCGCGGCCAGCGAGACGCGGGCGGTGCGCGCCTCCTCGAGCAGCGCGGCATCGGCCGGGCGCCGGGTGAGGAACGCGGTGTACTCGCGGAACGCGCGCTCGTGTTCGCCGAGACCGTCGGAGCAGCGCGCCACCCAGTAGGCCGCGGCGTCGGCGTCGGCACCGCGCCCGGCGGCGGCCTTCTCCCACAGCGCGCGGGCCTCGCCGAAGTTCTTGTCGAAGAACAGCGCCTTGGCCGTGCGGGTGTCGACCTCCGCCTGGGCGAGCGCGGCGGGCGCCGCCAGCGCCAGCGCCAGCGCGAGCGCCGCCGCGACGAGGCATCGCGCCTTCATCCCTGCAGCTCGCGGGCCAGCAGATCGGCCTTCATGATCAGCCGGCGACGGCGGATCTCGTCCTGCACCAGCCGCAACTCGGAGCGGCGCACGCACGACGGCAGGGCGGCCACCTCGCGCAGCACGTCGGAGACGTCGTCCATCAGCGGCCGCGCGCCGGCCACCGCGTCGTGCTCGACGTCGACCAGCAGCGCGCGGCGCTCCAGCAACGCTCGGCTGCGCTCCGCCTCGTCGGAGAGGTCGAGGGTCTCGCCCGGGCGCTCGCAGTCGATCGGGGTCGCCACCGCCACCAGCAGGTCCTGGGCGTCCGTCAGATAGCGCGCGGCCTGCTCGCGGGCCAGGTTGCCTTCGATCCGCCGCAGCAGCTCCGGGCTCAGCGACGCGGCGGCGGGGGCCGTCACGGTGGCCGGCGCGGGTGCCTGTGCGGTCTGCATCATCACGATCGCCAGCGCGGCGCTGGCCACGACCGAGGCCGCGGCCGCGGCCAGCCGCCAGCGCGGCGGCTGCGGCGCGTGCGCCTGCTCGTCGACGCGGGCCAGCACCCGCGCAGCCAGGGCGCCGGCGGGCAACGGTGGCTCGCTCCACAGGTGCTCGTCGCGCGGCACCGCGCGCAGCGTGGCCGCCAGCGCGTCGTGCTCGGCGCGGCAGGCGGCGCAGCCGCGCAAGTGCAGCAGGGCACGGTCGCGCTCCGCCCCCGCCAGCGCGTCGGCGGCGAGCAGCGCGGTCGCCCGGCTGTGGTGGGCGTGGAACAGCGTGGTCAGGAGGTTCACGGGCGCAGGTCCTCGAGCCGGCTCCGCACGCGCTGGAGCGCGCGGTGCAGGCTGCTCTTCACGGTGCCGAGCGAGATGCCCAGCGTGCGCGAGATCTCGTCCAGGCTCTGCTCCTCATAGTGGCGCAGCACGAACACCGCGCGCTGGGTCGCGGGCAGGCCGAGCAGCGCGCGACCGACGCGGACCCCGATCTCGCGACCCGCCACGCCGCTGTCGGGCGCCGGCAGGCCGCTCTCCAGCGACTGGTGGTGGTCGCCCTCGGCCAGGGGCTCCATCACCTTGCCGCGGCGCTTGCCGCGGCGGTAGCGGTCGATCGCCTGGTTGACCGCGATTCGCGTCAGCCACGGGCCGACGTCGGCGGTGTCACGCCACGACGAAGCCTTGACGACCACCTTCACGAACGTCTCCTGCACGCAGTCGAGCGCGTCGTCGGGCTCGCGCAGGTAGGAGAGCACGATCCGGTACAGCCTGCGGTAATGGCGGTCGACCAGTGGCGCGAGCGCCTCGCGGTCGCCCGCGACGAGCCGCGCCATCAGCTCGCGATCGGTGGCCTCCACGGGGGTCGCTGCCGAGGATGCCACGAGCGGGGCAGCGTCCAGGCTCACTGCAACCATACGAGCACCCGCTCGCCCTGCTCTTCTTCCAGCTCGAAGAGCAGTCCCAGGCCCGCACGGTCGAGGTCGCGGACGGACAGCCGGCCGGCGAGCCGCTCGTCCCAGCCGGCACCGGCTTCGCCGCCGTCGCCCGTCGCTCCGTCGTGCCCGCGGTCGAACTGGCGGACCAGCCACATCGGCACCCGGGCCCGGATCAGTTGTTTCTCGTCGGCGCTCCAGATCACGGCGCCCAGCTCGCGGGCCGGACCCTTGCGGCCCTGGAAGCGCATCGCCTCACGGCGAGCCAGGGCGAAAGCCGGACCGGGATCGTTCGTGCGGCTGACCTCGACCCGCAGGCAGCCCGCCAGCGGCAACAGCAGCAGGCACAACAGGAGCGCGATCCGGGTCCTCACGATCGGGTTACGCGCGAGCTCGCGCACAGGTTCCCAGGCTCGACGGCCGAGTTCACCTCGGCCCCGGAGCCCGATTGGGGTAACATGCTAAGTCTTTGAAGGGTAACCGCTTGGCAGAGAGAGACGACGCCATCGACTTCGCCGTCAAGGACACCTGGCGGATCTTCCGCATCCTCTCGGAGTTCGTCGAGGGCTTCGAGCGGCTGTCGGGGATGCCGAAGGGCGTCACCATCTTCGGCTCGGCGCGGACGCCGGTCGGCAGCGCCGAGTACGTCGAGGCCGAGGCGATGGGCCGGGCGATCGCGCTGGCCGGCTACCCGGTCATCACCGGCGGCGGGCCCGGCGTGATGGAAGCGGCCAACAAGGGCGCGCTGGAGGCCGGCGGCGAGTCGGTCGGCCTCGCGGTCGAACTGCCCCACGAGTTGCGCCCCAACCCGTACCTGACGATGACCCTCTCCTTCCGCTACTTCTTCGTGCGCAAGGTGATGTTCGTCAAGTACTCGCGGGCGTTCGTGATCCTGCCCGGCGGCTTCGGCACCCTCGACGAGCTGTTCGAGGCGGTGACGCTGATCCAGACCCGCAAGATCGACCCGTTCCCGGTGATCCTGGCCGGCCGCGGCGACTACTGGGACGGCCTCGTCCAGTGGCTGTCCGGCCCGGTGGTCCAGGGCGGCAACGTCAAGGCCGAGGAGCTGAAGGTGCTGCGGCGGGCGGAGACGCCCGACGAGGTGCTGCGGATCGTGGCCGAGACGCAGGCGTAACGCGGAAGGAAGAGGAGCAAAGCGACATGGCGTACACGATCACCCTGATCCCCGGCGACGGTATCGGCCCCGAGGTGGCGGCGGCGGCGGTGCGCGTGCTCGGCGCGACCGGCCTCGAGTTCGAGTGGGAGACCCAGGCCGCGGGGCTGCAGGCGCTGGCCACCCACGGCAGCCCGCTGCCGGAGTCGGTGCTGACCTCGATCCGCCGCAACAAGGTGGCGCTCAAGGGCCCGACCGAGACCCCGGTCGGCTCCGGCCACCGCTCGATCAACGTGGCGCTGCGCAAGGAGCTCGACCTGTACGCCAACGTGCGCCCGGTCGAGACCCTGCACGGGGTCAAGAGCCGCTACGACAACGTCGACCTGATCATCGTCCGCGAGAACACCGAGGACCTGTACTCCGGCCTCGAGCACATCGTCGTGCCCGGCGTCGTCGAGTCGATCAAGATCATCACCGAGAAGGCCTCGACCCGGATCGCGCGCTACGCGTTCGAGTACGCGCGGACCCACGGCCGCAAGCGGATCAGCGCTGTGCACAAGGCCAACATCATGAAGCTGTCGGACGGGCTGTTCCTCGACTGCTGCCGCAACGTGGCGAAGGACTACCCCGAGGTCCGCTACGACGAGATCATCGTCGACAACTGCTGCATGCAGCTGGTGCTGGACCCGACCCGCTTCGACATGCTGCTGCTCGAGAACCTGTACGGCGACATCGTCTCCGACCTGTGCGCGGGCTTCATCGGCGGCCTGGGCATGGCGCCGGGCGCCAACATCGGCGAGTACGGTGCCATCTTCGAGGCGGTCCACGGCAGCGCGCCCGACATCGCCGGCAAGAACATGGCCAACCCGATCGCGCTGATCCTGTCGGCGGCGATGATGCTCGACCACCTCGGCGAGCACGCCGCGGCCGACCGCGTGCGCGGCGGCGTCGACGCGGTGCTGAAGGACGGCACCAAGCTGACCCGCGACCTCGGCGGCAAGTCCGGCACCACGGAGATCGCGGAGGCGATCGCCGCCAAGATGTGAAGCCGGCTAGTCCGGCTGGCGCTCGAACACGGCCAGCAGGTAGGGCTTCACGTAGGCGTGGTCGAACACGGCCAGGGCGCCGAGGAACGCAGCCGCGCCCTGCAGCGGGGGCAGCCCGCCGTGCGGGCGCGGGCGCGAGTACGCGGCGCGGAAGTCCGGGCTCGCCCACAGCCGACGCTCGATCGGCGACCAGGCGCTGAGCGCGCCGCCGCCCGCCGGGGCCGTGAACACCAGGATCACGAAGCGCGGGCGCGCGGCGAGCACACGTTCGACCGCGGCCGGCTTGTCGAGGAAGG
>JAMPXO010000157.1 GCA_023701125.1 Vicinamibacteria bacterium | reverse complement strand
GGCAGCGCGATGTCCGAGTCGTGCAGCAGGCGGCCGTGGGCGATCACCGCGCCGCGCTCCAGCACGTTGCGCAGCTCGCGCACGTTGCCCGGCCAGTCGTGGGCCAGCAGCAGCTCCATCGCCTCCGGGGTGACGCCGTCGAGCGGGCGGCCGAGCTCGGTCGAGAGCTGCTCGAGCAGCGAGTCGACCAGCAGCGGCAGGTCCTCGCGGCGCTCGCGCAGCGGCGGGATGTGGATCGGGATCACGTTCAGCCGGTAGAACAGGTCCTGGCGGAACTCGCCCTCCTCGACCCGCTTGGCGAGGTCGCGATGGGTGGCGGCGACGATCCGCACGTCGGCGTCGATCGCCTCGTTGCCGCCGACGCGGCTGAAGCGGCGGTCCTCCAGCACCCGCAGCAGGTCCTGCTGCAGCTTGGCGCTGACGTCGCCGATCTCGTCGAGGAACAGGGTGCCGCCCTGGGCCGCCTCGAAGCGGCCGCGGCGCCGGCTGGCGGCGCCAGTGAAGGCGCCCTTCTCGTAGCCGAACAGCTCCGACTCGAGCAGCGTCTCCGGCAGCGCGGCGCAGGAAACCGCGACGAACGGGCCGCGCGCTCGCGGCGACTCGCTGTGGATGGCGCGCGCCAGCACCTCCTTGCCGGTGCCGCTCTCGCCGAGCAGCAGGATCGTCGACATCGAGCGGGCCGCGGTGCGGGCCAGCGCGAACAGGTCCTGCATCGCCGGGCTGCGGCTCTCCAGGTCGCGGAAGTGGTACTCCTTGCGCACGGCCTTGCGCAGCATCGCGTTCTCGTGGCGCAGCGCCTGCTCCTCGCTGATCCGCGTCACCAGGTGCGACAGCTCCTCCGGCTCGAACGGCTTGACGATGTAGTCGTAGGCGCCGAGCTTCATCGCGTTGACGGCGGTGTCGACGGTCGCGTACGCGGTCATGATCACGACCGCCGCGTCCTTCTCGCGCTCCTTGGCCTGCTCCAGCACCTGCAGGCCGTCCATGCCGCCGGGCATCTTCAGGTCGAGCAGCAGCACCGACCACGGCTCGGGGCCGCCCATGCGGCGCACGGCCGACGGGCCGTCCTCCGCCACCTCGACGTGGTAGCCGTCGCGCGACAACCAGCCGCACAGCGACTCGCGCACGATCTCCTCGTCGTCCACGACCAGGATGCGGACCTTGCTCGGTTTCATGCTTTTGCTCCCTCGCGCTCCGCGGCGCGCAGCAGGCTGGCGCAATCGGGGCACAGCTCGGGGGTCTTGATGTCGACGTCGTAGAGGGTGCCGGAGCGGGCCATCGCGCAGCCGCGGTCCGGGCAGTGGACGAGTCCCCAGGTGTGGCCCAGCTCGTGGACCGCCTCGGTCAGCAGGCGTGCCCGCAACGTCGCCGCGCGGTCGGCGGGGCGCGCGAGCGGATCGCGTCGCTCCTCGCGGGGCACGAGGCGGGCCGTGGAGACGACCGCGGCGTGGCCCTTCAACTGGGCCTCGCCGAAGACGAAGGTCAGCACCGGCAGGAACAGGTCGACGTCGGTCACCGCCAGCGTGCGCTGGCGCGGGAACGCCTGCGCCAGCCAGCGCAGGATCGCGCTCGACGAGTGCTGCCCGCGGCGCGCGTCCAGCGTGTCGGCGGGGCGATCGGGTGTGCGCCGCGACTCGGCGGCGCAGCCGAACACGCGGCCGAGGTGGCCCGCCAGCTCGGCCATCAACCGCTCGTCCTCCGCCTCCGCGCCGATCCAGAGCACCGTCAGCTCCTCTCGCACGTCCTGCTCAAGAGACCGCCGCCGCGCGCCGCAGCGAGATCCGGAAGGTCGCGCCCACGCCTATTGGGTTCCGAAGCTGGGCGGAGCCCAGCGTCGGTCCCGATGGGGGCTCCGCCCCCAGGCTCGACGGGCTCTCGACTTCGATCTTCCCGCCGTGGCGTTCGACGATCCCGTACACGACCGACAGCCCGAGCCCCGTGCCCTTCTCCTTGGTCGAGAAGAACGGGTCGAACAACCGCGGCAGCGCCTCGGGGGCCACGCCGCTGCCGGAGTCCGAGACCTCGAGCAGCACGGGGCCACCCGCGCTCGTGCGAGTGGCGACGCGGATGCGGCCTCCCTCGGGGGTGGCATCGCAGGCGTTCATCACCAGGTTCACGACCGCCTGCCGGATCTGGCCGGAGTCGGCCTCGACCGCCGGCACGTCCTGCAGGTCGCGTTCGAGCGTCAGGCCGCGCAATTGCACCTGGTGAGCGACCAGCGACAGCGCCTCCTCGACGATGCCGACCAGGCTCGCCGGCCGCATCGCCAGCGGCCGCTGGCGCGAGAACTCCAGCAGGTTGCGCACGATCACCGTGCAGCGCTCGGTCTCGCGCTGGACCAGCCGCAACTGCTTGACCGCCTGCTCGCGCAGCGCCTCGTCGAGCGGGCGCTCGGCCAGGTCGCGCAGCAGCAGCTTGGCGAAGGTCAGCACCCCGGCCAGCGGGTTGTTGATCTCGTGCGCGATCGAGGCGGACAGCCGCCCCAGCGAGGCCATCTTCTCCGCGTGTGCCACCTGCGACTCGGCCGCGCGCAGCGCCGTGGTCCGCTCCTCGACCTGGCGCTCGAGGCCGGCCAGCACCTGCTCCAGCTCGCCGCGGGCCTGGCGCAGCGCGTCGGCCATGTGGTTGAAGTCGGCGGCGAGCTGGCCGAGCTCGTCGTGCGAGGCGACCGGGATGCGGCCGGAGAGATCCCCCTCGGCCACGCGGTGGGTGGCGGCGGCGAGTTGCCCCACGGGACGTCCCACCAGACGGCCGACGGACAGCGCCACGATCGAGGCGAGACACAGGAGCGCCACCACGGCGAAGGTCCGGGTGTGGCGGGCGACCTCGGCCATGTCGCGGTCGGCGCCCTCCAAAGACATGCCGACGTCGACGACGCCCAGCACGCGCTGCTCCGCGGGGTGGGCGTGGCAGGCGGCGTTCCAGCACGAGGGCTCGTTGTAGATCGCGGTCACCATGCCGACCACGCGGTGGCCGTCGTTGCGGAACACGCGCCAACGCGAAGAGACTTCGGGCCGTACCAGCGCCTGTCCCTTCTGGTGGCACAGGTAGCAGGCCTCGGCCTGCTTGTCGACGAGGCGGCCGATCTCCGCCTGGTCCGACGAGAAGCGGACGCGGCCTTCCTTGTTGAAGAGCCGCACCTTCTCGATGCCGGGCTGGCGGCCGATGTCGAGCAGCATCTCGTAGGCGTCGCTCTTGCGGCCAGCGAGCATGTGGCGGTGGGTGGAGGCGCGGATCGTCTCGCCGAACAGGTCGGCGCCGCGGACCGCGGCCTCCTCGAGGAAGCGGCGGTGGGTGCGCATCTCGGCCACGTTGAGGGCCAGCAGGATGAGCGCTGCCACGCCCACGACGGTGAGGGTCAGCTTGACCGCGAGTCGATCCCGAAGCCGCGCAAAAGCGACCCCGATGCTGTAGAGCGGAGGCACGCACTCCTCCTCACCACCCGCCGGTTGCAATAACCCTGCCCTCTTTCACGCGAAACCCTTGCGGCGACGGCCGCGGTAGAGTTCGCCATGCCCCCGCCCCGCCCCCGCCCCCCACGCGCCAACGAAGGGTTTCGCGAGCGGCTTGCGGCCCTGCCCCGCGGCCTGACCCTGCTGGCCGCCGCCGGCCTGGTCCTGGCGCTGGTCTCCGTCATCGGCTACGTCTCGATGAGAAGCCCGGCGCCTGCGCCCAAGCCCCAGCCGTCCAAGCCCGCCGCGACGAATCCGACGGGCCTGACCCCGGTCGCGTTCGACCTCACGACGCCGGCGGCCGAGCCGGTCCACGTGTCGGTGCCGCCGCGCACGCGCTTCACGCTGGTCCTGAAGAACCGCGTCTCGGCGGCCAGCTACACCTGGCGCTTCGACGCTCCCACTCTCACCACGGCGGAGATGCCCGTTCCGCCCGTGCCGTCGGCGATGTACTCGCTGGGCACGCCCTGTCCGGTTCTCGACGAGGCGTGGAAATCCGTCCTGCAGGCACTCGACGAGGAGGCGGTGGCCGCTCGCCAGGCGGAGTTGGAGTCCGCCGCGCAAGGCGTCACGGGTTACGAGTGCGAGAACGCGCGCGAGGTTCTGAAGCTCGTCCAGCCGCGCAGCTCCGCTGCTCAGATCGGCTCCGGGCTGGCGTTGCCGCCCGGGGGACAGGCCAGCGTCGTGATCGAGCGTCGCGACCCCGCGACGGCCACGGTGCTCCGGCGCTGGGAGCTGCGGCTGGTGGCCGAGGGCCGCGAGACGGGCTGGGCGTTCGCCGACGAGGAGACGTGGATTCGCTCCGAGGTCGTCGCCGACCTCGTGGCGCTGCTGGGCGCGACCTCGACGACAGGCCCGGCGGCGGCGGGCGCGAAAGCCTCGCGAACGGCCGAGGGATGGCGAGCCGAGGGCACACTGGCGGCCGGCCGCCTCGACGCCACGCTGGCGGCGGCCGAGTTCGCGTGGTCGCCCTCGGCCTATGGACCCGTCGTGAACGTGCTGCTCGCGCTGCGCCCGGCCGCGGGATCGGCGCCGCCGTCGGCCGCCGACCCGGGCCTCGAGGAGCGGCTCGCCGCCGCCGAGAGCGTGGCGCCGTTGCTCGCCGAGAGCGAACGCCTGGCCACCGCGCTGTCGACGGCGCCGTTGGATGCGGGCCTCCACGAGCAGGCGGCCCTGGTGATCGCCGCCTTCGCCGAACAGGAGCGGGCCGGCCGCTACAGCGACGTGCGGCGGGAGCTGTCGGCGCTCAGCGCCCACCTGGCGATCGCAGAGGTCGTGCGCGCGGGCGCCCCGCCTTCGCCGGCCGGCCTGCTGGCGCAGGTCGCCCTCGAAGCGCTGGCGGGACGCGAGCGGCCGGCCCTCGCGCGGCTGGCGAGCCGCGAGACGGCGGGACTGAACCCGTCCTGGAAACGCGCCCTCTCGTTGCGGCTGACAGGCGACTGGCGTGGCGGCGCGGCCCGGCCCGTCGCGATCGAGAAGCGTGCGCGGGTCGCGGCCGTGGCCCAGAACCTCAACGACCTCGAGGGGCTGGCGCGGCTCGAGAAGGAGACGGACGTCAGCGTCGGGTTGCTGCGAGCGCTGGTCACCGTCGAGCCCTCCGTGGCGGCGGGCAACCTGCTCCGCGACAGCCTGTTGGGCGCCGAGGTCGCGGAGGCCGCCGCCAGCCTCGCGCTCGGCGCCGAGGTGGCGGCCGATCCGAAGGCGTTCGCGAAGGCGCTGGTCGACGTGCCGATGGCGCGCTACTCGCCCGCTGGTGCCGAGCGCCCGCTGCTCCGCGGCTGGCTCGCCCGCCGCGCGGAGCGCCAGCTGGCGAACGCCGTGGCGATGGCCGCGTACAGCCTGTGGAACCAGGGCAACAACCAGGGGGTTCTCGAGCTCCGCAAGTCGCTCGCGCCGCTGGCGTCGCTGCCGCTGGTGCGGCACGCCCTGCAGGCCGCCCTCGCCCGGTCCCGACAGGGCACGCCCGCCTCCGCTGCGGCGGCGAAGGAGGAGTCCGACAGTTGCGCGGCGATCGCCGACGCGGTCCAGCGCCAGCCCGAGCGGGTGCCGGCCGCGATCTGGGCGAGCCTCACGAAAGACTGTGCCGGCGCGGCGGGGGCCGGCAGGGTCCCGCTGTGGGACGCCTGGTTCGGGCCGCTGCCGCAGGGCACGGCCTACGAGGCCGAGACGAGGCTCGCCGAGGCCAGCGTGAGCCGCCGCCTGACGGCCGAAGCCGTCGATGCGCTGCGGACCTTGCGCCCGACCTCCACCCGCCTTCTCGAGCTGTCGATCGAGCGCCGCCTCGGCCGCCGCCCGACGCCCGCGGAATACCTGAAGGAGATGGGCCCGGTGTTCGCCTACAGCGTTCCGGCGCTGTCCGCGTGGGCGAAGCTGGAGCGCGAGCGCGACGGCCACGAGGCCCGCGCCGAGGCGCTGCGCCGCCTGTGCGCGCTGCAGGCGGACGAGTGCGTCTGGTACGGGCGATTCCTGGCCGCCCGTTCGCGCGACGACCAGGCCCGCGCGGCGTTCGAGCGGGCCCGCTCTTCGGCCCGCGACCGCGTCATGTTCACCGCCTACTCGGAATGGCTCGCTCACCACTACCTGGACCGCGGCGAACGCGCTCGCGCGCTGGCCCTTGCCCAGGAGTCGGCCGCCACCTACGCGACCGGCGCGCTCGACGCGTTGGGCGAGATCCACGAGCGCCTGGGCGATCAGGCGGCGGCCGTCGAGGCCTTCCAGGCGATCGCCGAGCAGTACGACTCGACGAGCTCGATCGACTGTTACCGCGTGCGCCGTGTGCGCCGCGGCGCGGCCTCCGACGCGGACGCCGAGACGGCCCTGCGCCGCTTGTTCCCGCGCGGCATCGCCCACGCCCTGGTCGAGGACCTGGAAAACGAGGCGCGGCGGCCCGGCGCGGGCACCCGGCTCGCCGGCCGCCGTGTCGACGAGAACGTCGACCCGCTGGTGCTGCTCGGAGTCCAGGTCGGTGACCGCATCCTCGCCGTCAACGGCATCCGCGTCACGGACCGGGCGCAGTACGACTGCGCGCTCACCTTCGACGACCAGCGCGAGGTCGGGCTGGCCGTGCTGCGCGACGGTCACGTGATCGAGCTGAAGGGCCCGATGGCCCGCACCCGCTTCACGCCCGCCGGGAGCCGGCGATGAACTGGATCGTGGTCGGGGCCGTCAGCGGCTTCGCGGCCGTCGCCTGCGGGGCGTTCGGCGCTCACGGGCTCAAGGCGCGGGTGTCGGAGCAGGCGCTCGCCTGGTGGAACACGGGCGCGCACTACCAGCTCGCCCACGCCCTGGCGCTGGTCGCCGTCGGCCTGCTGCGCCTGCACGTTGGACGCGGTGACGGGGCCGGCTGGGCGTTTCTCGCGGGCAGCGTGATCTTCAGCGGCACGCTCTACGCGATGGCGCTCGGTGCCCCGCGCTGGTTCGGCGCGATCACCCCGATCGGCGGCGTGCTGCTGCTCGCGGGCTGGGCGCTGCTGGCCTGGGGGGCCCGCGAGCTGGGTCGTTAAGCCTTCTCGAAGGCGCGGGTGATGCGGGTCTTGCGCACGAAGTGGTGCTTGTCGCCGTCGCGCAGGGTGACGTAGTCGCCGGGGCCGTTGAGCGCGTCGAGCACGCGGCGGCGGTCGGGCGGCATGTCGATCACCAGCGTGCCCTCGAAGCGGTGGCTCAGGCACTCGACGACGATCGCGCGCTCGACGCCGAAGCTGCCGTCCTCCTGATCGGGGTCGTCCGCCGCGGCGACGGTGACCGCCAGCACGTCGAGCTTGTTGACGAACGCCGAGCCGCCGTCGGCCATGCGCAGGGCGAAGAACGGGGACGGCTCGTGCAGCCACTCGTCCGGCCGCATCGGCCCGCCGTGCATCGGCGCCGAGCCGGGCAGGAACACCTCGCCGTCGAGCCGGCGGCCGTCGCCGCAGAGGACCGTGGCGGTGATCGCCACCGTCGGGACGCGCAGCAGTTCGTTCATCGTCTCGCCTCGCGGGGTGAAAAACATCGGGCGGCTCACGTCAGGCAGAGCCTGACGCTCGGGCCCTCGGGGACTCCGTCGCGAAAGGACGCTCCTCCGCCCCCGAACCCCCGTCGGGCGGATTATGCGCCGGTTCGCGCCCTCAGGGCAGCCGGAACGGCTCGCCTCGCGGGCCGTCACGGCGGCGGAGGGCGTCGCGGTCAGGCGCGGGGAACGACCGCAGCCACGCGAGATAGGCGTCGCCGCTCATCGGCCGCGGCAGGCGCGCGGCGCGCAAAGCGCGCACGTCGGCGCACGACACCGGCAGGCCGCGGGCGAGGTCCAGCGGCGCGGGGGGCTCAGCGGCCATGTCGTGCCCGCAGCGCCTCGAACTCGCGCAGTCGGCCCGCGTGTTCGAAGTAGGGCCGGACCGCCTCGACGTCCAGCTCGGGCAGCGTCATCAGCAGGTCCACGTCGGCCAGGTCGCGCAGCTCGCGTCCGGGATCGTTGCGGATCGCGTGCAGCTTGAGGGCCACGAGGTGCTCCGGCGCCGGCACCAGGTGCCGACGCCCGGCCAGTTCCAGCCGCGGCGACGCCGCCGCGAACACCCCGGCGGCGGTGGCGGCATCGACGTACAGCACGTCGACCCGCCCCAGAGCCGGGTCGGCGTGGAGGTGGTTCGAGAAGCCGGTCGAGACGTGCAGCGTCTCGTATCCGCGGCTCTCGAGAGCCGCCACCAGACGATCGCGGCAGCCGACCGCAGTCAGGACGTCGACGTCGGCTGTGAACCGCGGCCGGCCCCAGGCCGCGAGAGCCAGCGCGCCGACCACGCACAGGCGCTCGCCCTGCGCCGCCACCAATGCCTCCAGCTCGTCCAGCACCGCCGCGACGTCCATCACGCGCAAGCGTAGCAGCGGAGCCCGCGCCACTCCCAGCCGGGAGAGCTCGCACCTCGCCCGCGGCGGCGCGCCGCCGGCCCTACTTCGAGCCGGTTCCGGCCTCGCGCAGGGCCACCAGGCTTGCGGCCGTGCGCACGTACATCGTGCCGTCCACGATCGCCGGCGTGGCGCTGGTCGGCTCGTTCATCGAGTTGGTGGCCAGCACCTCGAAGCTCGGGCCCGCGCGGAACACGGTGACTTCGCCCTCCGTGTTCATGATGTAGATCCGGCCGTTCGAGAGCACCGGTGACGCGTAGAACTCGCCGCGGCCCGCGCGGTGCCTGTAGATCTCGCGGCCCTCGCGGACGTCGAGTGCCGTGACGACGCCGTTGCCGCTCAGCACATACATCAGCCCATCCGCCACCAGCGGCGTCGGGATCTCCGCGCCGCCGCGCTCCGCCTTCCACGCGATCGACGGGCTCGGCGCGGTCGCCTCGCCGGGCGAAATGCTCCCGCGGGCGCCAGTGCGGATCGCGTAGAGCGGCTTGCCCTTGCCCCAGCCTCCCGCGATCACGACGTCGCCGGCCACGGCCGGAGTGGCCACGGAGAACTGGAAGTCGGAACTCAGGCTCCACACCTCTTTTCCGGTCTGCGGCTCGAGTGCGCGGACGGACTTGGGGCCAGCGACGACGACCAGTGCGCGGCGGCCACCGGGGCCGTCCGTCCACGCCACCGCCGGCGTGCTCTGTGCCTGCCCCTCGTCGCGGGCGACGCGCCACACTTCCGCCCCGTCCCGGAGCCTGTAGGCCGCGACGTAGGAGTCCTTGTCGCGGTCGTTGAGATGCACGACGAGGTCGTCGACGATGATCGGGGAGCTGCCGAAGTGGCCACTTTGCGGGGAGAGGTTGGTCTGGTCGACCACCTTTCGCCACAGCACCGCTCCGCTGCTGTCGAAGCAGACGAGGATGTCGGTGCCGAACAGCGCCACCACGTAGCGGCCATCGGTGGCCGGCGTGGAGTTGGCGTACGACGAGACGGGATGCCGGTCCATGTGCGGCGTGCCCTCGTGGGCCGTCGTCTCCCACAGCGCCCTGCCGGTCGAGCGCTCGAAGGCCATCAGCTTCCACACGTGCGGAGTCCGATAGTTCTGGCCTTCGGGAGCCGCCTGCGGAACCGCGGTGGTCAGGTAGATGCGGTCGTCCCAGACGATCGGGCTCGACAGCGCGATGCCGGCGATCGGCGTTCTCCAGGCGACGTTCGAGGACCGGGCGATGTCCCAGGTGGCGGGCGTCGCGCCCTGGCCCACGCCGCCGTGGGCGCGGAACGACGGCCAGTTTTCACCAGAGGCGGTGGCGCCGATCGTGAGCGTCGCCAGCGCGACGAGGGCTGCCCGAGTCTGCACTTGCATTTGGAAACCTTTCCCGGCCTGCCCCCACGCGGTACGCCTTGCGAGCGACGCACAATTCGTTGAACGGTCGCGCCCGGCACGACTCCGAAGAGTACTCAATCGGCGGGCGCGTTTCAGGACGCGGCGCCGGGAGCCTTCGGCGCGAGTCCCTTGAGTTGCTGGATCTTCTGCTCCGCGCTCTCGCGGATCCGATTCTTGAAGTCCTCCGGCGTCCGCGTGTCGCGCGCCAGGGCGTCGATGGCCTTCTGCGCGAACTCCAGCGCCTTCTCGCGATCGCCCGCGGCGAGATAGCCATCGGCGAGGCTGTCGAAGGCATTCGCCGACTCGGGATGGGCCTCGACGTTCAGCCGGAACAGGGCGACGGCGTCGGCCGCCCGGCCCGCCTGCAGCACCTCGTAGCCGAGCGTGTTGATGGCACCCGGCGACGGGATGTCCACGAGCGTGCCCGCCTGGCGCGACTCGTGGAAGCGGGCCAGCACGCGCGCGCCACCACCCGGCGAGCGCAGGTCCTCGAGCACTCGCGCGGACGGTCCGGCCGGGCCGATGGCGGTCGACGCCACTGCAGGCGTCTTGATCAGGTGCTGCTCGAACCAGTCGGCGAGCATCGGCTCCAGGTCGGCGTGCTTCGCAAAAAGATCCGTGCCGTGGCCGCCGCTGGCGTACACCTTCAGGCGACTGGACGGATTGGAAGAAAAACCGACCAGCCAGCGCATGTCGCGGACCGCCGGGCCGTCGTCCTCCGCGGCTACGCCCAGCACCGGCAGCCAGGCCGACTCGGCGATGTACTCCTCGCCGCCTGGCCCGGTCCCGCCGGCGAGGAGGGCCAGCGCCTTCACTTCCGGCTGGCGCATTGCGAGACGGATCGCATTGTCCACGCCGCAACTGCCGCCCGCGGCCCCGATGCGCGCGCGATCCACGCCCGGCTGCGCGACCAGGTGGGCGAGCACTACCCGGATGTCTCCGGGCCACAGTTCGCCCACCACCCGCTGCCG
Organism: Vicinamibacteria bacterium; assembly: GCA_023701125.1. Classification (GTDB taxonomy): domain Bacteria; phylum Acidobacteriota; class Vicinamibacteria; order Fen-336; family Fen-336; genus WYBL01. The sequence continues at coordinate 557 of JAMPXO010000157.1, read as the reverse complement.
CTCGCGGTTGTCCAGCTGGCTCATCGGCAGCCCGCCGCTCTCTCCGTAGCCGCGGTAGTCGACGGCGATCGCGTGAATTCCGCGCGCCGCCAGCAGCGCCCCCAGGCCGTCCCACGCCCTGCGCTGGCTGTTGCACATGTGCAGCAGGACCACGCCCGGCCCGGGCCGCTCCGCGGCGAAATACGTCGCCTTCAGCGTCGTGCCGTCCGGGGCCTTCAGGTCCAGTTCGCTTCGGAGCGCCTGGGCTTCGGAGGAAAGCGCGCCGAGGGCCGCCACGGCGGCCACAGCCAGCATCCGGGTCATTGAACGAACTCCTCGCCCCCGCTTGCGCTGTTGGGCAGCGTAGCACGAGCCCCGAGCCCGGGTTGACCGATCGCTGATGCGGCGCATAGCCTTCTTCAGCCGATGAACCCGCAACTCTTCATGTACTGCGGCACGTGCGGCTCGACGCTGCTGGAGATGCCGCAGGGTGACGGCCTCGGCCTGCGAGGCGCGGGCCAGCTCGTCGTGGACGTCGGCGCCGGCACGGTCACCGTGCGGGGCGGCGTGCCGCCTCG
>JAMPXO010000156.1 GCA_023701125.1 Vicinamibacteria bacterium | reverse complement strand
TCCAGGAAGTCCTGGTGCGCTTCCGGAGCCCCGTGCTCGAACTCGACGTGCCAGCGTCGCATGTCGTCCTCGGACAGGCCGGTGGCGCGGAGGATGGCCACCCAGCCCTGCTTGTCGAGGGTGCGGGCCCTGCGCCGCGCCCCGCGGCCGCGCAGCAGCGCGACCAGTACCTGCTGCTGGCGGCGCAGGGCCTGGATCTGCGTGCCCAGCTCGCGAAGCCGCGACTCGAGGACCTGGGCCAGCGAACCGCGGTCGGCCGCCAGCACGCGGGCGATGTCCGCCAGCGGCAGGCCCGCCTTGCGGTACACGTCCACCTGCTCCATCCGGGCCACGTCCGCGGGCGAGTACAGGCGGTAGTTCGATTCGCTGCGCCCCGAGGGCCGCAACAGGCCGATGCGGTCGTAGTAGAGGAGCGTGCTGCGGGAGAGTCCGAAACGGCGGGCGAAGTGGCTGATGGTGAGCATGGAGGAGCGGGGGCCGGGCGGGCCGGCCCCCGCAGTTTCAGATTTTCGCCGAGTCGCGACGGACCTGGGCGATTCGCTCGGCCGGGAGCCCCAACCACTCGAGGAAACCCTGGTGCCCCGCCGGGTGCCGGCGCTCGAACTCCGCGTGCCACCGGCGCATGTCGTCGTCCGTAAGCCCGACGACCCGGAACATCTCGACCCACTGCTCGACGCTGACGTTCGCCACTTCGACCTCCGTGATCGCGCCCGGCGCCGTTCGCCGGCCGCAGGACCATGATCAAGTGTGAAGTCGTAGACGGGTCAACAGCCCTGGTAGCCCTGCTCGTCGCCCGGTAGGATTCGGCGCATGCCGATGATCCGACGCGCCGTCTTGCTGTTGCTGCTGGGATGCTGTGCCGGGCCGCTGTCCGCGGATGCCGTCGACGACTACGTCGCGGCGGCCATGAAGGAGCAGAAGATCCCCGGGCTCGCGCTCGCGATCGTGCGGGACGGGCAGCCAGCGCGGATGCAGGGGTACGGGCTCGCCAACGTCGAGCTGCAGGTGCCCGTGAGCGCCGACACGATCTTCCAGTCGGGGTCGGTGGGGAAGCAGTTCACCGCCGCCGGCGTCCTGTTGCTCGTCGAGGACGGCAAGCTCGGGCTCGACGATCCGCTGTCGAAGCACTTTCCCGGTGGGCCCTCGGCGTGGCATCGGATCCGGGTCCGGCATCTGCTCGGCCACACGTCGGGGCTCAAGGACTACGGGGACGAGGAGTTCGACCTGCGCCGCGACTACACCGAAGAGCAGTTGCTCGAGGTGATGAAGAAGGTGCCGCTGGAGTTCGAGCCCGGCACGCAGTGGAGCTACTCGAACTCGGGTTACGTGGTGCTCGGGCTGCTGACCTCGAAGCTCGCGGGCAAGCACTGGTCGGAGTTCCTGACGGAGCGCGTGTTCGCCCCGCTCGGCATGACGACGACGCGGATGATCAGCGAGGCCGCGATCGTCCCCAACCGCGCCGACGGCTATCAGCTCGCGAAGGACGGCACGCTGCAGAACCAGGACTGGGTGTCGCCCACGGCCAACAGCCTCGGCGACGGCGCGCTCTACTTCACGGTCAAGGACCTGGTCGCGTGGGAGACCGGGCTGCGCGCGCGGCGGCTGCTGAACGCGGTCCACTACGACGCGTGGTGGACGCCCGTCGCGCTGACACCCGGCGTCACCCATCCGTATGGCTTCGGCTGGGCGATCGGCGAGCAGCGCGGCCGGCGGATGATCGAGCACGGTGGCTCGTGGCAGGGCTTCCGCGCGGCGATCGCGCGCTACGTCGAGGACGGGCTCACGGTCGTGGTGCTCGCTAACGTGGCGAGCGCCCGGCCCGAGACGATCGCGAAGGCGATCGCGGGCCTCGTGGACGCGGACCTGCGCTTGCCGGACGCGGCGAAGCCGCGAGCGGAGGCTTCGCCCGCCCGCGCCGAGAAGCTGCGCGGTGTGCTGGCCGCTTTCGCCGACTCCCGGCCCAACCCCGACCTGGGGCACGGGCTCGCTGCGACGGCGTCCGGCAGCGTTCGCGAGGCGTACCAGCGCAGGGCGGTGGGCGAGCAGCTCGCGTCGCTGAAGTCGTTCGCCTGGCTCGACGACGACGACCTCGCGGCGCGACCGCTCGAGCGCCGCGGGGAGCGGGTGACCCGCATCGCGCACTACGTGCTGGAGAGCAAAGCGGGCCGCCGCGTCTTCCGCTTCCATCTCACCGAGGACGGCCGGGTCGCGGACTTCGACTCCGAGCCGAGGTAGCGGGCGCCCTCCGGGGCGGGGAGTGCGACAATGGCGCCCTCTCCCCGGAGGAACAATGAACCGAACGCTTCGCGCCCTGACGCTGGCTGGGGGCTGTCTCGCCCTGGCGCTCCCGTTCGGAACGGACACCTTGTGGGCCGACACGGCCTTCCAGCCCGGTCAGAAGGTGGTCGTCGGCAGCGGCAGCATGGCGGAGGTCGGCATCGTCGTGCGCCAGGACGAGCACGGCGTCCTGGTGCGTTTCCCCATGTGGGACAAACGCGACGACCCGGTCAACGGCCCGACGCGCTACGCCGACCCGAAGGACGTGCGACTTCAGGGCGCGACGAACGCACCCCCGGCCCCCACTGCCGGTCCCGCTCGCCCCGCGCCTGCGGCGCCTGCAGGGGCGCCCACCCGGCGGGTCAGCGTGCCACCGGCTGCGGGCGGGGCTCCGCTGTCGCAGGCCGAGATCCTCGGTTTCCTGAAGGCCCGGATCGGCTCGAATCCGTGGAGCCACCCCGACAAGCCGAAGGTGATCCAGGAGCTGTCGGCCCTGATCCGCGCCCGCGGCGTCGACTTCCGCATGGACACGCTGTCGAAGTTCGCGGACGAGTTGCGCAACGGCGGCGGCAACGAGAGCACGATCCCGTTCCACATCCGCGCCAACTTCGGCCCGCCCGTGGCCGAGGGCTGGTTCTTCGGGGCGTGGGACCTGACCAAGTACGCGCGGTCCACGTCGCAGCAGGGCGACAAGTGGGTGGAGCGCGACACCGTCGCGAAGAACGGTCAGCTTCGGATCAACCCGGACCACACGTACGTCTGGAACTCGGCGAGCGGCGAGTTCCGCGGGCGCTGGCGCCTCGCCGTCGAGAGCGAGATGGCGTGGCGCCAGGCCGGCGGCGCGGGCCTCGTGCTGGAGAAGGGCAAGAGCGGCGTCGACTGGCTGGTCAAGGAGTGGGACCCGGAGCCGCTGGCGGTCGAGAGCATCTCGATCACCCTGCTCGACAACGAGTCCACCCAGGAGTTCGGCGGCCGACGCTAAGCCGCCGTCAGGTCAGACGGCGTCCGATTCCTCCGTGATGCCCTCGAACAGGAACGTCGACAGGTAGCGCTCGCCGGTGTCGGGCAGCATCGCCAGCAGCACCGTACCCGCGGGCGCCTTCTCCGCGACCTTGACGGCGGCGGCGAACGTGCCGCCCGAGGACAGGCCGCAGAAGATGCCCTCCTGCTGGGCGAGGGCACGGGCCGCGTCGCGGGATTCGACCTCGGAGACCAGCACCGCCTCGTCGAAGATCGTGCGGTCGAAGACGCCGGGCACGAAGTCGGGGTTCCAGCCCTGCAGCTTGTGCGGCTTCCACTCGCCCCTGGTCACGATCGGGGCCGTGTCCGGCTCGGTGTAGACGATGCGGATATCGGGCCGCGCCTTCTTCAGGATCTCGCCCGCGCCGGTGATCGTGCCGCCCGTGCCGAGGCCGCTGACGAAGTAGTCCAGCCGCTTGCCGGCGAAGTCGCGCAGGATCTCGGGGCCGGTGGTGTTGCGGTGGTACTCGGGGTTGGCCGGGTTCTCGAACTGGTTGGGCATGAACCAGCCGTGCTCCTTCGCCAGCGCCTCGGCCCGCCGCACCATGCCCGAGCCGCGCTCGGCCGCGGGTGTCAGCACCACCTTCGCGCCCAGCCCCTTCATCAGCTTGCGGCGCTCGACGCTGAAGCTGTCGGCCATCACCGCGACGAACGGGTAGCCCTTGGCCGCGCACACCATCGCCAGCGCGATGCCCGTGTTGCCCGAGGTCGGCTCGACGACCGTCTGGCCGGGCTTCAGCGTGCCGCGGCGCTCGGCGTCCTCGATCAGCGCGATCGCCAGCCGGTCCTTGACCGAGCTCATCGGGTTGAAGGCCTCGCACTTGACGTAGATCGTCGCGTGCTTCGGGCCGAGCTTGTTGACGCGGACGACGGGGGTGTTGCCGATCGTGCCGAGGATGCTGTCGTGGATCAAGGTTCCTCCTTGGGGGCCGCGGGCGTCCTAGCCGCGCAGCAGCTTCTGGATCGATTCGCGGGCGTCGTCGGGGAGCCGTGGCGGGTCGCACTCGCGGCAGAAGCGCGAGAGCCGCTCGAGGTCGGCGCGGATGGCCTCGCAGCCGGGGCAATCCTGCAGGTGGCGCTCGATCGCTGCACACAGGTCCGCGTCGGTGGCGTGCTCCGCGTAGTCGGTCAGCCGCTTCAGCAGCTCGTCGCAGTTCATCGCACGGCCCCCTGGACCTGCGCCGCGAGCCGCGCGCGCAGCTTGAGCCGGGCGCGGTGGAGCTGGACGCGCACGGCGCCTTCGCTGAGTCCGAGCCGCTCGGCCACCGCGGCGGAGGGCAGGCCCTCGGCCTCGCGCAGGTCGAACACCGCCCGCTGCAGCGGCGTCAGCTCGGCGAGCGCCGACTCCAGTTCCTGGTGCAGCCGGCGGGTGTCCAGCGCTCGCCCCGGGTCGGCCCACGCGGAGGGCGCCTGGGCGAGCGCCACGTCGCCGGGTCCGAGGTCTCCGTCCTCCTCGGGCAGGGGGACTTCGCGAGCGCGAGTCCTCAGCAGGTCGATGGCCTTGTTGTAGGTGATCCGATACAGCCAGGTCGACAGCGCCGCCTCGCCGCGGAAAGCCTCGGCGCCGGCCAGGGCCGCGGCGAAGGCGGACTGCACGGCGTCGCGGGCGAGGTCGGGCTCGCGGGTCACGCGCAAGGCCAGGCCGTAGAGGCGATCGCCCTCGTCGCGCAGCACGCGCTCCAGCGCTTCGCGCACGACAGCATCCGGGGAGGGCATCCAGCTCCCACTCTACTGGCCCCGGAGCGCGGCGTCATCAGGAAATCGGCCGGCCCCGAGCCGCTCAGCCCGGGCCGGCACGTCCTCACGCCCGGACGGAAGCCGGCTGGCCGGCCAGCGCCCCGTCCAGCATCGCCGCCAGCACGGCCTTGGAGGCAGCGCCCAGCCGGCCGTCGACCACCTCGCCGCCGCGGAACACCGCGAGCGTCGGCACCGACTGGATGCCGAAGCGGTCCGCGAGTTCGGGCTCGGCGTCGATGTCGACGGTCGCCACCTTGACGCGGCCGGCGTACTCGACCGCCAGCGCGTCGACGATCGGCGCGATCGCCTTGCACGGCGGGCACCACGTGGCCCCGAAGTCCACGAACACGGGGACCTCGGACTGCCCGACTTCCTTCTCCCAGTTGTCCGCCGTCAGCTTGACCGCAGCGCTGCTCACGTCTCTACCCTCGCTTTCGTCGCGGTCGCCTGGCGGCCGCGTTCAGCCCTTGGACGGGCGAGGGGGCGGCCTGTTACGGGGTCGGGCCGTCAAGAAACGTCACCAGCCGGTTGACCCGGGGGTGAAGCGCTGGCTACAGTGCGCCATCATGAGCAGCCCCGCCTACGGTTCGTCGCGCCCGTTCGAGTTCGCCCGCGCCTTCACCTTTGCGTTCGAGGACCCGGACTGGATCAAGAAGATCGCGATCGGCGGCGTGTTCACGCTGCTCAGCTCGCTGATCATCGGGATCTTCTTCGTCGTCGGCTACATGGTGCGGGTGATCCGCAACGTGGCGAACGGGGCGCCGCGCCCGCTGCCGGAGTGGGACGACCTCGGCGGCATCTTCAACGACGGCCTGGCGCCTGTCGGCGCCTACCTGGCCTACGGCCTCGGCGTCGCGCTGCTGATCTCGCCGTTCTTCTGCATGATGGCCTTCGTGGGCCCGATGCTGGGTGGCGAAGACGGCGGGGCGATGGCCGGCATGATGATCGCGGTCGGCGCGATCGCCTTCTACGGGGCCATCTTCCTGCTGAGCCTGGGCCTCTGGTTCTGGATGCCGGCTGCGATGCTGCGCGTCTCCCTGCAGGGCCGCTTCGGCGCTGCCTTCGAGTTCAGCGAGATCCTGGCCTTCATCAAGCGCCACTTCGTGAGCTACCTGATGACCCTGGCCGCGATGCTGGTGGCCGGGTTCGTGGCCCAGTTCGGGGTCATCCTGTGCTGCGTGGGCCTGTTCGCGACCAGCTTCCTGGCCAACTGCGTCCTGGCCTTCAACCTGGGCGAGCTGGCGCGGATCGACGCCGGGCGCTGATCAGCGGGCAGCAGGCGTAGCCGGGCGCGCGCGTAGAATCGCAAGCACCCTATGCCCGGCTACGTCGATCGTGCGACCCAGGAGCGTTACGAAGAAGAGCGGCTGGCCCCGTACGCGATGAAGAGCGGCCGCAGCCGCGGCCGCCGCTACCCGCAGGAAGAGCACTGGATGCGCACCTGCTTCCAGCGCGACCGCGACCGGGTGATCCACTCGTCCTCGTTCCGCCGCCTCGAGTACAAGACCCAGGTCTTCGTCAACCACGAGGGCGACAACTACCGCACGCGGCTGACCCACAGCCTGGAGGGCGCGCAGATCGGCCGCACCGTGGCCCGCGCGCTGCGCCTCAACGAGGAGCTGACCGAGACGCTGGTGCTCGGCCACGACCTGGGCCACACGCCGTTCGGCCACTCGGGCGAGCGGGTGATGGACGAGCTGATGCGCGAGCACGGCGGCTTCGAGCACAACCGCCAGACGCTGCGCATCCTCGAGTACCTGGAGGAGCGCTACCCCGAGTTCCCGGGCCTCAACCTGACCTGGGAGGTGCGCGAGGGGATCATCAAGCACCGCCCCGACAGCGACGCCCACGCGCCCGCGGAGTACCTGCCCGGCGAGGCGCCGACGCTGGAGGCCCAGCTCGTCGACTTCGTCGACGAGATCGCCTACAACAACCACGACATCGACGACGGCCTCGCCTCCGGCATGTTCACGGTCGAGCAGATCCGCGCGGTGACACTGTTCCGCGAGGCCCACGACGACACCCTCGCCCGCGGCACCCAGGGCGAGCGCATGCAGCGCCATCGCGTCGTGCGCACGATCATCGACCGCTGCACGCAGGACCTGATGGACGCGAGCGTCGCGCGGATCGTGGCGGCCCGGGTGCAGAGCGTGGAGGACGCGCGCCACGCGGGCGGGCGCCTCGTCGGCTACTCCGAGCCGATGACCGAGCGCGTGCACGAGCTGAAGGCGTTCCTGTTCCAGAACATGTACCGCCACTGGCGGGTGGTGCGGATGGGCGAGAAGGCGGGCCGCATCCTGCGCGACCTGTTCGTGGCCTACGAGGGCGAGCCGCGGCTGATGCCGCCGCGTTACCAGGAGCGGACGGAGAAAGAGGGCCTGTACCGCGTGGTCTGCGACTACATCGCGGGCATGACCGATCGCTTCGCGCTGGACGAGCACAGGCGGCTGTTCGACCCGATGGTCAAGGTCTGAGCACAGGCGGAGCGGGAGGGGGCATGGGGGGCCGGCGCGTGTCGAGGCGATCCTTCGTCGGGGCCGTGGGAGCGGCGAGCGCGGCGCTCGGGGCCGGGGGCCAGGGGGCCGCGGTCACGGCGGCGCCGGGCTACGAGGGCGGGCTGACGGACGTGCCGGGCCTGCTGGTCGGGCACTTCACGGACGCGCGCCGACCCACGGGCTGCACGGTCGTGCTGGCGGAAGCGGGGGCGCTGTGCGCCGCCGACGTGCGCGGCGGCGCGCCGGGCACCCGCGAGACGGCGCTGCTCGACCCGCTGAACATGATGGATCGCGTGCACGCGATCGTGCTCGCCGGCGGCAGCGCGTTCGGGCTCGACGCCGCGACGGGCGTCATGCGCTTCCTCGACGAGAAGGGGATCGGTTTCCCCGTCGGTGCGGCGCGAGTGCCGATCGTGCCGGCGGCGATCCTGTTCGACCTGGCGGTCGGTGACGGACGCATCCGGCCCGATGCCGCCGCCGGGCACGCCGCGGCCTCCGCGGCGAACGCGGGGCCCGTCGTCGAGGGCGACGTGGGCGCCGGGGCCGGCGCCTCGGTGGGCAAGCTGTTCGGCTTCGAGCGGGCGATGAAGGCGGGCGTCGGCAGCGCGTCGTGGCGCGGGGCCGATGGGCTCGTGGTGGCCGCGCTGGTCGCGGTCAACGCGGTGGGGGACGTGGTCGATCCGGCCAGCGGCCAGCCGATCGCGGGCGCGCGGGGCGACGACGGCAAGAGCCTGCGGGGGACGATGGCGGCGCTGCGCGCGGGCCTGCGGCCGGGGGCTTCGCGGCTGGGCGAAGCGACCACGCTGGCCGTGGTCGCCACCAACGCGAAGCTGCCGAAGGCGGGCCTGGGTCGCGTGGCGCTGATGGCGCATGACGGCTTCGCGCGGACGATCGCGCCGGTCCACACGCCCTGGGACGGCGACACGGTGTTCGCCCTGTCGACCGGGCAACTCGAGATCGCCCTGCCCGAGCTGGTGGTCGGCGCGCTGGCCGCCGACGTGCTCGCCCGCGCCATCGTCCGCGCGGCGCGGATGTCCCGGGGCCTGCCCGGCCTGCCCTCGGCTTCGGTGCTGGCCCTCGGCTGATCCGGTCCGACCGCCGGGGCGCCGGGTTGTGGACTTCCCGGTGAGAAAGCTGTGGAAAGGTTGTGCGGTGGCTGTGGGTGCCCTGTGGGAAGCCTGTGGATGAGCCGCGCGCCCGCGGCTAGAGGCCGCCTTCGAGGTCGATGGCTTCGAACCACTGCCGGATGTCCGAGGCCTCGGAGGCCACGCCCAGCGCGACCATCAGCTTGATTCGAGCCTTGGGGCCGGTCAGGTCGCCGCCGAAGATGACGCCCATCTCGCGCAGCTTCTGGCCGCCGCCCTCGTAGCCGTAGGTCGGCATCACCGATCCCTCGCCACAGCGCGAGACGAGCACCACCGGCAGCCGCGCGGCCAGCGCGGCGCGCAAACCCGGCAACACCGCCGGCGGCAGGTTGCCGCAGCCGCTGCCTTCGATCACCAGGCCACGAGCGCCGCGCTCGATCGAGGCCCGGATCAAGCGGTCGTCGGTGCCCGTGGCCGTCGTGTGCAGGTCGACCTCGCACACCAGGCGTCGGGCGGGGATCACGGGCGGGCGCGAGGCGGGGCGGCGGAACACGACGTGCCCGCGCTGGACGACGGCCAGCGGGCCGTACGGGCTGCGGAAGGCATCGAGGTGCGAGGTATGCCACTTGCGCACCTCGCACGCGGCGTAGACGTGCTCGCCGACCGCGACCAGCACGCCGCGGCCGCAGGCCTGCTCCGAGACCGCGGTGCGGACCGCCGTCATCAGGTTGGCGGGGCCGTCCCAGCCGGGCTCCGAGGAGGTCCGCATCGCGCCGCAGAAGACGACAGGCTTGTCGCTGGCGAGGGTCAGGTCGACCAGGAACGCGGTCTCCTCGAGCGTGTCGGTGCCGTGGGTGATCACCACCCCGTCGACGTCGGCGTCGTCGAGGATCTGGGCGACGCGGCCGCGCAGCCGCCACATCCAGTTCGGCGTGACGTGGGGACCGGGCAGCCGCGCGTAGTCCTCGAGCGTGAGGCGGGCCTCGCGGCGCAGGCCGCTGACCCGGGACACGATCTCCTCGCCCGAGAGCGCGGGCACCGCGGCCCCGGTGCCGGGGTCGATCCGCATCGAGATGGTGCCGCCCGTGAACAGCACGTGGACCCGTCTCCGGCTCATCCGCTCCTCCGCGTCAGCACGATCAGGGCGGCGAGGATGACCGCGCCGCCGCACAGCGTCAAGGCGCCCGGGGACTCGGCCAGGAACAGCCACGCCAGCAGCGTGGCGCCCACGGGCTCGCCGAGCATGAACAGGCCGACGGTCGGTGCCGGCAGGCCGCGCAGCGCGCGGTTGACGAGGCCGTGGCCGAGCAGGGTGGGGAACACCGCCAGCGCGACGAGTGCCAGCCAGGTGCGGGGGGCGAGGTCGACCAGCGGCTGGCCGAACGCGAGGGCGAGCACGAGCAGGCCTGCCGCCGCCGTCGACCACACGCCGAAGACGTAGGCCCGCAGCGGCAGCGCCTCGCGCAGCCCGCGCCCGACGACGTGGTAGAGCGACAGCGTCGCGGCGCCGGCCAGGGCCAGGCCGTCGCCCCACAGCGAGTGGCTGCCGCCGCCCGCGTCGTCCATCGCCACGATGCCGGCCCCGGCCGTCGCCAGCGCGAGGGCGGCCATCTCCCGGCCGTGGGTGCGCTCCTTCAGCCACAGCGCTGCGAAGACGACCGAGAAGATCGGCGCGGTGTTGACGAGCAGCACGGAGGCCGCCACGGTGGTGTGCGACAGGCTGGCGATCCAGGTGGCGAAGTGGAGGGCCAGCGCGAGGCCCGACAGGACGAGGGCGCCCCGCAGGCGAGGCGTCAGGGCGGGCACCGCACGGGCCGCCTCGGGTGCCGCCCACGGCGCCAGCAGCAGCGACGCGAGACACACCCGCCAGAACGCGATCGTCAGCGGCGGCGCTTCGGCCAGCCGCACGAACAGCGAGCCCAGCGAGATGAAGACGACGGCGGCGCCGATCGCGAGGTACGGGGACCCCGCGGGGTTCACGCCAGCGACCCGGTCAGCCCTGCCGCGCGGGTCGCGGCGTCGAGGGCCGCGTCGAGGCCCGCCGTCGTTTCGCCGCCGCCCTGGGCCACGTCGCCGCGGCCGCCGCCGCGGCCCTCGACGTGGGGCAGGGCCAGCTTGAGCAGGCCCGGCACGTCCAGCCCGGCCCCCGGCGGCTGCGCGAAGACGAGATGGGCGCGGCCGCCCTCGACGCCGCCGAGCAGGGCGACGGCCCCCGCGGCGGCGATCTGCAACGCCAGCTCGCGCAACTCGGCGGCCTCGCGGCCGTCGCGGCGGACGCGGACGATGCGCCGGCCTTCAGCCTGCGGCGCGTCCGAGGTCAATCCCCGCGCCTCGTAGCCGAGCAGGAGTCCGCGGGCGTCGGCGAGAGCGCGCTCCTGCTCGCGCAGCCGCGCCAGCAGTCGCTCGACGGCGGCCGGCGTCTCCAGTTCGGGGGCGGACAAGGCCTGGGCGAGGCGGGCCAGCGTCGCCCCCTGCGCGCGCCACAGCCGCAGCGCGCGACGACCGCAGGCGAAGCGCACGCGGGTGCCGCCCTTGTAGCGCTCGGTGCCGAGCACGCGGATCACGCCGACCTCGGCGGTGTTGCGCGGATGGGTGCCGCCGCACGGCTGGAGGTCGAAGCCCGCGGCGCCCACGAGGCGCACGGCGTCGCCCGCGTCCGCGGGAACCTTGAGACCGAGCGTCTCGGCTTCGCTGGCGCTGACCTCGCGCACGACGACGGGCAGGGCCCGGGCCACCGCGCCGTTCGCGACGTCCTC
>JAMPXO010000023.1 GCA_023701125.1 Vicinamibacteria bacterium | reverse complement strand
GCGGCCCGGGCCGGATAACAATGCAATGAACCTGACGAACCGAGGGGTTCCCGGAATGAAGGAGCGGCGGCCCGTTGGAGAGCCCGAGCATGGCTGAGGTGGGGCCGCCGGTTATCTTGAGTCTCGGTATCGCAGGTTATTGCAGTGTTATGCGTCCTCGCCAGCGACCTCGGTGAACCAATGAGGCACTACCCTCAGGAGAGCTATGGACCGTCCAGGTCGCAGCCCAGCGACCTCACCCTGCGCGCGCCTCTCACCCTGAAGTGGACTCTCGTCGGCGGTGTCGGAGATCCCCGTACGTCTCCGAGAGGGATCCTCTTCCGTCGGGAACGTGGCCGAAGTGAGCACTTGGTCTGCCTGGACCACGATGGACGATCACGCTGGACCCGGCCGGGAAGCTACTACGCGATCTTCGTCACAGCTGAAGGGATCACGGTCGCGAAGGAACTCCGGGGTAGGACAGTAAGCGAGCAACTCGACTGGGCCGACGGCTCGCTCGTCATGGCCACTACTCTCCCGGGCGGCCTCTTGGCGGTCCATCGGAAGCGGCTCATAGCCCGGGTGGCGGGCGCCGAAGAACTGATGGCGGTCAACCCGGGCGGCGGCATTCAGTGGCAGACGCGGAACAGCGTGGAGGCCCATGCACCAGTGGAGGGCCTCGTAGCCTCGGATGGTGCCCGCCTTTTCGTCGCCCGAGGTGCGTCAGTGCAGGCAGTGTCGTTGCAAGACGGGAAGTGCCTGTGGTCCACGTCCCTTGCGCCCTGGATCGATAAGCGCGTTCAGCTCGGTCGATGGAGGCCCTTCGTGTCGAGGGGCACCATGGTAATCGGCCACGCGAACGGGACTACAGGCCTCGCCGCCCTCACCGGAGAGGTGCTATGGCACCAACGGCACGCGGGTGCGACTGCCGTCAGCGGCGATGAAGTTGTTGTCCTGGCCCCACGAGGCGCGTACGTGTCTCTGCGGGCTCGCTCCGGCGAAGTGCTGTGCAAAGGGCTAGTCCGAGGTCTGGGTCAACTGAATAGTCGCATCGCAATCGCTGGCAGGCATCTGTGGACCGCAGACTCCACCGGGCGAGTCATAGCGGTAGACCGCGAACGGGGAGAGATCGACTGGGACATGAAGATCCCGAGGGCGTCGTTCCTCGGCGCGACTCCTGTGATCGCGGGTGGCTGCTTGTTCATCAATACCTACTCTCTGGCCGGGATCGTGGGCAAAGGAGAGCCGCCGACCGTGCTCTGCTTCGCTCCGACTCGAGGCAGAGGCGCCCTAACTACCGGACGCATAACAATGCAATGAACCTGACGAACCGAGGGGTTCCCGGATTAAGGGAGCGGCGGCCCAGTGGAGAGCCCATGCATGGCTGAGGTGGGGCCGCCGGTCATCTTGAGTCTCGGTGTCGCAGGTTATTGCAGTGTTGTGCGGACCTTGGCGAAGGGCGAAGCATGAGGAAGGGACCACGCATCCTTCTGGCAGCGGCACTTGGTCTCCTCGTGCTCTGGGTCGTCTCCATCTTCACCTACGATCCGTGGCGAATCCGACGAATACGCGCTTCGATCGGGAGTGGTCAGTCATGGGCAGAGGCGATCGTGGCCGCTGAGCGAGCCGCCTTCCCCGCAAGCGAGCGCTTCGTAGCCATATGCACAGCAGCGGATGGCGCTCCAGCGTTCTTTGAACGGGGCGAGAGTGGCGGCTATTCGGTCGTCCAGTACGGTCGCTTGGCTGAGCCGCCCGGCAACCGTCCTGAACGTCTCCGCACTAGCGAGGAGAAGTACCCGACCAGGGAGGAGTGGACTCGGGCTGTCCTCGCACTGGGTCGGGACCTCAAGTGCGAAGGGGTGGTGATCAACTTCCCGAACTCAGATGCCATGGGCGTGACGCTTGACTCGGAAGGCAAAGTCCGGGCAACCGGCGCGGGCCAGACGGGTGCCATCGAATGAGCAGCGGCCGCACAACAATGCAATGAACCTGACGAACCGAGGGGTTCCCGGAGTGAAGGAGCGGCGGCCCAGTGGAGAGCCCGTGCTGGCTGAGGTGGGGCCGCCGGTTATCTTGAGTCTCGGTATCGCAGGTTATTGCAGTGTTATCGGCCGCTCCCCAGCGCTCTCGAACTTCCCTCCCGTGGCACCCTGGGTGCGTCGGGGGCCAGAACGGCATCCATCCAGCGTGGAGGCACCTTCCTACCATGTGGTCGGTGGTCCCGTGCGTTCGGGTAGGCGTGGGGCATCGTCAAAGGCGGTCGTTCATTCACGCACGGGCGAGCGCTTCCTCGTCCTGCATTCCTGCACCTGTGTCCGGGTTCCCGGCTGCTTCGTCCCGCTTCGCCTCGTCCTGGCCCATCGAGCGTTCTCGTCTCCGTCCTCGTCATGGGTACCATTCGGAGTTCCTTGCTCAACGATTCGGGGGGAACGCCCGTCTGTCAGAGGCTCTCGGGGTCAACGAACCGCACCCTTGATCGCGGCTGCGCTCCGGAGGTGCGGTAGGTCGCCTGGTAGCACGAAGCCCCCAACGGCGCGCGTCGCGTAGTGAACGCGGCCGATAACAATGCAATGAACCTGACGAACCGAGGGGTTCCCGGATTAGAGGAGCGGCGGCCCAGTGGAGAGCCCGAGCATGGCTGAGGTGGGGCCGCCGGTCATTCTGAGTCTCGGTGTCGCAGGTTATTGCAGTGTTGGGCGGACCTAGAGTAGGTGAGCCCGAGGCCCGCGGGTCGGGGAGAGATAGGTATGGACCGGAAGGCACTCATCCGTCAGTACAAGGAAACCCGCCGACCCATGGGCGTGTTCCGCATCCACAACACCGTCGACGACCGGTCGTTCGTCGGGAGCAGTCGGGACCTGCCGTCGGTGCTGAACCGCGAGCGCTTCCAGCTCGGTCATGGCAGTCACCCGAACCGCGCTCTTCAGGACGATTGGAATCGCCTGGGTGCGGAGGCCTTCATATTCGAGATCGTCGATGAACTGCCTCCAGCAGAGGGGGCGGGCAGTGATCCATCTGGGGACCTCCGTGTACTTGAACAACTGTGGCTCGAGAAGCTCTCGCCTTATGGCGAACGGGGCTACCACGGCAACCCAAAGTCCCAGGGCTAGCCGCGGAGGCCACTGAGCTGTGGGCTCCGACAGACACGACGCTGCCCTTCCGAGGCATCCTCGGTGCGCCGCCGGCCGCCCAACAATGCAATGAACCTGACGAACCGAGGGGTTCCCGGATTAGAGGAGCGGCGGGCCCAGTGGAGAGCCCGAGCATGGCTGAGGTGGGGCCGCCGGTCATCTTGAGTCTCGGTGTCGCTGGTTATCTCAGTGTTCTGCGGCCTCGCGTGGCGCCCTCGCGCCCGGACCCAGTCAGCCATCCTGCGAGGTAACCCCCCCTATGAGCGAAGCCAAGGAATCGGCAATCCGCGTCGTTCAGGAGCAGCCCGATGACGGCTCCCTCGAAGACATCGTCCGCGAACTGGCCTTTGCGGTCATGATCGAGCGCGGGCTTGCGGACTCAGACGCCGGACGCGTGATCTCGCACGAGGAGATGGGAGCCCGAATCCGGTCGTGGCGAAAGTAGTCTGGACGGCCGAAGCTGAGCAGTGCTCCTTCGGATTCATGACTACGTGGCCATGGACAAGCCGGAAGCGGCATTTCACCTCGTCGAGTCGATCTACCTCCGAGCCGAGATCCTCAGTTCCTTCCCCGAGAGCGGGTACGTCTACACGACCGTGTCCGGCCGGTCGCTTCGGGTTCTGCTGTTCGGCAAGTACCGCATCGCCTACTGGTCCTCCCGGACGAGGTGCGAATCCTCGGCGTCTTCCACGCCGCGATGGAGCTCAAGAACTACCTGTCCTGAGGCATCGCGCCCTCGCAACCGGCCGCAGGACAATGCGATGAACCTGACGAACCGAGGGGCCCCGGAATGAAGGAGCGGCGGCCCGTTTGGAGAGCCCGAATATGGCTGAGGTGGGGCCGCCGGTCATTCTGAGTCTCGATGTCGCCGGCTATTCCAGGGCAATGCGGACCTCATGCGGCGCTCTGCTGGCTGATCGCGCGTGCGAGGTCCCTCCGCGATGCGCCGAGTTCCAGAAGGGCCTGGATCAGCAGATCCAGCGACTCTGAAGGATCGCCCGCCTCCATCTTGGCCACGCGGGATTGGCTGGACCCAAGCAGCCTGGCCACATCCGTTTGGCTCAACCTCCGGCCGAGCCGTCGCTCCCGGAGAGAGTCGCCCAGCCGAAACCGCAGCTCGAGATAGGTTGCCTCGGCTGGGGTGAGCTTCAGGAAGTCGGCCGCATCGCCGACGGCCCACCCAGCGCGCTCCAGCCGCTCTCGATTACCCTTTCGCATCGTCATACTCCCGATAGCGCCTGTGGCAGGCGTCCAGCACCGCGGCGGGTTGTCTGGGTCTTCTTCGCGAACGCTTCGCCGATTACCACCGCATCAGGGTCCGCTCGGTACATGATTTCGCCACGTGAGCCCTTCGTCCACGATGCACAGTTCGTGGCATCGGGCGGGCAAGGGCCGCGACTGCAGCAGCGACAGTGCTTCGCCACGCTGCAACCGCCGACAGCAGGTACCCGACCTCAAGCCGGGCAGCGGCCGCAGATCGGCGGGGTCTTCACTTCACCGTGCAGCCACACGAAGGGCTTGTTCCTTGGGCTCACTGGACCAGCCTATGCCAGAACGGACATGGGGCATGGGGTGCCGGCCACAGAACAATGAGATGAACCAGCTCGGCATGGCTCAGGTGGGGCCGCCGGTCATCTGTGAGTCTCGGTGTCGCAGGTTATTGCAGTGTTAGGCGTCTACTGTTCTGTACCTTTGTCTTCGGGCTGCACCTGCCGGCCGCATAACAATGAGATGAACCAGCCGAACCGAGGGTGTGCCGCAGTCAGGGGGCGGCGCGCCGTTGGAGAGCCCGAGCATGGCTGGGGTGGGCCCGGCCGTCATTCCGAGTCTCGCTGAGTCTCGGTGGGCGACTTCGAAGACATCCTTTGCGAGATCGACGGCGAGCAGCGACATCAATGCACCGGCCGAACCCGGCGTGGTTGCCTCGGTGTTGTCACGGTGGGTGGCGCAATGGACCCAGGCAACTTCGAGGTGGCAGTATTGCAGCCGCGGTGAAGCGCGACGTGCATTCGGCCCGGAGGGGCAGATCGTGAACGACGAGGAGTTCGAGGCGTTTCTGGACACGGCGCTCGACGAGTTGGAGCACAAGCAGGACCAGCTCAAGGCGGCCTTCGGCCTGGCGCGCTACCCGAGATCCTGGTTCGATCAGCCCAGCGGCACGCTGGAGTTCCGGGACGCCGGAGGCACGCTCCGGGTGATTGCCCACGTCATCCCCATCGGCTCCCACTCCCGTAAGGGCCACACCTGGACCTGGGCCTGGGCCCACGAGATCCTGCTGCCGGCCCTGCGGAAGTCCGCCGAGCCGCTGCAGAAGCTGGAAGCGGTGACCGGGCTGGGGAACTTCCTGAAAGGGATGGTCCCGGTCGAAGACGACGAGATGGCGTGGGAGCTCACCGCGCTCGCCGTCCACCACCTGGGCGCCCTCGGCGCGCACAAGACCCCGGGTCAGGCCAGCGATCTCTACCTGGCCATCATGTCCGTGAAGCCCTGCGACACACCGTAGCCGACCATCGTGAGGACGGGCTGCGTCGCCATCGTTGACGATGCCGGCGCACACGCCTACATTGGGGCCGTGGAGGCTCCGCGTTTCGCGCGGCTCGCCGCTCTGCTGGCGCTCGCGCTGCTGCCGGCCGCACTCGTGCGGGCCGATGTCCACGTCGTCGAGCTCGACGGTGTCGTCCACGCCGTCAGCGCCGACCACGTCGTCTCCGCGATCGCCGACGCCGAGGCCGCTGGCGCGCCGCTGGTCGTGCTGCGCATCGACACGCCTGGCGGGCTCGAGACCTCGATGCGGCAGATCGTCGACAAGCTGCTGCGCGCGCGCGTGCCGGTCGTCGCCTTCGTCGGGCCCGCCGGCGCCCGCGCCGACTCCGCGGGGTTCGTGATCGCGATCACCGCGGACCTGGTCGCGATGGCGCCCGGCACCAGCCTCGGCGCCGCCCACCCGGTCTCGGCGATGGGGCCGATGGACGAGACGATGGCGAAGAAGGTGACCTCGGCGGTCGCGGCCTACGTGCGCGGCAAGGCCGAGCGCCGCGGCCGCAACGTGGAGCTGGCGGAGAAGGCCGTGGTCGAAAGCCGCTCGTTCACCGAGCGCGAGGCGCTCGAGGGCGACCTGATCGACTTCGTCGCCGAGGACGTGCCCGCGCTGCTGCGCAAGCTCGAGGGCCGCGAGCTCAAGCGCTTCGACGGCACCGCGGTCACGTTGCGGCTCGCGGGCGAGCGCACCGTCGTCGTCACGATGAGCTGGCAGCGCGCGATCCTGTCGGCGATCGCGCGGCCCGAGGTGCTGTTCCTGCTGCTGCTGGGCGCGCTGGCCGGGATCGGCGCCGAGATCAGCCATCCCGGCGGCCTGTTCCCCGGCATCCTCGGCACGTTGTGCCTGATCCTGTTCCTGTTCGCGAGCCAGATCCTGCCGATCAACTGGTCGGGCGTGCTGCTGATCGCGCTGGGCGTGGTCCTGTTCGCCGCCGAGGTCAAGGTCACCTCGTACGGCCTGCTCACGGCCGGCGGCCTGGTCGCCGTGATCCTGGGGGCGTTGATGCTGGTCGACTCGCCGGTGCCCGAGCTGCAGATCGGCTGGGCGACGCTGCTGCCCGGCGCGCTGCTGCTCGCGGCGTGGACGATCCTGCTGGTGCGGATGGTGCTCGCCGCGCAGCGGCGGCAGGCTTCGACGGGCGAAGCCGGGCTGATCGGGCGCAGGGCGACGGCGCTCGAGGCGCTGGCGCCCGAGGGCTTCGTCGCGATCCAGGGCGAGCGCTGGCGCGCCCGTGTGGACGGACCGGCCGTGGACGCCGGCGACGCGGTGATCGTGGCGCGGGTCGAGGGCCTCGTATTGCACGTGCGAAAGGGTGGGGCGTGATGGCGGGACCCGGGATCGTCTTCTTCCTGATCGTGTTCTGGCTGATGCTCTCGGTGAAGATCCTCAACGAGTACGAGCGCGGCGTCGTCTTCCGGCTCGGCAAGCTGCTGCCGGTGCCGAAGGGGCCAGGGCTCGTGATCGTCGCCTGGCCGGTCGACCGCATGGTGCGGGTCAGCCTGCGCACCGTGGTACTCGACGTGCCGCCGCAGGACGTGATCACCCGCGACAACGTCAGCGTCAAGGTCAACGCGGTCGTCTACTTCCGGGTGATGGACCCGGTCAAGGCCATCGTGCAGGTGGAGAACTTCCTGTACGCGACCAGCCAGGAGGCGCAGACGACGCTGCGCAGCATCCTCGGTCAGGCCCACCTCGACGAGCTGCTGGCCGAGCGCGAGCGGCTCGGCGTCGAGCTGCAGAAGGTGATCGACGAGCACACCGACCCGTGGGGCGTGAAGGTCACCCAGGTCGCGGTCAAGGCCGTCGACCTGCCGCACGAGATGCAGCGGGCGATGGCCAAGCAGGCGGAGTCCGAGCGCGAGAAGCGGGCCAAGATCATCCATGCCTCCGGCGAGCTGGAGGCGTCGAAGCAGTTGACCGAGGCCGCCCACGCGATGCAGGCGCAGCCGATGTCACTGCACCTGCGCTACCTGCAGACGCTGACCGAGATCTCCGCGGAGAAGAACTCGACCATCATCTTCCCGCTGCCGATCGAGTGGCTGGAGGCCTTCATGGGGCGACTCAGGCAGAGCAAGCCCGACGCCTGAGCATCCCCGGCTTTAGAATCGACGCGAGAGGAGGCTCTGATGCAGAGCCTGAACGCGATCGCCAGCCGCGAGTCGCTGGCCGTGCCCCCGTTCCACCTCGACAACTTCCAGGACCGGGTGCTCGACCAGATGCACCTCGAGTTCTTCTTCGAGCGCTGCCGCGTCCTGATCACGCCCTCGCTGCGCCACGTGACGACCGGCGAGGCGAGCCGCGAGGAGCACGACCAGATCCGGGCGCTCTTGTCGCAGAACCCCGAGCGAGTCTCCGAGCTGAAGCGGCTGGTGCTGTGGAATCTCGCGCTGCACTCGGCGCTGCTGGAGACCAACTCCTACTACGTCGCCGTCAACGACCACCTCGTGATCACCCGCTTCGTCGGCCGCGAGGACGGCTTCGAGATCAAGCTCTACACGCTGCGCCCCGAAGACCTGCCGGTGCGCTATGCGGACAAGATCTACCTCGGCCGCGACCTGCTCGTGCTCGACCAGCCGCAGCGCCCGCACCTGGGTGTCGGCTTCCTGCGCGACTCTTTGCGCGAGCAACTGGTCAAGCTGGAGGGGCGGCTGCTGAAGCTGGCCACGGCGGCCGTGGCGGACGAGCTGCGCCGCGAGTTCCTGGGCGACCTCGCGGAGCTGCAGGAGGACGTCGCCGCGGTGGCGGGCAGCATCCAGCGCGACTTCCCGCCGCTGTTGCCGGCGACCCTCGCCGAGCCACAACTGCTCGACCTCAACCACCGCTTCCGCGAGCTGAAGCACCTGCTCGTCGACGTCGACGGCGTGCTGGCCGAGCTCGAGGACCGGGCGTTCGTGCAGGCGACGCCGGCGGCGCGCTACGTGACCAAGCTACGCAAGGACGTCACCAACGACGTCAACTACGTGATGATGAAGGTCAACGGCCGCATCGCCGACCACGTCAACGGCATCCACCTGTAGGCCGCGGCAGGCCGACACCACGGGCTCAGGAGCTCAGGGCGCGGGGGAGGCCACCGGGGCGAGGCGGAACGCGTCGTCGCCCGCCATCAGCGTGAGCGCACCGAGCAGCACGAACAGCGCGGCCGCGACGAAACGGGCGTGACGCATGTCGACGCGCTTCGCGAGCGCCTCGCCCATCCACACGGCTGGCGCGTTGGCGATCAGCATGCCGAGCGTGGTGCCGCAGACCACGGCGACCAGCGACGGGTAGCGCGCCGCGAGGGCGACGGTTGCGAGCTGCGTCTTGTCGCCCATCTCGACCATGAAGAAGACCGCCACGGTCGTCATGAACACCGAGGCCGCGGGCAGCGGGCGCTCCTCCAGCGTGTCGGGCACCAGCGCCCAGGCGCCGAAGGCGAAGAACGACACCGCGATCACCCACTTGAGCGTGCCGGGCGCCAGCAGGCTGGCGAGCCAGGCCCCGATCAGGCCGGCCAGGAAGTGGTTGGCGAGGGTGGCGACCAGGATACCGAGCACGATCGGCACGGGCCGCTTGAGCTTGGCCGCCAGCACGAACGAGAGCAACTGGGTCTTGTCGCCCATCTCGGCGAGAGCGACGATCGAGGTCGAGACGAACAGGGCTTCCACCAGGGCCTCCGGGGGGCGCATTGTAGATCCCGCCCGTCCGTGAGATGCTGTCGATCCCACCGCGCTCCAGAAGGGACCGCGTCGAACGGCGGCTTCCCGGCATCCCCCGTTTCAGCAAAGACACACACAACCTGCCGGAACGGACAAGGACCAAAACCGATCCTCATGCCTTTCTCTGCCTACAACCTCCACCCGGAGGTCGCGCGCGGTGTCGCCGACCTCGGCTACACCCGCCCCACCCCGATCCAGGCCCAGGCGATCCCGCCCGTGCTCGAGGGACGGGACATCGTCGCCTGCGCCATGACCGGCAGCGGCAAGACGGCGGCGTTCGCGCTGCCGATCCTGCATCGGCTGGCCACGACGCCGCGCAAGGGCCTGACTCGCGCGCTCATCCTCTCGCCGACCCGCGAGCTGGCGGCGCAGATCGAACAGAGCTTCCGCGACCTCGGTCGCCACGCGAAGGTGTCGAGCGCCGCCATCTTCGGCGGCGTCGGCATGGTCCCGCAGGAGCAGGCGCTGCGCCGCGGGCTCGACGTGATCGTCGCGACCCCGGGCCGCCTGCTCGACCACATGCAGAACCCGAGCTTCAATTTTCCGGGGCTCGAGGTGCTGGTGCTCGACGAGGCCGACCGCATGCTCGACATGGGCTTCCTGCCCGACGTCAAGCGCATCCTCAAGCGGCTGCCGATCCGGCGCCAGACGCTGCTGTTCTCGGCGACGATGCCGGCCCCGATCGCGACGCTGGCGAAGGAGATGCTGCGCGACGCCGTGACGGTCACGGCCGACCGGCCGTCGACCGCGGCCAAGGGCGTGACCCACGCCGCCTACCCGGTGCCGGCCGAGCTGAAGTCGGCGCTGCTCGTCGAGCTGCTCAAGCGCGGCCAGATCAACAGCGTGATCGCCTTCACCCGCACCAAGCACCGCGCCAACCGCCTGGCGGACTACCTGACCCGCGCCGGCGTGAATGCCGAACGCATCCACGGCAACCGCAGCCAGGCCCAGCGCACGCAGGCGCTGGCCGGCTTCAAGGCCGGCAAGTTCCCGGTGCTGGTGGCGACCGACATCGCCGCGCGCGGCATCGACGTCGAGGCGCTGTCGCACGTCGTCAACTTCGACGTGCCGGCCTCGCCCGAGGACTACGTCCACCGCGTCGGCCGCACCGCGCGGGCCGAGCAGAAGGGCGACGCGTTCGTGTTCGTCTCGCCCGAGGAAGAAGCGGACGTGCGCGGTATCGAGCGCGCGCTCGGCGCTCGCCTGCCGCGGGTGACGGTCGAGGGCTTCGACTACACGCGTCGCTCGGTGGAGAAGCTGGAGGTCCCGCTCTCGCAGCGGCTGGCCGAGCATCGCGCGCGCCAGAAGCCGCGCTCGGGCCAGGGCCCGCGTCCCGGCGGCCCGCGGCCGCACGTCGCCCACTCTGCTCCGCGCCCGGGCTCCGGCTCCGCCCACACGTCGCACCAGACGCCCACGTCGCACCGCCCGCAGGCGGGTGCGGGGAACGGCCGCCGTAGCGGCGCGGGTCGCCGCGGCCCGTTCCGGCCCAGCTCGCCCTCGCGCTAGAACACGAACGCCCGGGGCGCCTTGCGCGCCCCGGGCGTATTCCGCCGGCGTGCGGTCCGGCGTTGCTTCCTAGAAAGTGCAGCCGTAGGCCTGCATCGACGCGCGCGCAGCGTCGGTAGCCGCCTTGCAGCCCATCGCCAGGCCCTGCTTGCCCTCGGGCGTCGACGCGGCCTGCTTCCACTGCGCCTTGGTCTGGTCCAGTTGCTGGCGGACCATGCCGCGCGCGGCCTCTGGCACCTTGCTGTCGATGCAGGCCAGGTACCTGGCCATGTAGTCGTCGCACTCCGGCACGCCGAACTCGGCTGCGGTCACGGTCGGCGCCGCGGCCTGGGTTGTCGCCGGGGCCGTCGTCGCCGGTGGTTGCGACTGGCCGCCTCCACACGCCAGGGTCGTCGCCGCCAGCATCGCCACCAGTCCGCTCACGAGCTGCTTCGTCAATGTCACCCTCCTTTCAAACCCCGGGATCGTAGCGCCAGACTTTTAGGCAGCGAGGTGTGCCGCGTCACGGCCGGGGTGTGAGCGGGCTCAGGCCTGGCGGTCCCGGGCCAGGTGGGCGCGCAGGCCCGCGGCCCCGGCGCCGAACGAGCGGTCGAACGCGGCGCGGGCCAGCGGCCCCACCAGCCGCACGAGCCACGAGGGCTCGAGGAACACGAGGTAGCGGAAGCGGGTGCGGCCGCCGGGCAGCGGCTCCAGCACGTAGTCCTCGAGGCCCGCGCGGAACAGTGGCCGGTCGGCGGCCTCGAAGCGGAACGCGAAGCGCCGGCCCGGGTCCCAGGCCAGGAAGTGCTCGTAAACGGTCACGCTGTCGAGCGTCACGGTGCGAGTGGTGCCCACGCCCTTGGGCTCAGGGCTGGTCCAGACCACGTGGCGGATGCCGGGGAACCAGCGCGGCCAGCTCTCGCCGTCGGCGAAAAGGGCGAAGACCGCCTCGGGCGCGGCGTCGAGTTCGACCACGTGCTCGAAACACCAGCGGGCGCGGGTCGTGAAGTCGAGGCCGACCGCTTCGCAGGCAAAACGCACCGTGAATCGCCTCCGTGGCTGCGGGAATGTTCGACGGATGGCGCACGATACGCCGCCGGGCACACGTGCGGAAGGACCCCGTGTGCCCGGCGGCCTGAAGCTATGCGCCCTTGCGGGCGCGGAACGTGATCGAGCGGACGCGGCCGACCACGTCCTCCCACTTCGTCTCGGTGCGGGCCAGGATCGCCTCGGCCTCGGCCGGCGCCACCTCCCGGATCGTGGCGAGGTAGTCGACGTCCTTCAGGATCTCGATCTCCGACAGCCCCGCCGCCTTCAGCCAGCCGAAGTACGCCTCGCGTTGCGCGGCGCCCGAGATGCAGCCGACGTAGGCGTACACGTCGCGCTCGATCTTCTCCGGCAGCGCGCCGTCGAGCACGATGTCCGAGATCACCAGCCGCCCGCCGGGCCTCAGCGTGCGCGCGATCTCGGCGAACACCCTCGACTTGTCGGGCACCAGGTTGATCACGCAGTTGCTGGTGACGGCGTCGATCGTGCCGCTGGCGACCGGCAGCTGCTCGAGCCGGCCCTCGCGGAACTCGACGTTGAACGCGCCGACCTTGGCCGCGTTGGCGCGCGCCTTCTTCAGCATCTCGGGGGTCATGTCGACGCCGATGGCGCGACCGTTCTCGCCGACGGCGCGGGCGGCCAGCAGCACGTCGATGCCCGCCCCGGAGCCGAGGTCGAGCACGCTCTCGCCCGGCTGCAGGGCCAGCGCCGCGATCGGCGCGCCACAGCCGAGGCCGAGGTTGGCGCCCTCGGGCAGCGCCGCCAGTTCCTCCTGGCGGTAGCCGATGCCGAGCGAGACCGGGATCTCGGCGCTGCCGCCGCACGAGTTGGGACCGCAGCAGCCGCCTCCCTCGGCGGCGATGCGCCCGTACTTCTCGCGGACCTCGTCCACCATCCGCTCCGGGGAGGGCGGCGCGGGCGCTGCGGCCTTGTGCTCCACGGTCTTGGCCTCGCCGTCGCAGCACTCCGGTCCGCAGCAGCTCTTGGTCGTCTTCGTGTTCGTCGCCACGCTCGTCATCGCCACGTCCTCCTTCACTTCGTCCCCGCGGCCGGGCCGCAGCAGGACTCCCCCGGAAAGTCCGTCAACAAGTGGTCGAAGGCGCCCGGGCAGCAACTCTCGGTCGCCTCGCGCACCGCCAGCAGCAGGTCCTGCAGCGCGCCCATCGTGTGCTCGCGTCGCGCGGCCGGGATGCGCTCCAGCACGCTGCGGGCGAAAGCCTCTTCCTGGCGCTCGACCTGCTGCGCGGCGCGTCTGCCGGCGGCGGTCAGCGCGACCCGCGCGGCGCGGGCGTCCTCCGGGTCCGGCTCGCGGCGCACCAGCCCCGCCTGCTCCAGCCGATCCAGGTTGCGGGTCAGCGTCGACGCCTGCACGCCGAGGCGCTGGCCCAGCGCGCCCAACCGCAGTGCGCCCTGCGCGCCCAGCGCGTCGAGGGTCGCCGCCTGGGCGACGGTCAGCCCGCAGCAGTTGACGTCGGCCCGCTCCGCCACCGCGAAGCGCCGGACCAGCAACTGGATGCCGTCGAGCAGGCGCCGTGCCTCGTCGTCCCGCTCTTCCCGCACCGGCAGGCCCAGGCAATGCGCCTTGTCCGTCGCCGGGGCCTTCTTCGCCTTCGCCACGCGTGTCCTCCTTCGCAGTTCTATACTTGTACCATACAAATAAAGTTCCACGAAAAAGAAAATGGCCCGCCACCGGAAACGCCGCATTACCCGAAGAAGCGGTCGGCGCTCTTGAAGGCGAAGCCCATGCGGCGGGCGAAGGCGAGGTCGGCGGCATCGGCGCCGACCAGCAGGCAGCGGGCGGGGTCGAGCCCGTGGCGCTCGACCAGCAGCGCCCCGAGGCCGGGCAGCGGCGGCCGGCACCAGCACGTGGGCGGCTCCTCGCCGTGCGGGCAGTGCACGGCCTCGAGTTCCACGCCCAGCTCGCGGTGGGTGTGGTCGAACAGCGCGTCGAGGGCGGCCGGGGCGAGCGCGCCCGTCGCGACGTCCGGCCGCCACGAGTAGCCGAACACCAGCCGCGCCGCGGGCCCGAGGTGACGCCGCAGCACCGCGCCGCGGCCCGCGGGCACGAGCACGTCGCCGACGTCGCGCGGCGCACGAGCGCCCGAGCGCGAGACGTGAAGGACGCCCTCGTAGCGGACGAGCAGCGCCGCCCGGGCATCGACGGCGGCCGGGTGGGCGCGGAACGGGCGCTCTTCGACCGCGGCGAAGCCCTCGTCGGCGCGCGGGGGCTCGAAGACCCGGCGGTGACGCACCAGGACCTCGGGGCCGAAGGCGCCGGGGTCGGCTTTCGCCGCGTGCTTCAACTCCGGCCCTGCGAGCAGTCGGCCGTGGCGGCGGACCAGGCGCCGGGCGACGTTGACCTGGGCCTGCTCCAGCGCGGTTCGCAGCCAGACGCAACGCACCGGCACCGCATGGGCGCGGGCCGCCGCGATCACCTCGGCGCGGGCGGCGCGCGCCCCGTAGGTGTTGTCGAGCACCACCTGGCGTCGACCCTGGCGCAGCAGGCCGTCGAGGGCGGGGACCAGGTCGCGCAGCCGGCCGCCCGCATCATCTCTATTGAGCCGGGCGTAACCGCGGCCCACGTACTCCGCGGCCAGCGTGCTCTTGCCCGCGCCGGGCAGGCCGACGATCAGCACGACGTCGCCGGGGTCCGCGCTGGGCGGGGCGGGTGACGGCAGGCCGGGGGGCGGAGGGAGCGCGTCGGACATCGAAGACCGCAGCTTACGCTGCCCCGCTCCAGTTGCGGCCCCGATCGTGCCCGTGTAGCTTCAGCCGTCCTCCGCCGAAAGCCAACATCCTTGAACCTCCGCCGCCCCGCCGCATCGCTCGCACTGGCCCTCGCCCTCGTCTCCGCGCCTTGGGCCGGGGCGCAGGCGAGGCTCGATGCGACCAAGGCGCTGACCCAGTACGGGCTCGACGCCTGGAACCTCGACCAGGGGCTGCCCAACGCCACGGTCAACGCGGTGCTGCAGACCCGCGAGGGCTACCTGTGGCTGGGCACGTTCGAGGGCCTGGCCCGCTTCGACGGCGTGCGTTTCACGGTCTTCAACCGCGCCAACACGCCGGCGCTGCGCAACAACGGCATCCGCGCGTTGTGCGAGGACCGCGAGGGCGGGCTGTGGATCGGCACCAACGGCGGCGGCCTGACCCGGCTCCAGGACGGCCGCTTCGAGGGCTTCACCCGCGAGCAGGGGCTGACCTCGGACATCGTGCGTGCGCTGCACACCGACCTGCGCGACGGCGCCGTGTGGATCGGCACCAACGGCGGCGGCCTGGTGCGCTACAAGGACGGTCGCTTCGAACCGCAGCCGCCCGAGCAGGCCGGCCGCGTGGTGGTCGCCCTGGCCCAGGAGCGCGACGGCACGTTGTGGGCCGGCACCCTCGGCGAAGGCTTGCGTCGCCGCAGTCCCGACGGCACCTGGCAGACCTTCGGCCCGAGCGACGGCCTGCCGCCGCAACTGCTGACGGCGGTGGCCGCGCGGCGCGGCGGCGGACTGTGGGTGGGCACCGCCGGCGGCGGCCTGGTCCACTTCGAGGGCGGCCGCGTGGTGCCGCTGCCGGCGGCGCTCGCGCCCTTGCAGGACGCCAACGTCGCGGCGCTGGTCGAGGACGGCGACGGCGCGTTGTGGGTCGGCACCAACGGCGGCGGCCTGGCCCGCTTCGACGGTGAGCGGCTGTCGGTGACGAAGACGACCGAGGGGCTGCCGGCCGACGTCGTCTACTCGCTGTGGCTCGACCGCGAGGGCTCGTTGTGGGTCGGCACCAACGGCGCCGGGCTCGCCCGCCTGCGCGACGGCAGCGTCACCTCCTACACCACCCGCGAGGGGCTGTCGCGCGACTTCGCCTACACCGTGCTCCAGGACCGCAGCGGCGCGTTGTGGGCCGGCTCGGCCGGCGGCCTCGACCGGCTGGAGGGCGGGCGCTTCCAGCCGGTTGCGACGCCGTGGCAGGGCGGCATGGCCGTACGCTCCCTCGCGGAGGACGCCGCAGGCGGGCTGTGGATCGGCACCTACGGAGCCGGCGTCTGGCGCCGCGCACCCGATGGCAGCTTCAGCGGCTTCCGCGCCCGCGACGGGCTCGCCAACGACAACGTGCGTGCGGTGATGGTCGACCGCCGCGGCCGCGTGTGGGCCGCCACGATCGACGGCCTCTCCGTGCGCGAGGACGGCCGCTGGCGCAGCTACCGCGTCGCGGACGGTTTGCCGGCCAACTCGGTGATCGGCCTGGCCGAAGACGCGGAAGGCCGCTTGTGGGCGGGCACCGACGGCGCGGGACTGGTCCGCTTCGACGGCCAGCGCTTCGAGGTGTTCACGACCGAGCACGGGCTGCCCTCGAACCTCGTGCTGGCGTTGTTCGTCGACGCCGAGGGCACGCTGTGGCTGGGCACCAACGGCGGCGTCGCCTGGCGCCAGGGCGCGCGCTTCCACGCCCGGGGCTCCGCCGACGGCCTGCCCAGCGACGCCATCACCCAGTTGCGCGACGACAACGCCGGCAACCTGTGGCTCGGCACCAGCCGCGGCATCTCGCGGATCGCCAAGGCCGAGCTGCTGGCCGCGGCCGATGCCCCGCGCGGCCGGATCAGCGCGCGCACCTTCGACCGCACCGACGGCATGAAGAGCGCGCAGTGCACGGGGCCTGGCCAGCCGGCCGGCTTCCGCGACCGGGACGGGCGGCTGTGGTTCGCGACGACCCAGGGCGTCGTCGTGCTCGACCCCGCGCGGCTGCGCAGCGACACCCGCCCGCCCGACGTGCGGATCGAGGAGGTGGTCGTCGACGGCGTCGCCCATCCCGCGGACGCGCTGCGCACGCCGACCGCGCCCGGCCGCGTGGAGTTCCGCTTCACCGCGCTGACCCTGCTGGCGCCGTCCCGGGTCGCGTTCCGCTTCCGGCTGGAGGGGTTCGACGACGCCTGGAGCGCGCCGGGCGACCGCCGCCTGGTGGAGTACACGAAGCTGCCGCCCGGCGACTACGTGTTCCGGGTCAGCGCGCGCAGCGGTGACGGACCGTGGAACGACGCCGGCGCCGCGCTCGCGCTCACGGTGCCGCCCCGCTTCTACCAGACCCGCGCGTTCCTCGCCCTCGCGGGGCTGGCCCTGGTCGCGCTCGTCGTCGGCACCCACCAGCTCCGGCTGCGCGCGCTGCGGACCCGGGCGCGAGACCTGGCGGTGCAGGTCACGGAGCGCACCCAGAGCCTGGCCGAGGCCAAGGAGCGGGCGGAGGCCGCGCGCGCGGAAGCGGTGCGCCTGCTCGGGGCGGCCGAGGCGATCGGCTCGGCGATCGGCCTCGAGGAGGTGCTCGACCGGATCCTGGCGGAGCTGGGTGCGGTCGTGCCGTACGACCGGGCCTCCGTCCAGCAACTGCGCGGCGACCGGCTGGAGATCGTCGGCGGCCGCGGGCTCGCGGCCCGCACCGGACCCGGCGGCTCGGCGCCGATCAGCGACCAGCGTGGCCTCGACGTCGTGCGCGGCGCCAGCGCGTTGATCGCCGCGGCCGAACCCGCCGCCGAGGGCAGCCGCCCGGGCTGCTGGCTCGGCGTGCCGCTGCGCTTCGGCGAGCGGATCACGGGTGTGATCGTGCTCGACCACGGACAGCCCGACTTCTATCGCGAGGGCCACGCCCGCGCCGCGGAGGCCTTCGCCGCCCACGCCGCGATCGCGATCGAGCACGCCCGGCTGCACGACATCGCGCTGCGCGAGCTGTCGGAACGCGAGGCCGCGGAGTCCGAGCTGCGGCGCCAGGGCGCCTACCTCGCGTCGCTGAACGAGACGGCGCTGGCGGTGATGAACCGCCTCGACGTCGAGCCGCTGCTGGAGACGCTGGTGTCTCGCGCCGCGGCCCTGCTCGGGGCCCCGGAAGGCTTCCTCTATCTGGAGGCGGCCGGCAGCAGTCACCTCCGCTGCCGCGTCGCGCTGGGCCGCCAGCCGCTCGACCTCCACGTCCAGCCGGGCGAAGGCGCCGTGGGTCGCGTGTGGGTGACCGGCACCGCCGTGCTGGTCGACGACTACGACACCTGGACCGGCCGCTCGCCGCAGGTGGCCCCGGGCCGGTTGCAGGCGCTGCTCGCCGTTCCGCTGCGCTTCGGAGGCCGGGTTGCCGGTGCGCTGGGGCTGGCCCACGACACGCTGAGCCAGCGCCGCTTCTCGCCCGCGGAAGCCGAGCAGCTCGCCCGCTTCGCCGAGCTGGCCTCGATCGCGCTCGAGAACGCGCGGCTGTTCGCCCAGGCCCGCCAGGAACTGGCCGACCGCACATCGGCGCAGCAGGCGGCCGCCAAGAGCGAGGAGCGTTATCGCGACCTGTTCGAGCAGAGCCTGGGCCTGATCTGCACCCACGATCCCGAGGGCGTGCTGCTCTCGGTCAACCCGGCGGCCGCCCGCTCGCTCGGCCGCGAGGCCGCCGCGATGCAGGGCCACAACCTGCGCGAGTTCCTGCCCGCGGGCGCCCTGGGCGGTTTCGACGACTACCTGCGCGAGATCCGCGAGGCGGGCCAGGCGGAGGGCCTGCTCAGCATCCTCGACGCGCGCGGCGCGATCCACGCCTGGCGCTACCGCAACGTGCTGCGCACGCCCCAGGACCCGCGGCCGGCCCCCGGGGCGAACGTCGGCTCCGGCGCCCCCTACGTGATCGGCTTCGCCCAGGACGTGACCGAGGAGCTCGCAGCCCAGGCGCGGCTGGCGGAGAGCGAGGAGCGCTTCCGCGAGCTGGCCGAGAACATCGAGAGCGTGTTCTTCCTGCGCGCGCCGGACGGCGCCCACGTGTTGTACGCGAGCCCGGCCTACGAACGGGTGTGGGGCCGGCCGCGGGCGGCCCTGCTGGCCGACGTGGGCGAGCTGCTGACGGCGGCGCACCCCGACGACCGCGCCGCGCTGGAGGCGGCGCTGGCCGCCGCGGACGGCTACGAACTGGAGTACCGCGTGGTGCCGCCCAGCGGGCCCGCGCGCTGGGTGCACGTGCGCGAGTTCCCGGTCCGCGGCGAGTCGGGCGAGCTGCTGCGCTTCGCCGGCATCGCCGAGGACATCTCGGAGCGCAAGCGCCTGGAGCGGTTGCGCGAGGACCTGGCCCACACGGTCGTGCACGACCTGAAGAACCCGCTGACCGCGATCATGGGCTCGCTCGAGATCCTGTCGGCGACCGCGCGCGAGCAGCTCTCCGACGCCCAGCGCCAGATCCTGCGCGCGGCCACCGGCGGTGGCAACCGCCTGCTCGGCCTGGTCGAGACCCTGCTCGACGTCAGCCGGCTGGAGGGCGGCGCGATGCCGGTCGAGCGCAGCGCCGTGACGCTGCGCCCGCTGTTCGAGGAGATCGCCGAGCTGGAGAAGCCGCTGGCCGAGCGCAAGCTGCTGCGCCTGCTGGTCGACGTCGAGCCGGCGAACCTGGCCGTCGACGCCGACCGCACGCTGCTGTTGCGCATCCTGCAGAACCTCGCCGGCAACGCGATCAAGTTCACGCCCGACGGCGGCCGCGTGCGGCTGTTCGCGCTGCCCGACCCCGATCCCGGCTTCGTCCGCCTCGCCGTCCAGGACAGCGGCTTCGGTGTGCCGCTCGACGTGCGGGCGCGACTGTTCGAGAAGTTCTCCGCCGGCCGCGACGCGCGCAGCGGCACGGGACTCGGACTGCTCTTCTGCCGGCTCGCGGTCGAGGCCCACGGCGGGCGGATCTGGGTCGAAGGCCCGCCCGGCACGGGCGCGACCTTCTGCTTCACGCTGCCGGCGGCGCGGGGTTAGCTACTTCAGCAGCTCCGCCAGCTTCGCTTCGGCCTCTTCGTGCAGGCCCGGCGGGGCGCCGTAGTAAGCCGCCGCCGCGCGCCCCTGCTCGTCGAACAGCAGCAGCGTCGGCACCGAGGTCACGTCGCCGAACGCGCGCGCCACCTCCGGAGGAGCCAGCGCCGCCCGCAGCGGCAGGCCCAGCTCCGCGAGCATCTTGCGCACGTCGGCTTCGTCGGACTCGATCGCCAGTGCCAGCACCGCGAGGCGATCGCCGAAGCGGCGTTGCACCTCTGCCATCCAGCCGAGCGTGCCGCGGCACGGCGGGCACCAGGTTGCCCAGAACTCGACGGCGACCACGCGCCCGGCGAGCTCGGCCTTCGTCAGCGGCCGCCCCGCGAGGTCGGTCAGCGTGAAGTCGGGCAACTGCGCGACCTGCGGTGCGGCCGCGTCCGGCGCCGCGCCGTGGGCCCGGGCTTCGTCGCGCCGGCCCGCCAGCGTCAGCTCGATCATCCTGCGCAGGTCGGCCTGGAAGCGCTCGTGGGAGGCGGCACTCTTCCACGGCGTGTAGCGGCCGTCGCCGCCGCCCTCGCCCTTGCCGTAGAAGCCGAAGTCCTTCGGCTTCGCGATTAGCACGTCGTCCACGAAGATCGCCGGATAGCGGGTGACGCCGAAGCGCTTCGCCAGCTCCGAGTCCCCGTAGTTCTCGACCACGAACTTGACCTTGCCCTCGAACGACGACGCCACGCTGCGTGCCAGCAGACCTGCTGGATCGGAGAGGTTTCAGGTGTAGGGCCAACGCACCAGGGTGACGGTGGCCTGGGCCGCGGGTGCCGGCGGCCGTGGTGCCGCGGCGGCCAGGGCCGCGAAGTAGCGCGGCAGCAGGTCGGCGAAGACGATGCCCGCGGTCAGCGCCCCGCGGCCGTCGGCGCCCGGGTTCGCGGCGTCGGACAGCGCGACTTCGACGAAGAGCCGGGCCAGCGAGTGGTCCGCCACGGCGAGTCGTGGTTCCAGATCGGCGGCGCGGGCGCGGGCCGCGGGCGCGTCGAGCGGCGCCGGGCTGCCGCGGAGGGTGGCCGAACGCAGGGCCGCTTCCAGGTAGCGGAGCAGGGCGCCGTGGTGCAGGCCGGCGGCGTCGAGCTCGCGGGCCTGCTTGAGCGCGCCGCTGGCGGCGATGAAGCGCGGGTGCTGGTCGATCGACACGGGCGGCTTGTAGGCGGCGAGCAGTTCCGCCTCCAGCGCGTCCAGCTCGCCCGCGATCGAACGGATCGCCGGCGCCGGCCCGGGGCTGGCCGCGGCCAGCCCGGCGGTGAACGCGTCGGTGTCGCGCGCGGCGAAGGCGGAGCCGATGTAGTAGAGCCCGAACTGCGGCTGCGTCGCCTGGCCGTACTCGAGGCTGGCCTCGTAGTACGGACGCACCTCTCCCGCCGCGGCTTCCGCGAGCGCGCGGAGGAAGACGTCGCCGCGGGTCGCGACCGGCCGCGTGGCGGCGAGCTCGTCACCGGCGCGTTTCCACTCGGCCTCGAACACCGCCGCCCGGGTCCGGGCCTCCGCATGGCTGTCGACGTAGCGCCACGCGGCGTACATCTGGCGAGCCGCGGAGAGGCGGTAGAGCGCGGCGCGGCGGTGACCCGCGGAGAACGCCTGGCGCGAGCGCTCGGTCAGGTCCTTCAGGCCGGGCTGGACGTTGGCCCACATCGCGTCGCCTTCGCGCGGCGTGGCGGCCTGCGCCGTGAGCCTGTCGAGTTCGTGGGCGACGGGGTCGTCGCCCCGAGCTGCGCTGCTCGCGGCGGCGAGCGCCACGGCCAGCGCGGCATTCTTCCAATTCATCGCGACACCCGGGTCACGTGCCCCCGCACGTCGAGAGGAGCTTGTCACGTTTCGGCGTCCGAAGGCTTGAACGTCCAGCGCCGTGGGCGCAGACTCCCGCGCCATGAAACTCCAACCGGCGCGCCTGGCCCTCGGCCTCTTCCTCGCGGCCCCGGTCGTCGCGCAACAGCCGGCGGCCGTGGACCCGCTGGCGCGGCTGGGCTGGTTCGCGCAGGTCGCGGGCCACTGCTACGTCGGCACCCTGCCCGACGCCCAGTCGAAGGACACCCAGTGCTACAGCGTGGTGATGGGCCACGCGGTGCGCGGCACGATCCAGGTCGAGCGCCCCGGGTCGCCCGTGTTCGAGGGCGAGGGTCTGTTCGGCTGGGACAAGGCCGCGGGCCGCATCGCCTACGTGCTGGTCGCCCCGGGCGGCACCTTCACGCCGGGCGAGGCCTTCTACGAGGGCGAACGACTGTTGTTCCCCCAGCGCGTGATCGCCGGCAAGCCCGAGGTCCGCTCCGCCTGGACGCGCGAGGGCGACGGCTACAAGGTGACGCGCGAGAGCCGGGACGTTGGCGGCGCGTGGAAGACCGTGTTCGAGGTCGTCTACGCGCGGGTGACGCCCTAGCGGGTCACGGGCCGACGATCAGCGCGAGCAGCGCGACCGGGCTTCGGCGCGGGTCGAGCCGGGCGCCCAGCTTGCGCAGGGCGGCCTCCCACTCGGGCGTGCCGACGACGTCCGGGTCGACCCGCCGTGAGCGCAGCGGCCGCCGCCGCAGCGTCGCTGCCCAGTCGGCGCGGGCCCGGCCCTGGCCGTCGAGGGCGAGCAGCTCGAACGCCGGCCCCTCCTTGTAGAGCGCGACGAGACCGAGGCCACGCTCCGCGCCCATCGCGAGGCGCAGCGCGCCGACCCGGCCCATCGGGCTGTCCTCCAGGTGGGCGAGCAAGCCCTCGACCAGCGGGTGACCGGTGGCGAAGAAGTCGAGCCCCTCTTCATGTACCGCTTCTTCGCGGTCGAAGGTGCCGAGAAACGAGGCGCCGCCCGGCACGCCGGGCAGCGAGTCGACCAGGGCTTCGGCGCCCAGCTCGATCGCGTGCTTCGCCGACTCGGGCCCGGCAGGCTCCTCCACGTTCAGGCCGAGGCGCTCGCACAGCGCGGTCACCACTTCTTCGTGCAGTGACCCGAGATCCGCCGGCACGCGGGCCAGGAGCGCGGGCCCCGCCGCGGCGTCGTAGCGCTCGCGATGGAGCTGCTGGAACGCGGCCTCGCGGATGCGGCTGCGGGCTTCTTGCGCGCTGGCGACGAGCGTGGCGAGCTGGCCCGCCGACAGCGTCGCGTCCCCGGCCTCCGCGAGTCGCGCCAGGGCGGGCTCGACGTCGGCCATCTGCGGCTCGATCCCGGCCAGCGGCTCGCGGAACACGCCCAGCGCTTCGTGGATCCCGGCGACCGCGGCGCCCAGGCCCGCCGGCGGGACGAAGTAGACGATCTCGACGTCGACGCGGCGGCCGATGCGGTCGAGGCGGCCGACCCGCTGCTCGACGACGCTCGGGCTCCATGGCAGGTCGAACAGCACGAGCCGGCGACAGAACTCGAAGTTCCGGCCCTCGCCGCCGCACTCGGTGGAGAACAGCACGCTGGGGCCCGCGGCCTCGCGGAAGCGGGCGACCTCGATGTCGCGGCGCTGCGGCGTGAGGCCCTCGTGGAACGCTGCGGTGGCGAGCCCGGTGCGATGCCCGAGCGCCGTCCGCAACCACTCGAGGGTCTCGTCGTGGGCGACGAACACCAGCGTCTTCTCGCCCGCCGCCTTCCACTCCGGCAGTTGTTCGGCCAGCCACTGCAGGCGCGGATCGCGCTCGTCGGCCGCGGCCGCCTGTGCCCGCAGCGCCCCTTCTTCGCGGCCGAGGCGAGGCAGCAGCGCCGCGCCGGAGCACAGCGCGCGTTCGACCCGCTCCGCCTTGCGTCGGCGCACGAGCGCGTTCGGTGCGTCCTCCGCCCGCAGCGCGCGCTCGAGGGCGCGGCGTTCGGCCCATGCCGCGGGCGGGATCGCGATCGGCACCCCGCGCCGCGGCGGCAGCCCGCCGATGTCGACCCGCCGGGTCTGCGACGTGCACGGCGGCAGCGCCTCGCCGCTCGCGAGCCGGGCCTCGAAGTCCATGTCCTCGGGGAACTCCTCGGGCCGCAGCAGCTGCAGCAGGCGGAAGAAGCCGAAGGCATCGTCTTCGAGCGGGGTCGCGGAGAGCAGCAGCACGTGGCGGCCGAGGCCGGCGATCGGCGCCACCGCACGCCACGCGGCCTCGCCCGGGTGCCCTTTCGGCCGCCGCAGCCGCTGGGCCTCGTCCACGACCAGCAGGTCGATCCCCGCCGCGACCGCCTGCTGGGTCAACTTCGGCCGCGCGACCAGCGTCTCCAGCGCGATCACCGCCCGGCGGTGGAGGTCGAACGGGTTCCAGTCGCGGCCGAAGTCCTTCGCCACGTCGTCGAGCCGCTCGTCGTCGAGCAGGGTGAAGACCTGGTGGTGCTTGCGCCACAGCTCGCCCAGCCACTGCACGGTCAGCGTCGCCGGCGCAACGATCAGCACTCGCTCCGCGCGGCCCGTGCCGTGCAGGCGGTTGAGGACCAGGCAGGCCTCGATCGTCTTGCCGAGGCCGACTTCGTCCGCCAGCAGCCAGCGCACCGGCTCGGCCGCGCTGGCCCGCAGCGCGACGTGGAGCTGGTGCGGGAACAGCCGGATGCGACCGCCGAGGAAGGAGCCGAGGCCCTTCGCCTCGCGCCGCTCCAGCAGGTGCAGCGCGTCGAAGCGGATGGCGACGTCCTCGAGCGGGTCGAGTTCGCCGCGGGCCAGCCGCTCCAGCAGCAGTCCCTCGAGCGCCAGCGGCCACAAGTTGGACAGCGGCTCCTCGCTGCCGTCGGCGAGCCGCAGCCGTCCGTCGCCACCAGGCCCGGCCACCGCCACCTCGACGCCGCGCGAGACCACGCGCACCCGGCGGCCGGGGCCGAGGTCGACCGCCGCCAGCACGGACGGGTCGGCGATCCGCAGCCGGGCGTTCTCGCGCGGGAACTCGACGACCACCGCGCGCGCCTCGCAGGCGCGGACGCGGCCGACCCCGAGGTCGGGGTTGAGGCGGTGGGTGAGCAGGTCGCCGATCTTCCAGTCCATCGTTTCGGGACCGCGAGGGTACACTGGTCTGCGGGCCCCAAAGCGGCCCGCGAGGCGGAGGCGGGATGTCCGGACGGGCGCGCTGCGGGTTGTGGGCGGTGACGGTGGCGGCGATCGCCGTGGCCGCCGGCTGCGCCACGACGGCGTTACTGGCGGGGCACTTGCCGCCAGACCTGCCCGATGTCTCGCGCTGGGAGCACAGCGACGGCGAAGTGGAGTTCGCGGGGCCGCGCCGCAAGATCGCGTACAAGCTGTACGTCGACCCCACACGACCCGCCTTCTACGCGGTCACGCGCTACCGCATCACCCATGCCAACCCCGACGAGAGGTTGGCGACGGACCACACCGACCGCGAGCGCCTGCAGTGGCACAAGGGCGGCCGCGACGTGCGCCGCTACGAGTGCGTGCCCGCCGGCAACGGCCGGCCGTGCGCCTGGCGCGAGTTGGAGAAGGGCGGCGCCGAGTACCTCGAGATGATGCCGACCCTGCTGCAGCTCTACTCGATCCACTCGTCGCTGCTCCACGAGCGGGACCGCCAGGCCCAACAGCGCTGAGGCACGGGGCCACCTCGTCGCGGCCGCGCCTCCCCGGGTACCATCCGACGTCCCCTTTTCGAGGAGAGCCATGTCCCGCAAACCCCTGATGCCCTTGCTCGCCGGCCTCGCACTGCTGGCCGCCTCCGTGGCCGCCCAGTCGCCCGCACCCACAGCGTCCCCCGCCGCCTCGCCGGCCGCTTCGCCCGCGGCGGAGGTGAAGAAGGAGGACAAGTGGGACGTCGCCGCCGACCACGGGCCGACGAAGGAGATCGTCGTCGACACCCGCCAGGGCACGTGGATGAGCCTCGACGTCAGCCCCGACGGCCAGGAGATCGTGTTCGACCTGCTGGGCGACCTGTTCGTGATCCCGATCGCGGGCGGCGAGGCGAGGGCGATCGCGTCGGGCCCGGCGTGGGACATGCAGCCGCGCTTCAGCCCCGACGGCAAGCGGATCGCGTTCACGTCCGATCGCGCGGGCGGCGACAACGTGTGGGTGATGGACCGCGACGGGAAGAACGCGAAGCAGGTCAGCAAGGAGAGCTTCCGGCTGCTGAACCAGCCGGCGTGGTCGCCCGACGGCGACTTCATCGCCGCCCGCAAGCACTTCACCTCCGGCCGCTCGCTGGGAGCGGGCGAGATGTGGCTCTACCACCGCAGCGGCGGCGACGGCGTGCAGCTCGTCAAGAAGCCGAACGACCAGAAGGACATGAACGAGCCGGCCTTCTCGCCCGACGGTCGCTACCTCTATTACTCCCAGGACACGACGCCGGGCTCGACGTTCGAGTACAACAAGAACCCGCACGACCAGGTCTTCGTCATCCAGCGCCTCGACCGCATCACCGGCGAGACCCTCGCGTACGTCACCGGCGCGGGCGGCGCGGTGCGGCCGACGCCGTCGCCCGACGGCAAGTCGCTGGCCTTCGTGCGCCGGGTGCGCGAGAAGAGCGTCCTGTTCGTGAAGGACCTGGAGTCGGGCCGCGAGACGCCGGTGTTCGATGGCCTCGAGCGCGACATGCAGGAGGCGTGGTCGATCCACGGCCTGTACCCGTCGATGGCGTGGACGCGCGACGCGAAGCAGATCGTGCTGTGGGCCGGCGGCAAGCTGCGCCGGCTGGACCTGGCGACGAAGCAGGCCGCGGAGATCCCGTTCCACGTCAAGGCCAGCCACCGCATCGCGGAGGCGCTGCGCTTTCCGGTCGAGGTCGCGCCCGAGCGTTTCCCCGTCCGCATGGTGCGCTGGGCCGAGGTCTCGCCGAACGGCCAGCAGGTCGTCTACCAGGCGCTGGGCCTGTTGTGGGTGAAGGACCTGGCCGGCGGCGCGCCGCGGCGGCTGACGACCCAGAACGAACACTTCGAGCAGTTCCCGAGCTGGTCGCGCGACGGCAAGTGGGTCGCCTACACCACCTGGAGCGACGAGAGCTTCGGCAGCGTGCGCGTCGTCGCGGCCACGGGCGGCGCGTCGCGAGCGCTGACCGACAAGCCCGGCCACTACGTCGAGCCCGCCTTCACGCCCGACGGCAAGCAAGTCGTCTACCGCAAGGTGGGCGGCGGCTACACCCGCTCCGACCTGTGGTCGTCCGATCCCGGCGTGTACGTCGTTCCGGTCGCGGGCGGCGCCGCGACGAAGGTCACCCGCCGCGGCACGCGGCCGCACTTCGGCGCGGCGTCCGACCGCGTGTACCTCCTCGCCAACGTGGCCGAGGGCAAGCGCGAGCTGATCTCGGTCGAGCTCGACGGCTCCGACGAACGCAGCCACGCGATCTCCGAGAACGCGACCGAGTTCCGGGTCTCGCCCGACGGCCAGTGGCTGGCCTTCGCCGAGCGCTTTCACGCGTTCGTCACGCCGTTCGTCGCCACCGGCGGCAAGCTCGAGCTGGGTCCGAAGACGAAGTCGATCCCCGTCGCCAGGGTCGACCGCGACGCGGGCGAGTGGCTGCACTGGTCGGGCGATGCGAAGAAGCTGCACTGGAGCCTGGGCCCCGAGCTGTTCACCCGCGAGCTGAAGGACGCCTTCGCGTTCCTCGACGGCGCGCCCGAGAAGTTGCCGGAACCGGCCAGTTCCGGCCAGAACATCGCGTTCGAGCAGGCGGCGGATGTGCCGGCAGGCGTCGTGGCCTTCGTCGGCGGTCGAGTGATCACGATGCGCGGCGACGAGGTGATCGACGACGGGGTCGTGCTCGTCGAGCGCAACCGGATCAAGGCCGTCGGCAAGCGCGGTGAAGTGGCCGTGCCGCCCGGCGCCCACGTGGTCGACGCCACCGGCAAGTCCGTGATGCCGGGGCTGATCGATGCCCACTGGCACGGCGGCTTCGGTCAGAACGAGATCGTGCCGCAGCGCAACTGGGTGATGGACGCGAGCTTGGCGTTCGGCGTGACCACCCTCCACGACCCGTCCAACGACACGTCCACGGTGTTCGCCGCGTCGGAGCTGGCTCGTGCCGGCCGCATCGTCGCGCCGCGCATCTACTCGACGGGCACGATCCTGTACGGCGCGGCCGGCGACTTCAGGGCGGAGATCGACTCGCTCGACGACGCCCGCACCCACCTGCGGCGGATGAAGGCCGTCGGCGCGATCAGCGTCAAGAGCTACAACCAGCCGCGCCGCGAGCAGCGCCAGCAGGTGATCCAGGCCGCGCGCGAGATCGACATGATGGTGGTGCCGGAGGGCGGATCGCTCTACCAGCACAACATGACGATGCTGCTGGACGGCCACACGGGTATCGAGCACTCGGTGCCGGTGGCGCGGCTGTACGACGACGCGCTGCAACTGTGGTCGCAGACGAAGACCGGCTACACGCCGACGCTGATCGTCGGCTACGGCGGGCTGACCGGCGAGTACTACTGGTACGAGCGCACGAACGTGTGGGAGAACGAGCGCCTGCTGTCGTTCGTGCCGCGCGAGATCGTTGACGCCCGCTCGATGCGGCGCGAGAAGGCGGCGGGCGACTGGGACTACAACCACTTCCGCCTGGCGGCAGATGCCAAGCGCCTGCGCGACCGCGGCGTCGGCGTGCAGATCGGGGCCCACGGCCAGCGCGAGGGCCTCGGCGCGCACTGGGAGATCTGGATGCTGGCCCAGGGCGGGATGAGCGCCCACGAGGCGCTGCGCGCGGCGACGCTCGACGGGGCGCGCTACCTCGGCCTGGACAAGGACCTCGGCTCGCTGGAGCCGGGCAAGCTGGCCGACGTGGTCGTGATCGACGGGGACGTGCTGGCCGACCTGCGCCAGAGCGAGAAGGTGCGCTGGACGATGGTCAACGGACGCCTCTTCGACGCCGCCACGATGGACGAGGCGGGGCTCCACCCGAAGAAGCGCCCGCCGCTCTGGTTCAAGCGCTGACGAATCAGAACCGGAACGTCAGGTAGGCCTGGGTGCCCTCGGAGCCGATCTCGCCGGAGAGCTCCGCGTCGAGGGCGCCCTTGTCCTGCCGGAAGTGGTTGTACTTGTACTGGAGGCCGAGGCCGAACTTCGGTGTGAAGTAGTCGTTGGCCGCCAGCCGCCAGTCGGTGACGGCCGCCTCGCCGCCGTCCAGGTCGACGGCGATGTACTGGAAGTCGCCGAGCACGATCAGGCGCTTCGTGGGCCAGGCAGAGACGTAGCCGCCGACAGCACCTGTGATGCTGTTCACCTTGCCGGTCCGCTCGAGCGAGCGGGTGATCGGCACGCTGGGCAGGCCCGGCAGCGTGGGCACGTTGACGGTGCCCGTGGCCTTGATGGTCGCCGTCGCGAACCCGCGGAAACCCCGGACGGGTACCCTGGAAGCGGAGTGCGATGAAGCCTTTGGCGGGGAGCGTCGTGGGCGCCCGGCCGCCCCATGGGCGGCAGCCGGTGACGACATGTGGGCAGTGCCGGGCCGGCCTCGTCGCCCACAAGGGATCTTCGGGGGCGCGGGCTCGGCACGAGGCCTGCATCGACCCGACTCGACATCGAGGACGCAGCATTGGATCGTCTCTCACCGCGAGGGCTGACATGAGGAGAGTGCTGGCGACGTTCGTGCTGCTCGGTGGTCTCGGCGCGGCCGAGGCCCAGGTGCCCCGCGGCACGCCGATCCTGATCGAGTTCCCGACCAGCGTGCTGCCGTCGGCGATGGGGGCCAACGGCTTCGTCGTCGCCGGGGCGATCCACAACGGGGCCGGGTTCTACTGGATGCCGACCTCGGGCGTCGTCCCGATCGGCGGCATCGGCGCCACCGCGGTCAGCCTCGATGGCAAGACGATCGCGGGCAGCGCGTTCGACCCGGACGGCAAGGAGCAGGCCGCGATCTGGCAGAGCGGCAGCCAGTGGCGGCTGCTCGGCTCGTTCCCGAACGCCGCCTCCTGCGACAGGAACCTGAGCAGCACCTGCGGCCTCAGCGGCGACGGCCGGGTCGTGGTGGGGCTGGCGTGGAACGGCTGCGCCATCGCCCACGCGTTCCGCTGGGAGGAGTCGACGGGCATCGTCGATCTCGGCGCCGGGAACGTGGAGTCGAGCCGCGCCAACGGCATCTCGGCCGACGGCTCGGTCGTCTTCGGCTGGGTCGAGGCCAGCACCGGCTTCCGGATGGGTGCGAAGTGGGTCGACAAGACCCAGACCCTGATCCAGGGTCCGCAGGGGATGGTCGGTGAGGCCTTCGCGGCCAGCCGCGACGGCTCGCTGATCACCGGCACCGGCTGCAACCCGAGCGCCCCGGTCGTCAACTCGAGCACGGGCTGGCGCTGGACCGCCGACAAGGGCGTCGAGTGCCTCGAGGTCCCGCGGCCGCGGTGGCTGAAGAACCTGCCGTACCAGACCCTCGTCTTCGCGACCAGCGACGACGGCCGGGTGATGGGCGGCTCGTACTCGTTCGGCCTCGACGCCGAGGCGCTCGTGTGGTTCGACGGCCAGCACTACTTCCTGAAGGACTACCTGCAGCAGAGCGGCATCCCGGACGCGTTCGAGGGCTGGGTCAACACCGGCTTCGTGCAGGCGATCACGCCGGACGGCCGCACCCTGGTCGGTTACGGGGCGGGCCCGACGGGCTTTCAGGGTTACATGGTCGTGCTGCCGGAGATGGGGGACCGATGAAGCGCCTGCTGCCGTTCGCACTCGGGCTCGCACTCGCGGCGCCGGCGTGGGCCCAGGACACCGAGATCAGCCTGCTCGCGGGCAGCACCACGTCCGCGGACCTCGACAGGAAGGCGCTGCAGGTGGGCGAGCTGAAGGTCGGCGGCGGCTTCACCTGGGGCCTCGTGGCGACCCACTTCTTCACGCCGCGAATCGGCGCCGAGCTGTCGTGGGCGCACCAGGACACGGCGCTCGAGATGAAGGCGGGCACGGCCAGCGAGGCGTTCCCCCTGTTCGAGATGGAGCTGCGCCAGCTCCACGCCAGCGTCGTCTATCGCTTCTCGAACGGCAGGGTCCAGCCGTTCCTGACGGCCGGCCTCGGCGCGGCCTTTCTGGGCGCCGACGACATGGGCGGCGAGACCAGGCTCGCCTGGGCGCTCGGCGGCGGGGTCAAG
This sequence comes from Vicinamibacteria bacterium, assembly GCA_023701125.1. Classification (GTDB taxonomy): domain Bacteria; phylum Acidobacteriota; class Vicinamibacteria; order Fen-336; family Fen-336; genus WYBL01. The sequence continues at coordinate 20,297 of JAMPXO010000023.1, read as the reverse complement.
TGGTACCCGTGGCAGCGCGCCGGCTTCCGCGCCCAGGCCCGCTTCAACCCGACGCGCCTCGCCGACGGGGACTCCGACTACTGCGACCCGTTCGGCTTCTGCCAGGACTCGCTCCGCCAGTTCGAGCTGACGGCAGGCGTGGCGATCCGCTTCTAGCGCGCGGCAGGCTTCGGCGGGTACTTCGCAAGCAGCAGCTTGACCGCCGCCGAGACCTCGCTGTCGAGCCGGTCCTTGTCGAACGAGGCGCCCGGCGTGGCGCCCTTCCAGACCAGCACCCCGTCGCTGGCGCGGTACATCTCGAGCACCAGCGACGCGCGGCGCTCCTTGTGCACGTCGACCCGCGTGGTCCCGCCTGCGATGCTCCCGCTCGTCGTCGCCCCGGACGGCGGCGCGGTCGCCTCGGTCGGCTGGCTCTTCAGGCTCTCGCTGGCCGAGGAGTAGTAGCGCAGCAGCAGGTCCGCGTCCGCGGCCACCTTCTTCAGGCCCTTGCCCTGCAGGCCGCGCTCGACGTACCAGACGACGTTGGTGTGCACGGTCGGGTTCGCGGCCGGGACCTGGGTGTCCTTCCAGGCGAAGGTCTTGAACGCGGCGAAATCCGCCGTGGGGTCCGACTCCACCTCGGCCTGGGTCAGCTTGAGGATCTGGGCGTCGACGGGGCTGGCGGTCAGCAGCGCCGCGGCGAACGCGAGAGAGCTCGCTCGCATGTTCATGTTGGGCTTCCTCCGCGGTCAGGATAACGTCTGCGGCAAGCCCGGCACGGAGGCTGCATGGCAACTCGGCATGGCTATCCGCATCAACCATCACGGCTCGGCCGCGGGAGAGGTGATCGAGCTCCACGGCTGGCTCACTGCGGAAGTCGTGGGCGAGTTCGATCACCTGCGCGACTCGCATCCGGCTCCCTCTCCGCCCGCGCCCCTGAGCGCGGGCGAGTGCCCACATGTCGTCACTCGCTGCCCACCCGTGGGGAACGGCCCGGATTCCGAAGCGGCCCGCCAACTCGCGAGGCTGGCGTCCGACGGGTTGCGCGTTCCGTCCGCATCAGCGAGGAGGTCCACACGTGAAATGCCATCTGCTTTCGGCTGTCGCCCTGTTGGAAGATGGGGGCTTTCCTGTCGAAGCTGCCACGCTTCGCCTTCGAGGCGGAGAAGACGATCGACGTGCGCAACGGCTCGCCGTACAACCCGGAAGGCGGAGAAGAGGGTTCGAGCTCGACCCACCACGTGCACCGGCTCTCGATGCGGGCCGTGGTGCCGATCACGAAGGCGATCGGCATCGGCGCGGACGCCAGGCAGTTCTACCGCGACAGCAACTACGACTCGCCGGAACTCGAGGACAAGCACCACCGCAACCCGGACGCCCGCCTCTACCTGCAATGGGACTTCGGCCTCTGAAGCGTGCGACGGCGGTCGCCGCAGCCCTGTTCGCCATCGGCTGCGCCACGGCCTTCAACTACCTCGACCCGAAAGGGCCCGGCTTCACGGGCGGCCACACCAGCGCCGCGCGGCCGGCGGGCGTGCGCAAGGGTGTGCTCGTGGTCAGCTTCAACATCGAGCACGCGGAGCGTATCCCGCAGGCGATCGCCATCCTGCAGCGGCACGAGCCGCTGCGCGACGCGGACGTGCTGGCGCTGCAGGAGATGGACCTGCCGGGCACGGTGGCGATCGCGCAGGCGCTGGGCCTGAACTACGCCTACTACCCGGCCTCGCGCCGACCGGCCCACGGCAAGGACATGGGCGAGGCCGTGCTCTCGCCGTGGCCGATCGAAACCAGCTGGAAGGTGCCGATGCCGCACCTCACCAGCCTGGTCCACCGCGCGCGCGCGGCGGCGGCGGCCCGCGTCCTCATCGACGGCCGGCCGCTGGTCGTGTACTCGGTCCACCTCGGCCCGCCGTGGGGCATGGGCGCCACCCGCCGGCGCGAGCAGGCGCAGGCGGTGCTGGCGGACGCGGAGAAGCAGCCGGTGCCCGTCGTCATCGCCGGCGACTTCAACAGCAAGGGCGTGTCGGAGCGGGTGTTCGTGCCTGCGGGCTTCACGTGGCCGACCCGCGACGTGGGCGGCACGGCCGGCCCGTTCTCCTTCGACCACATCGTGGCCCGCGGGCTGACCCCGGCCGGCAGCCCGCCGGGCGGCGTGGTCAAGCAGGCGAAAGAGGCCTCCGACCACCGTCCGGTGTGGGCCCGCTTCGCCCCGCTGCCGCCGACCGCGGAGCCTTGAAGAACCGGCGAGCGCCTTGACGGCGCTCGCCGATGCCCCGGAGACTCCGGTCGTGGGCCGCCCGCTCGTCACCGTGGTGACACCGACCTTCGACCGCGCCGGACTGCTCGCCGAGACGATCGAGAGCGTGCTGGCTCAGCGCCATCGACCGTTGGAGTACATCGTGGTCGACGATGGCTCCACGGACGGCACCACCGACCTGCTGGCGCGTCACGGCGCCGCGCTCGTCGCCCTGCGCCAGGACCACGCGGGCGAGGCGCAGGCGGTCCGGAGCGGGGTCGCGCGGGCGCGCGGCGACTACGTCGTCGTCGTCAACTCCGACGACCCGGCGCTCCCGGGACTGATCGAGGAGCAGGTCGCATGCCTCGAGCAGCGCCCTGCCCTGCTCGCCTGTTACCCCGACTGGCGCGTGATCGACCACGCCTCGCGGGTCGTGGGCGAGTGCCGTGCCGACGAGTTCGACCTGCGCCGGATGCTGCTGACGCACCGTGCGGCCCCGGGCCCCGGGGCGATGATCCGGCGCGAGGCCCTGATCGGCGCCGGCGTGCGCGACGCGCGATACCGCTATGCGGCCGACCTCGCGTTCTGGCTGCGCCTGGGTCTGTCGGGACAGGCCGAGAGGATCCCCAAGACGCTCACCACCTACCGCCAGCACGCGGGCGCGTTGTCGCGTGCCGAGCGCGGTGCGGCGATGGCCGACGAGCAGGTGCGGGTGATCGAGGACTTCTTCGCGCTCGCGGAGCTGCTGCCGGAGTTGCGGGAGATCCGCTCCCGGGCGCTGGCGGCCGCCCACTACGCCGCGGCGCTGATCCAGATCGACGGCTGCCCGCCCGCTGCCGGCCGGCACTTCCGCCGATCTCTGGCGCTGGCCCCGCTTCGCTTCGAGTCCGACGAGCGCTCGCACGCCGTGCTGCTCGCCGGCGCGCTGGCGCCGCCCGCCCTCTTGCCGGGCCTGCAGTCGCTGCGCGCGCGAATGCGCGCCGCGTGACGAGTACCACGCCGCCGGGCCCGGTGGCGATCGTCTCCCACACCCTGCCGCCCGCGCCGAACGGCCAGGCGATCGTGCTCGGTCGCCTGCTCGAGGGCCTCGACCATCACGACGTCCTGCTGCTGACGTCGATGAACCTCGAAGCCAAGGTGGTGCCGCGTGCACTCCGCGCCGCCACCGTGCCGCTGCCGCCCGAGCCGCGCGTCTCCACCCGCGTCTGGGGCCTGCGCACGGCCGCAGCGCTGACGGACATGGTGGTGCGCGGGAGCAGTCGCGCGGACGCCATCCGTCGCCTGGCCGGTCAACACGGCGCGCGCGCGATCGTCTGCTGCACGGGAGAGGTCTTCGAGATGGTCGCCTGCGCTCACGCGGCCCGCTCGCTCGGCTTGCCGTTCCACGTGGTGATGTTCGACTGGTACGCGCACAAGTTCCGCTCCATGCCGGGGCTCCAGGGCCGCATCGCCAGCGCCTTCGCAGGCTGGGCGGAGCCGCACCTGCTCGCCGATGCCGCGGCCGTCGTCGTCACCAACGAAGTGATGGCGGAGGAACTCGCGCGGCGTGACGGCCTGCGCCCGGTCGTGATCCGCCTGCCGGCCGATCCCGACCTGCTCCGCGGCGACGCCGACGAAGCGTCCGCCTCCCGGCCCTGGCCTCGCGTGCCCCCCCGCGTCGAGATCGTGTTCTGCGGCTCGATCTATCACGCCCACCACGGCGCACTCGTCAACCTGCTGGCGGCGATCCGGGAGCTCGCCCCGCTCGACATCGGGCTGGTCCTGTACTCGAGCGCCGACCCGAAGGATCTCGCGGCGGCCGGGATCGAGGGGCCGTTCGAGTTGCGCCCCTGGGCGAGCCTGGAGGAGATCCGCACCGCCATGAAGGCGGCGGACGTGCTGTTCCTGCCGTTCGCGTTCGATGCGCCGTTCCCGCAGATCGTCCGCACGGCGACGCCGACCAAGCTGCCCGATTACCTGGCCAGTGGCCGGCCGCTGCTTGCCCACGTCCCCGCCGACACGTTCGTCGCCCGCTACCTGCGGCAACACGAGTGTGGGCTCCTCGTCGACCGCGACGACCCGGCGGCGCTGGCCGCGGCCCTGCGCCGGCTGATCGAGGAGCCCGAGCTGCGGGCGCGCCTGGCCCGCAACGCCCGCGCACGGAGCCGGGCCGACTTCGACGCCGACGACGCGCGCCGCGCCTTCCAGGGCCTGTTCTGGCCGGGGCGCGAGCCCACCCGTCCCCCGGCTCCGGCCGCGGCGCCGTGGCCCCGGGTCAGCGTCGTGATCCCCGCGTTCAACCGTGCGGCCTGGCTGCGCGCGGCGGTCGACAGCGCGCTCGCCCAGGACTACGACGACTTCGAGGTGATCGTCGTCGACGACGGCTCGACCGAGGACCTCGCCGCCGTGCTCCCGCTCGCCGACTCCCGGGTCCGGTTGCTGCGCCAGGAGCACGCCGGCGCCGCGGCGGCCCGGAACGCAGGCCTCGCGGTCGCGACCGGCAAGTACGTCGCACTGCTCGATTCCGATGACCTGTTCCGCCCGGGCAAGCTGCGCCGGCAGGTCGCGCTGATGGAGGAGAACCCCGACGCGGCGATGTCGCACACGTCCTACCTGCGAATGGCGGCCAGCGGCGAGTGGCTCGAGGTCGTGTCCTCCGGGCGCCAGAGTGGGTGGGTGTACGCGGAACTCGCGCGCAAGTGCACGATCGCCACGCCCACGGTGATGCTGCGCCGGGAGGCGATCGCTGCCATGCGCTTCGACGAGGGCCGGCGGGTGGCGGAGGACCTGCTCTTCTGGATCGCCGTGGCCCGCACCTCTCGCGTGCTCGGGATCGACGAGCCGTTGAGCGGGGTCCGCATGCACGGCGCCAACGCAGCGCTCGACCCCGCCAGCCAGATCGAGGCCAGCGAGGTGATGGTCGACCGGGTGCTCGGGCCCGACCGCCTGCTCGGCCCGCTGCGCCGACGACAGTTGATGGCGCGTCACCTGGTCGCGCTGGCGCGCCTGCACCTGAACCGCGACGAGTGGCGGCGCGCCGCGCGCGCAGGGTGGCGCGCGCTCGCGGCCTGGCCGCCGCTGGCTCTTCGTGTCCCGCGCCGGGTCGCGCTCGAGTTGCGGAAGCGGGTCGGTCGCCTGTTGCCCCGCCGCCTTCGGAGGGCCGCCCGGTCTCAGTGGTCCCGGGGCCCCTGGTAACCGAGGACGCGCAGGTCGTCCGCGTACAGCGCTGATGCCCGCTGCACGAGTACGTCGTCGTAGAACTGCTCGTTCGCCGGCAGGCCGCGGCCGGCCCGCAGCGCCGCCATCAGCTCGCGATACGGGACGTCGGCGCTCGGGTGGGCCGCGTCCTCGCGAGGCCGTTTCGGCCGCACGCCCAGTGCGCGCCGCACGGGCGGCAACCCGAGCCGCTCGCACAGGGCGTCGAAGTCCGGCGTCAGCCGCTCCAGGCGCACGACGTGGTCCACGCCGACCGAGCGGTGCCAGCAGTCGTTGGTGAGCTGGCGGCGCACGTGGGCGTCGCACTCGTCGAGGTCGACGGCCTCCAGCAGCTCGACGAAACGGCGGAAGGTCACGGCACCGGGGTCCACGCCCAGCGAAAGGCCGCTGGCGCGCATCTCGCGCTGGACGACGGGGTCGCCGAGCGTCGCGAAGTAGGACGAGACGAGACGCAGCAACGGGTTGCGGACGACGACGACCCGGGTCAGGTCGGCGCGACCGTAGAGCGCGTCGAGCCGCCGGGCGCGGCTCCAGCGCGAGCCATTGAAGCCCTGCTCCACGAACCACGCGCCGTCGCGATAGCCGTGGGCCTTCTGCTCGCGACCCGTGCCCGGCTGCCGTGCCAGCGCCTCCGCGCGCCCGGCTGCTTCGAGGAACCACTCGGTCAGTGTGGAGCAGCCGGCCTTCGGCATCCAGAAGAGGAGCAGCCCCGCGGACTCGTGGGCCAGCGGCCACGGCCAGCGGTGTCGCGGTCGCGCGGCCCGCGTCGGCACCGAGGTGCGGGCGGGCGCCGAGCTCGCCACCGCCCGATAGAGGGCCAGGATCTCCGGCCCCACCACGCGCTGGTCGAGCCGCTGACGCACGGTCTCGGCGTTCGACTCCGCCGCGCGATCCACGATGGCGTCGTCGTGCAGCGCGACGCGCAGGGCCGCCGCCACCGCCTCCGGGTCTTCCGGGTGCACGAGGAAACCGGTCTCGCCGTGGTGGATCCAGTCGCAGCCGCAGCCGGTGTCCGACTGGATCGGGAACGACCCCATGGCCATCGCTTCGAGCATCGCGTTGACGACACCGTCGCTGATGGCGAGGCCGAGGGAGACCCGCGCCCGGCCGTGAAGCCGGAGCATCTCGTCGTGAGGAGTGCCGGGGGGCACGAGGTCGATGCGGAGCCCGTGGCGCTGCGCGAGCAATTCGGCAGCGATCTGGACCTCGGGCGGCGCGCTGACCACGGAGATCCGGAAGCCCCGCAGGCTGGGCGCCACGAGGTCGAGCGCGCGCAGCGCGACCAGGCCGCGGCCCGCCCAGCCCTGGTGGCCCTTGACGACGATCTCGGTTCGCTGCGCCGGGGGAGCCGTGGAGCGAAGCGCCGCGACACGCTCGAGATCCAGGCCGCCCTGGCCCGCGATCACCGCCGCGATGCGTCCCCTGAAGCCCGCATCGCGCGCCAGCGCCACGTCGCGCTGGCAGTCGGTGTGGAAGGCGTCGCAGGCCGCGAGCACCCTGCGGACGTTCTCGCGGTGGGCCGCGAGGCGGTCGAAGAGAAAGATGTCGCTGCCCCAGGACGAGTGCAGCCAGGGCGGGAAGCGGTGCGCCTCCGCCTTCGCGGCCGCAGTCAGGTAACCCGCGGATTGGGTCTCCATCGAGTGGACGAGGTCCGGCTGCAGGCGCTCTATCAGGCGCAGCAGCGTGACGTGCTTCGGGGGTTCCGGAGCGAGCCATTGCGCCACGCGGCCGAGCTTCCCCTGCGCGAGCGACAACGAGCGCCAGGTCAGGCCGGGAGCGAGAGACTTCGGGCGGCGGCCGTAACCGTGCAGCGTGACACCGCACGAGAGGGGGTGTGGAAGCTGCGGGGGCGTGCTGGGGAACAGGTGCACGTCCCAGCCGGCACCCTGCAGCGGGGCGAGCCAGCGGGCGGTGTGAACGCTGTCCACCATCGCCACGACCAGGACCCGCATCCGTTTCCGGTCTCAGGGCCGGGAGCCGAGGTAGCGGCGGATGGCTTCGCCAGGCGCGCCCTGGAAGGCCACCGCGCCGCGTTCCAGGATCAGCACCTCGTGGCAGTGCCGCTTCACGGCGTCCATGCTGTGCGAGGCCATCACCACGCCGACGCCGCCCGCGATCAGCGACTCGAGCCGGGCGGAGTAGCGTTCCGCGAAGAACCTGTCGCCGCCGGTGAGGGCCTCGTCGAGCAGCAGGATGTCGGCGTCGAGGAAGGCGAACGTCGCGCAGGCGAGCCGGACCCTCATGCCCGCGGAGTAGGTTCCGACCGGGCGATCGAAGAACTCGAAAAGCCCCGAGAACTCGTGGATCTGGTCCATGTGACGCTGCGCGTAGCCCGTGGGCAGCCGCAACAGGGAGGCAGCCACCTCGACGTTCTGGCGGCCGGTCAGCGCGCCGGTGAGGGCGAGGTTGAGCCCCTGCAGCGACAACACCCGGCCGCGCCGCTCGCAGCGGCCCTCGGTCGGCAACAGCGAGCCCCCGAGCATCCGCAGCAGGCTGGTCTTGCCTGCCCCGTTGCGGCCGATCACGCCCAGCACGAAACCCGGGCGCACGTTCAAGGTGACGCCGCGGACGGCCCAGATCGCCACGCCGCGCCGCGCCGGGGCAGGCGTCAGCCAGTCGATCGCGCGATCGAGCGGGCGAGAGTAGATCCGGAACTGCTTGCCGACGCCTTCGGCCGACACCAGCGCCGTCATGCCACGTCCAGCACCTGCGAGCGCAGGCGCTGGACGACCAGCAGGCCCACGGCGCAGGAGACGATCGGCCAGCCGAACATCAGCAGCCAGGACGAAGGGTCGAGGTCGGTTTGGCCCAGGCCGAGGGCCCGGATCTGCTGCAGGTAGACCCACGGCGGGTTGAGCCCGAGCCACGGGCGCAGCGCGGCCGGGACCAGCGCCTCCGGATAGGCGATCGGCATCGTCCACATCCAGAGCTGGGTCACGACCCGCAACACCTCCGAGGTGTCGGCGAAGAAGGCCCGCCAACTCGCCAGCAGCAGGCCGAGGCCGAAGGCGAAGGCGTGGAGCAGGGCGACGGCCAGCGGCAACAGCAGCAGTCGTGGATGGAGCGCGACCCCGCTGGCGACCGCCGCGACGAGCAGCACGCCGACCGCCAGTTGCGCGCCGAGCGCCGAGGCCAGCGTGCTCTCGGCCACCAGGACCTCGAGCGGCACGTTGGTCACGCGCAGCAGGCCTGCGCTGCGCACGAAGGCGAGGCTGACCCGGGCCAGCGTCTCCGCGAAGCCGAGCCAGGGCAGCAGGCCCAGGCACAGGTGCAGCCAGCGTTCCCGTCCCGTCAGGTCCTGCGGGATCTGCGCGAGCCCGAACAGCACGCCGAACAGGACGACCTGGAGCGCGGGGTTGATCACGTTCCAGAACACGCCCATGCCGCTGCCCGCGTACCGGTAGCGCACCTCGTTGACGGCGTTGCGCCAGACATAGCCGCGATAGGCGAAGACCGCGCGCAGGCCGTTCATGGGCGAGCGGGCGAACGCCCCACGACCAGTTTCACGACGGTCGCGGCGACGTCGCGGCGCAGGTACTCGGGCGGAGGGCTCCAGTCGCGCGACGAGTCGAGCACCGTGGCGAGCGCCCGGAGCACGTTGTCAGGCTCGACCCCGGCCAGCACGCCGGCGCCGCACTCGAGCGTCTCCGGCCGCTCCGTGCTGTCGCGCAGCGTGACGCACGGGACGTGGAGCAGGCAGCACTCCTCCTGGACGGTGCCGCTGTCGGACAGCACCGCCAGTGCCTCGCGCTCGAGGCGGACGAAGTCGGCGAGACCGAACGGAGGCAGCAGGCGCACGGCGGAGGAGTCGGGGGCGAAGCCCGCGTGCGCCAGGCGATCGGCGGTCCGTGGGTGGACGCCGACGACCACCGGCTTCGCGTGCCGCCGGGCGACGGCGTCGAGGGCAGCGAACAGCGAGCGCAGGCGCTCCGGTGGGTCCACGTTCTCGGCGCGATGGACCGTGGCCAGGAAGTACTGCGCCGGCCCCAGCCGTAGCCGCTCGTGCACGGTCGAGGTCGCGATCGCCGGCTCGTGGGCCGCCAGCACCTCGCCGATCGGGTTGCCGACGACGAAGGTCCGCGCCGGCGGGATGCCCTCGCGCAGCAGGTTGCCGCGGCTGCGCTCGGTGTACGGGAGCAGCACGTCGCTCGCGTGGTCGATCAGCCGCCGGTTGAGCTCTTCCGGCACCCTCGGGTCGTGGCAGCGGTTGCCCGCCTCGAGGTGGTAGATCGGGATGCCGCGGCGCGCGGCCGGCAGGGCGCCGAGCCCGCTGTCGGTGTCGCCGAGGATCACGACGCGGTCGGGTGTCGACCGCTCCAGCACCTCGTCGAAACGGGAAATGACCTGGCCCATGCGGCCGGCCGGCGTCGCCGCGTCGATGCCGAGCTGGACGTCGGGGGCGCGCAGGCCCAGTTCCTCGAAGAAGCTCGACGAGAGCGCGGCGTCGTGGTTCTGCCCCGTGTGGACGAGGGTGTGGTTCGTGCACGCGTCGAGCCGCTGGACGATCTGCGAGAGGCGGATGATCTCGGGCCGGGTTCCGAGCAGGGTGACGACCTTCATGCCCGCCCGCCCACGGGCTCGGTCAGCTCCTCGGCCATCTGGCTCCAGGAGAGCAGCGGCAGTCCCGTGGCCGCGGCGAACCGGCGCCCGTCGAGTCGGCGGTCGATCCGCGGCTCGTCGTGGGGCACGACCCGGAGCGGAAGGCCGAGCGCCGCCACCAGCCGCAGCAGCAGGTCGTGCTTGGAGATCGGCTCGGCGGCCACGTGGTAGAGGCCGCGCAGGCCACGCTCGATCGCCACGCCGATGGCGCGGGCGAGGGCGCCCGCGGAGAGGCCCGAGAACAGGGCGTTGCCGTGGCCCGGCACCGTCGGCCCGGGCTGCCGCAGCAGCCACTCGAGCAGGCCGCGGTCGCTGCCCAGCTCGCGGCCGACGAACGACGTGCGGAGGACCAGCGTGTCGGCGCCGCGCGGCTCTCCGAGCAGCTTGGTGCGGCCGTACAGGTCGACCGGGTCCGGCGCGTCGTCCTCGCCGTACGGCCCACGCCGGCCGGAGAAGACGCAGTCGGTGCTGACCTGCACGAGCCGCGCGCCGGCACCGGCGCACAGCCGCTCCAGCTGGTGTGGAAACAGCGCGTTGGTGGCGATCGCCGCGGCCTCGTCGCCGTGGCGCAGGCGCTGGCGGACGAGGCCGAGCGCGTTGACGACCACGGTCGGCCGCGCCCGCTCGAACGCCGCGATCACGGTGTCGAAGGCGTCCGCATCGAGGTCGACCAGGCGAGCCACCGGGCAAAGCCTGCGCGCCAGCAACGGCTGGGCCGAGCCACGAACGCCGGCCCAGGTCTCATGGCGCGACCCGAGCTCCGCCAGCAGGTGGTGGCCCAGCAGCCCGCCGCCGCCGAGGACCAGGACCCGCGTCGCCACGCTCACCCGGCGTCTTCCAGCAACTCGGCGAGCCGGGCCGCGTCCACGGCATCGCAGCCCTGGTCGCTCGTGTAGCGGAAACCCTCCGGCAGCCGCGAGGTGCCTGCGCCGAGGTACGTCTGCTGCGACCACCAGGTCGGCTCGATCACGTAGCGGTCGCCGAGATCGACCGCCGCGCGCGCGTCGTCCTCGGTCAGCAGCGCCTCGTGCAGCTTCTCGCCGGGTCGGATGCCGACGACCTGCTGCTCCAGGCCCGGGGCCAGGGCGCGGCCGAGGTCGGCGATGCGCAGGCTCGGGATCTTGGGCACGAAGATCTCGCCGCCGCGCATCTGGGCGAGGCTGGACAGCACGAGGTTCACGCACTCCTGCTGGGTGATCCAGAAGCGCGTCATGCGCGGATCGGTGATCGGCAGCGGGCCGCGCCCCTGCGCGGCGAGCTCCCGGTAGTGGGGCACCACGCTGCCCCGCGAACCGACCACGTTGCCGTAGCGAACCACCGACAGGCGGGTGGCCGCCCGACCGGACTCCTGGTTGGCAGCGACGAAGATCTTGTCCGCGGCGAGCTTGCTCGCCCCGTAGAGGTTGATCGGGTTGACCGCCTTGTCCGACGACAGCGCCAGCACCCGCTGGACGCCGGCCTCGATCGCCGCCTGGGCCAGGTTCTCGGCGCCCAGCACGTTGGTGCGGATGCACTCGAACGGGTTGGCCTCGGCGGTCGGCACGTGCTTCAGCGCGGCGGCGTGGACCACGTCGTCCACGTCGCGCAGGGCCAGTCGCAGCCGGTCGCGGTCGCGCACGTCGCCGATCACGAAACGCAGGCACGGGTGCTGGTCGCTGCGGAACGCTCGCGCCATCTCGAACTGCTTCTGCTCGTCGCGCGAGTAGACCAGCAGCCGCCGGGGCCGGTGGCGGGCCAGGACGGTGTGCACGAAGCGATGGCCGAAGCTGCCCGTGCCGCCGGTGATCAGCACCGAGCGGCCGTCGAGATCGACCCGGGGGAGGGAGAAACGAGGAGGGTTCATTTCGCTCGGCTGTGTTCGTGGGAACGGCCAGCCTAAGGGCGCCTGTGCGCGAGGTCAAGCGGGAGCAGCGCCTCGACCAGCACCCGGCCCGCGGCGCCGCTCGGGGTCTCGACGGCCAGCACCGTGGCCAGCGTCGGGGCCAGGTCGTTGAGCGTCACCGCGCCGTCGTAGCGGCCCGCGCGGAAGCCGGGGCCCGACAGGATCAGCGGGATGTGGGTGTCGTACGACCACGGGGAGCCGTGGGTCGCCGCGTTGCCCGACGCGATCCAGTACGGCTGCAGCAGCACCTCGACGTCGCCCGAGCGCTCGACGTCGAAGCTCCGCGCGACACGACGGCTCCACGGGTCGGGCCCGACCCGTCCCTCGCGCATCTCGCCGCGGGTGTAGGCGCGCCACACGCCGGGGAGTTCCTCGATGCGGTCCGCGGCCGTGCGCGCCAGCGCCTCGAGGTCGAGCCGGCGCTCGGCGATCAGCGCCCGGTTCAGGTGCAGCGTCGTGCCCGCCCGCGCCTGGACCCAGGCGCCCGGGCCGTGCGCCGCTTCCAGCGCGGCCGTCGCGGCCTTGCGCAACTCCTCGCGCTCCAGGCGTCCGCCGGCCATCTTGCGTGCGGCCATCTCCTCGGGCACGGGCGAGACGCCGTGGTCCGCCGTCAGCACCACCAGTGTCCGCGCCAGCCCGACCCGGGATTCCACCGCCGCCAGCAGCCTGCCGATCACGCGGTCCATGCGCCGCGTGATGTCCGCCGCTTCCGGCGAATGCGGTCCCTTGCCGTGACCGACGTAGTCGTGGCACGAGAAGCTGACCGCCAGCACGTCCGTCGCCTCGCGGGTGCCGAGCCCCTCGCCGGCGAGAGCCGCGATCGCGAAGTCGGCGATCGCTTCGTTGCCGAACGCGGTGGCGGGCAGGGCCATGTCGAAGGGGCCGCCCGGAGCGGTCGGCAGCGTCGTGAACAACGGGCCGGGCCCCGGCCCGCGGGTCAGTGCCCGCCACTCGCGGCCCCGCCACTTCTCGACCAGCCCCGCGGCCATCGCTTCTCGAGCCCAGGCGGGCAGCTCGGGGCGGTACCAGCTGCTGGTGACGAAGCCACCGTTGCGGTACCAGTACGCGGCATCGGCCATCCGCCCGCCCATCAGGATCGCGCTGCGGTCCTTGAACGACACGGTGATCACCCGCGAGTCGCGGCCCGCGAGCTTCAGCTCGTCGCCGATCGTGCTGACCCGCAGGCGGTGCGGGGAGGCGCCCGTGCCGCCCGCGCCGGTGTGGCCCACGACCTGCACGCCCGGGTCCGCGACGCCGTCGACCGGCAGCTTCAGCGCGCGCTCGTACCAGTCGTTGCCGACGATCCCCGACACGGACGGCAGCGCGCCCGTCAGCATCGTGGCGTGGCCCACCGCGGTCACCGACGGGTAGTGGTCGAGGTGGGCGTTGGTGAACACGGCGCCCGTGTCGAAGAGCTGCTTCAGCCCCGCCTCGAAGTCCGACCCGAAGCGGGTCAGGTAGTCGTAGCGCATCTGGTCGACCGCGATCAGCAGCACGAGCCGCGGCGGCGGGTCGGCGAGCGCAGGCGGGGCGCCGGCGCGGAGCGTCGGCGCGGCGAGGGCGAGCAGGAAGAGGAGGAGAGCGGCGGTGCGGCGTGCGAGCGAATCCATGGTGGACCGTCCCCGGCGAGTTCTTGCGGCCGGGGGGCGCCGCTCTCGCCGTGCGGCAATGCTGCTCCGCGCCGCCCTGGACATCAAGGCGGCGCGGAGCGAGACGGCCTAGTCGCCGAAGTGGATGCCCTGGGCCAGCGGCAGGTTCATCGACCAGTTCATCGTGTTGGTCTGGCGGCGCATGTAGACCTTCCACGAGTCGGAGCCGGACTCGCGGCCGCCGCCCGTCTCCTTCTCGCCGCCGAACGCGCCGCCGATCTCGGCGCCCGAGGTGCCGATGTTGACGTTGGCGATGCCGCAGTCCGAGCCTTTGGGCGAGACGAACTCCTCGGCCTTGCGCATGCTCTCGGTGAAGATCGCCGACGACAGGCCCTGCGGCACGCCGTTGTGGATCGCCAGCGCGTCCTGGAAGTCCTCGTACTCGAGCACGTACAGGATCGGCGCGAAGGTCTCCTCCTTCACGATCGCGGTCTGCGACGGCATCTTGACGATCGTCGGCTCCACGAACTGGGGGCCGAGGTCGGGGCGCTTCTTGCCGCCGCACAGGATCTCGCCGCCCTGGGCCCTGGCCGCCTCGAGCGCCTTCCACATGTCGTCGAGCGCCTCCGGCACCACCAGCGGTCCCATCAGCGTCGCCGCGTCGAGCGGGTCGCCGATCCGGACCTGGCCGTAGGCCTTGACCAGGCGCGCGGTCAGCTCGGCCGCCAGCTTCTTGTGGACGATGATGCGGCGGGTCGACGTGCAGCGCTGGCCCGCGGTGCCGACCGCGCCGAACAGGATCGCGCGCGTCGCCAGGTCGAGGTTGGCGTCCTCGGTGACGACGATCGCGTTGTTGCCGCCGAGCTCGAGGATCGTGCGGCCGAAGCGCTGCGCGACCTGGGCCGCGACCCGCTTGCCGACGCTGGTCGAGCCGGTGAACGAGACGAGCGGCATGCGCGGGTCGTTCAGCATCTTCTCGCCGATCACCCGGCCCTGGCCCTGAATCATCGTGAACACGCCGGCCAGGCCGTGGTCGGCCATCACCTTGTTGGCGATGTGCTGGACCGCGATGCCGCACAGCGGGGTCGGGCCGGCCGGCTTCCACACGACCGGGTCGCCGCAGACCGCCGCCAGAGCCGTGTTCCACGCCCACACGGCGACGGGGAAGTTGAACGCGGTGATGATGCCGACGACACCCAGCGGGTGCCACTGCTCCATCATCCGGTGGGCCGGGCGCTCGGAGGCCATGGTCAGGCCGTAGAGCTGGCGCGAGAGACCGACCGCGAAGTCGCAGATGTCGATCATCTCCTGCACTTCGCCGTGGCCTTCCGCGCGGATCTTGCCCATCTCCAGCGAGACGAGATCGCCCAACGGCTCCTTCATCTCGCGCAGCGCCTGGCCCAGGTCGCGCACGACCTCGCCGCGCTTCGGGCCCGGCACCATGCGCCAGGTCAGGAACGCCTCGCTGGCCTTCGCCATCACCGTCTCGTACGAGGCCGCGGTGGCCAGCCGCACCGACGCGATGCGCTCGCCCGTCGTCGGGTTGAACGAGGGGAACAGTTCGCCCGCGGGGTCGTCGATCCAGCCGTCCGCGCCCCAGGAGGCGCCGGGGTTGACGTCCTTGATGCGGAGCTTGTCGAGCAGAGCGGCGTTGCGGGTCGTGGCGGTCATTTTGATTCCTTCGCGAAGGGCGGGCTCGTGGACGGGCCCGAACGGGGGCTTGGGCAGCCCGGGCCCATCAATTTAGCGCGCCGGCGGAGCCGCGCCAAGTCCGCGCGGGGCAGCGCGGGGCGTAAGCTCAGAGCCGTGAAGACTGAGACCCCGTCCGCTTTTGCCGACCTCGGCCTCGCCCCGCGCCTGCTCACCGTGCTCGAGGAGCTCGGCTACGAGGAGCCCACGCCGATCCAGAAGGCCGCCATCCCGCCGCTGCTCGAGGGCCGCGACCTGCTGGGGCAGGCGGCGACCGGCACCGGCAAGACGGCGGCGTTCGCGCTGCCGCTGCTGCAGCGGTTGTTCGCCGAGGGCGTTCGCGGCAAGAGCCCGGCGGTCCTGGTGCTGGTGCCGACTCGCGAGCTGGCGATGCAGGTCGCGCAGGCGATGCACCGTTACGGCCGCGGCTTCGGGGTGCGGGTGCTGCCGATCTACGGCGGCCAGGCGCTGTCGCTGCAGTTCCGCGCGCTGGAGCGCGGGGTCGACGTCGTCGTCGCCACCCCCGGTCGTGCGCTCGACCACCTCGGACGCAAGACGCTGTCGTTCGCCGGGGTCAAGGCGGTGGTGCTCGACGAAGCCGACGAGATGCTCGACATGGGCTTCGCCGAGGACCTCGACGCGCTGCTGCAGGCGCTGCCCGAGGTCCGCCAGACGGCGCTGTTCTCGGCCACCCTGCCGCCGCGCATCGCCTCGATGGCCCGCGGCCACCTGAAGGACCCGGTCAAGCTGCAGTTGGGCGACGAGAAGACGCCGAAGGGCGAGTTGCCCAAGGTGCGTCAGGTCGCCTACGTGGTGCCCCGCGCGCACAAGCTCGACGCGCTGGCCCGCGTGCTCGACATCGAGGGCCCGACCTCGGCGCTGGTCTTCTGCCGCACCCGCAACGAGGTCGACGTGCTGTCCGAGGCGCTGAACGGCCGCGGTTACCGCGCCGAGTCGCTGCATGGCGGGCTGTCGCAGGCGCAGCGCGACCGCGTCATGCGCCGCTTCCGCGACGGCGCCGTCGAGCTGGTGCTGGCCACCGACGTCGCCGCCCGCGGCCTCGACATCGGCCGCCTGTCCCACGTCTTCAACTACGACATCCCCAGCTCGGCCGAGGTCTACGTGCATCGCATCGGCCGCACGGGCCGCGCCGGCCGCGAGGGCGTCGCCATCTCGCTGTGCGAGCCGCGCGAGCGTGCGCTGCTCAAGAACGTCGAGCGGCTGACCGGGCGACGGCTGGAGCTGCTGCCGGTGCCGACCGTCGCCGACCTGCGCGCGCGGCGGCTGGAGCTGACCCGGGCGTCGCTGCGCGAGGCGCTGCTGGCGGGCGCGGGCGCCGACGCCCGCGGCGTGGTGGCCAGCCTCAGCGAGGAGTTCGACGTGATGGACGTCGCCGCGGCCGCGGTCCACCTGCTGCGCGAGGCGACGGAGCGCGGCGGCGAGGAGGCGGACATCCCGGCGCCGGCGGCCCCGCGCGAGTACCGCGAGCGGGCCGAGAAGCGCTTCGACCGCGGCGAGAAGCCCGTGAAGAGCCCGCGCTTCGACCGCGCGGAGCGGCCCGCGAAGCCCGAGCACGCCCAGCCCGACAACGCCAAGCCCGAACGGGCGAAGCCCGAGCGCCTGGGGCGGGCGGAGCGCTTCGGCTTCGGCGATTCCCCGGCCCCGACGGAGCGCTTCGATCGCGAGGAGCGGCCCGCGCGGCGCGTGCCGTCCTTCGGCGAAGCGCCCGGAGCAGCGCGGCCCGAGACGCCCTGGGAGCGCAAGGAGCCGCGGCCGTCGCGGCCCGAGGCCGCCGAGCCGGGCCTCAAGCCGCGCCGCCCGAAGGTCGCCGCGGGCGGCGACCCCGACTTCGTCCCGCTCTACATCTCGGTCGGTCGCCTGCACAAGGTCGGCCCGGGCGACCTGGTGGGCGCGATCACCGGCGAGACGGGCGTCACCGGCCGCGCGCTGGGCGCGATCGAGATCACGGACCGCTTCTCGCTGGTCGAGGTCAAGGAGGCCGAGGCCGAGCGCATCCTCGAGGGGCTGAAGGGCAAGTCGATCCGCGGCCGCGCGGTGAGTGCCAGCCGCTACCGCCCGAAGCGCGGCTGATCTACTCGGCGGGGGCCGCGGCTGGCAGCGGCACGATCGGGCCGCGGTTCTCCGGGCGGCCGGCGACGATCGGCTCGTAGATCGCCCGCAGCCGCGCGAAGTCGGCCTCGACGTCGCCCGTCGGCCAGAACGGCTCGTCGAGCACGCCGGCCTCCTTCTTCGCGTAGTCGGCGTAGCACAACACGATCGGCACCCCGGCCTGGCGGGCGATGTGGTAGAAGCCGAGCCGCCAGCCCGGCGTCCACTTGCGGGTGCCCTCGGGGGCGATGCCGATGCACAGGCGGTCGGCGCGCTGCAGCCAGTCGACCGCCTGGCGGACCATGTTGTGGCGCCGGCCGCGGTCGAGCGGGATGCCGCCCATCGCCCGCAGGAACCAGCCGAACGGCCCCACGAACAGCGAGTGCTTGCCGAGGAAGCAGACCTCCATCCGCAGGATGCAGCCGGCGGCGAAGAACCAGATGCCGTCCCAGTTGGTGGTGTGGGGCACGGCGATCGCGACGTACTTCGCGATCTCGGGCTTGCGGCCGACGACCTTCCAGCCGCCGATCCAGAAGAAGAGCCGGCCGACCCAGTGCATCACGGTCGACGACATGATCCGGCTGCTGGGAAGGGGCTCAGTCATGCGCCCTGGAAGGGGTCGATCACAACGAGTCGGTGGACTCCGACGGGATCTCTTCGAAGAAACCCTTGTGCGGGCAGGCGAGGAGCCAGTCGACCAGGCCGAGGTTGGGTCGATCGAACGCAGGGGCGGCCTCGAGCCGGTCCAGGCAACGGAACTCGGTGGGCAGGCGAATCGGCCCCCTCGATGGCACACGGGTCTTCACTTGCGCAAGATAGCGCCTAACCTCCGCTCGTCAACTCGGCGTCTCGGTGGCTGCGCTTGTTCTGAGGCCCGAGGCGTCTTCTATTGAACCTCGGCCGGGCCTGGCGCGTAAGGTGAGCAGCGGGAGGACGCTTGGAGAATTTGTTCAACGACTTGAAGTTCGGGGCACGGCAGCTGTGGCGGCGGCCGGCATTCACCGCCGTCGCGGTGGCCTCGCTGGCGCTCGGCATCGGCCTCAACACCACGCTGTTCAGCGTGGTGAACGCCGTGCTGTTCCGGGAGAGCGCGGTCGTCGAGCCCGAGCGGCTGGTCGAGATCTACACCGGCGTCAACGACGACCTCCCGCAGTTCACCACCTCCTATCCCGACTACCAGGACATCCGTGCGAGCGTGCCCGCGTTCGAGGCGGTCGCCGCCCACGGCTTCGTGCGCGGGATCGTGTCGAGCGGCAGCGCACCCGCGCTCGCCACCGGTGAAACGGTCAGCGCCAACTACTTCGACGTGCTGAAGGTGGCGCCCACGATCGGCCGCGGCTTCCTGGCCGAGGACGACGCGTCGTCCGGCGCGCGGCCGGTCGTGGTGCTGAGCCACGGCCTGTGGCAGCGCCGCTTCGCCGGCCGCGAGGGCGTGCTGGGCGAGACGCTGGAACTCTCCGGCACGAAGTACGACGTCGTCGGCATAGCACCCGCCACGTTCCAGGGCACGCTGCCCGGCCTGTCGCCGGAGTTCTGGGTGCCGATCGCGATGGTCGACCGCCTCAACTTCATGGGCGCGCAGGCGACGACCGACAAGGACCCGGGCACGACCCGGCTGGAGCGCCGCGGCACGCGCTGGCTGTTCCTCAAGGGCCGACTCGCGGAAGGGCAGACGCTCGAGCAGGCGCGGGCCCAGGTCGAGACGCTGTACGCGCGGCTGCGCACCGAGTACCCCGACACCAACGACAAGGCCAGGCCGTCGCTGAAGCCGGCCGCCGACGTGCGCTTCCACCCGATGCTCGACGGCTACGTGAAGGCCGCCTCCGCGGTGCTGCTGTCGGCGGTCGGGCTGGTGCTGGTCGTGGCCTGCGCCAACGTCGCCAACATGTTGCTGGCGCGCGGCGCGTCGCGCCGCCGCGAGCTGGCGCTGCGGGTGGCGATCGGCGCCAGCCGCGGCCGGCTGGTGCGACAGATGCTGGCCGAGAGCCTGGTGCTGGCCGCCCTCGGCGGAGCGGCCGGCCTGGCCATCGCCCACTTCTCGGGCCAGGCGCTGAACCGGCTGCCGATGGACGATCTGCCGCTGCCCCTGCACTTCGACTTCAGCCCCGACTGGCGGGTGCTGGCCTTCGCCGCCGCGGCGTCGCTGGTGACCACCGTGTTGTTCGGCCTGGTGCCCGCGCTGAGCGCGTCGAAGCCCGACCTCGTCCCGTCGCTGAAGGCCGACGCGACCGGCGAAGGCTCGGTGCGCCGCCGCTTCGCGCTGCGCGACGCGCTGGTCGTCGGCCAGCTCGCGCTGTCGCTGGTGCTGCTGGTCGCCGGCGCGCTGCTGGTGCGCGGCCTCGACAAGGCGCGCGGCACCGACCTCGGCTTCGAGCCCGACCGCGTCGCCAGCCTGGGCTTCAACCTCGGCATGAACGGTTACGACGCGGAGCGCGCGACCGCGCTGCGGCCGCGGATCCTGGAGGCGCTGCGGGCGGTGCCGGGGGTCGAGTCCGTGGCGCTGGCCACCCGCCTGCCGCTGGCCCCCGACGTCAACCTGGAGTCGGTGCGGATCCAGGGCCAGCACCAGCCGGACGACGACGGCACGCCGGTGGACGTCGTCGAGATCGGGCCCGACTACTTCGCGGCGGTCGGCGTGCCGCTGGTCGAGGGCCGGATCTTCGACGAGAGCGACCTGGCTGCGAAGCGCAAGGTGGCGATCGTCAACCAGACCTTCGCCCGGCGCTACTTCGCGCAGGGCGGCGCGCTCGGCCAGCGCGTGTACCTGAGCGGCTTCGACCAGGACCCGCACGAGATCGTCGGCGTGACGCGCGACCACAAGGTGCGCTCGGTGGGCGAGGAGCCGCGCCCGTACCTGCACCTGCCGATGGAGCCGAGCCGCTCCGTCGGCCTGGTGGCTCGCGCCAAGGGCCCGGCGGCGACGCTGCTGCCCGCGCTGCGCGCGGCGGTGCTGGCCGTGGAGCCGGCGATCGTGTTCACCGAGGCGACCACCGCCACCGAGGTCGCCGCGACCACCGTG